>NZ_JBAWDE010000428.1:0-9658 GCF_049590575.1 Pseudomonas sp.
CTGACACGCCGCATTCGCGAGCAAGCCCGCTGCCTCATTTGATTGGCGTGTATCCGATAAAAATCAGTAATCATCCCCACGCTCAGTCACATCCCGCTCCACTGGCCTGGCATCCGGGTCATACCCCACCGGGAACTTGCCCTTCAGCGTCCAGGCAAACGCAATGATCTCGGCGATGGTGCGGTACAGCTCTTCCGGGATGCTGTCCCCCAGCTCCATCCTCGCCAGCAGCTTCACCAGCTCGGCATTTTCATAGATCGGCACTTCGTTTTCCCGCGCCAATTTCAGGATCGCTTCGGCCAGGGCGTCGTCGCCCTTGGCGGTCAGGGTGGGCGCCTGTTGGCCGTCGTACTTGAGGGCAATCGCCTGGCGCGGTGGGGTGGAATTTTTCATGCGGTTTCGTCCACCCAGCGTTGCTCCAGTCCGGTTTTCGGCCCGCGCGGCGGCGTGCCAAGGTGGCAATCGAGGTCGCCGACGTTGAGGCCTGACGTCACCAGCCGTTCGCGCAGGCTGTCCAGATGGCTTTCGATCAGGCTGGCGGTGAATGGCCGTGTCGCCCACAACTGGCTGGACAGCTTGCCCTGGGACAGCTGCGCCTGGACCTGCAACGGCCCCAGCGGCTCCATGTCAAAGGCCAGTTCGACGCGCCAGAGCATCTGCTTCGGGTCCTTGCGGTCCTTGCGTTCGGGCTGATCCTTGTCCGGCGCCGGTTCTTCGCGCTGGAACTTGACCTGCAGCGGCACGATGTCCTGCAGGGTGCGCATGGGGATTTCCAGCTGCCAGGTGGTTTGCAGGCGGCCGTCGGCGGTGGTGCCGGTCTGTTCCAGGCTCGACAGCTGGTGGCTCTGCAACCGCGAGATCGCCCCGGCGGCCAGGCGCAGCAGGTTTTCCAGGTCGCCTTCGCCTTCCAGCTTCGCCATCAGCCGTTCAGG
This sequence comes from Pseudomonas sp., assembly GCF_049590575.1. GTDB lineage: Bacteria > Pseudomonadota > Gammaproteobacteria > Pseudomonadales > Pseudomonadaceae > Aquipseudomonas. The sequence continues at coordinate 933 of NZ_JBAWDE010000428.1, forward strand.
CAGCGGAAAGCCGGCGGGTGTCTGCTTGGCGCTGACCTGGCCGAGGGTATTGAGCGGGCTGCGCACAAAATTCGGCATCGCCTGGGCCAGGGTGTTGGCGGCGATGATGGCACTCAGGTTGGTGTTGGCGGGCAGGGCGGGCACCAGGTCCGCGACCAGCCGCAGCAAGGCGCCCTTCATATCCAGCGGCGGGACCTGCGGGTTTTGCCCGGCGAGCAATTTGGCTTCCAGAAACGCCCCGCTGTTTTGCACCACTTGCGCCAGCACCTTGGGGTTGCTGACCTGTGCCAGGTCGGGCAGGGCGGCAAGCAGACGGTCGGCCGCCGCGCGCAGGTCGGCGGACGTGCTGTCGCCACGCGGCAGGTTCTGGATCGCGCTGAAGACCGCGTCAAGCGAGCCCTGGCGACTTTGTTGGGTGGCCAGTTGTTGCGTGACCGCTAATTGATCCTTGAGCCCGCTTAACGGCACGAAATTCAGGGTCTGTGGGTTTTGCACTACGGCGCTGAGCAAACTGCCCACGCGCAGGGGTTGCGGGCTTTCCACGGTCAGTGTGGCGCCAGCCAGGGCATTGTTGAGCACGGTCACCAGTGAACGGTAAATCGCCGGTTGCGCCGTGCCCTGCGGCAGCACCTGCGTGGTCAGCACCTTGGCCTGCAACAGCGTGCCCACCGGTATTTGATTGGTATCGATGCGCGTCAAGGCTGCAACATTCGCGCTCAAGGCCTGTTGCAGGCTGAGGGTCAGGTTGCCCGCAGGCGTCTGGCTGACCGCCACGTTGCTGCCCAGTGGCAGGGGCTGGGCGCTACTGGCCTGCACCAGGGTCTGGCGGCCGCCGTCGAGCGTGAGCTTGAGCAGCAACTGAAAGGCTTCACCGCCTTGTTTAAGCGCGATGACTTCTGCATTCGCGGTTTTGCCGGGGTCAATCAGCCCGATCTGCGGCTCGAGCAGTTTCAGCAACGCACCGCTCGCCGGCAGCGGGGCAGGCCCGGCTGCCGGGGCGGGTGCAAGCGTAGGAAGGTTGATCTCACCGGTCATCGCGCGCGTCGTCTCTGGGGAAATTGCCCTCTTTAGAGTAGGGCATCGCATGTATAATGCCGCCCGTCTGCAAAGAGAGCGGTAAAAACCTCACAACTATTTGATCCAGCTCTCTAAAATCGGTCGCCAAAGCCGTTATTGTGCATTTCTCTTTAACGGCCGCTGCACCACCGACTTGAACCGTAAAGGCCCGCGATCTCTTGACCAGCCCTATTCTTGAAGCCGTAGCGCTTGCCTGTGAGCGTGACCTGCGCCTGCTGTTCGAACACCTCGAACTGCGCCTGGCGGGCGGCGACATGGTGCAAATCAGCGGCCCCAACGGCAGCGGCAAGACCAGTTTGCTGCGCCTGCTGGCCGGGTTGATGCAGCCGACGGCCGGTGAAGTGCGACTCAACGGCAAGCCCCTCAACGAACAACGCAGCGAACTGGCGCGCAACTTGATCTGGATCGGCCACGCCGCCGGCATCAAGGACGTGCTCACACCCGAAGAAAACCTCAGCTGGCTCAGCGCCCTGCATCACCCGGCATCCCGCGAGGCGATCTGGCAGGCGCTCGGCGCAGTCGGCCTCAAGGGTTTCGAAGACGTTCCCTGCCACACCCTGTCCGCCGGCCAACAGCGCCGCGTGGCCCTGGCGCGTTTGTACTTGCCCGGCCCGCCGTTGTGGATTCTTGACGAACCCTTCACCGCCCTCGACAAGCAAGGCGTCGCCCAGTTGGAAGAGCACCTGGCCCGGCACTGCGAGCAGGGCGGTTTGATCGTACTGACCACTCACCATACCCTCACGCGCATGCCCGCCGGTTACCGTGAGCTGGACCTGGCGCGGTGGTCGGCATGAGTGTGTTTGCCCTGCTGGTGGCCCGCGAAGCGCGGCTGTTGTGCCGTCGCCCGGCCGAGTTGGCCAACCCGCTGGTATTTTTCGCCATCGTCGTCGCGCTGTTCCCGTTGGCGGTCGGCCCCGAGACTAAACTGTTGCAAACCTTGTCCCCGGGGTTGGTGTGGGTGGCAGCGCTGTTGTCGGTCCTGCTCTCGCTGGACGGGCTGTTTCGCAGCGATTTCGAAGACGGTTCCCTGGAACAGTGGGTCCTTTCGTCGCACCCTTTGCCGCTTCTGGTATTGGCAAAGGTACTGGCACACTGGGCTTTTTCCGGCTTGGCGCTAGTCTTGCTCTCGCCGCTGCTGGCGATGATGCTGGGCTTGCCGGTGGAATGCCTGCCCGTATTGCTGCTGTCCTTGTTGCTCGGTACGCCGGTGCTCAGCCTGTTGGGGGCGGTGGGCGCAGCGTTGACCGTCGGTTTGAAGCGCGGTGGCCTGTTACTGGCCCTGCTGATTCTGCCTTTGTATATCCCGGTGTTGATCCTGGGCAGCGGCGCCTTGCAGGCCGCGCTCATGGGCATGCCGGCGACCGGTTACCTGCTGTGGCTTGGCAGCCTGACCGCCCTGGCGGTAACCCTGACACCCTTTGCTATAGCGGCTGGCCTGAAGATCAGCGTCGGCGAATAATGAGGTCTGACCCAGCGTTATGGCTGAGTCAGTAAAGACCCTGCGTTTCTCGCAACGACGAGAAACAACCGTGATGGAAACAGCAATGAACTGGACCTGGTTTCACAAGCTCGGCTCGCCCAAATGGTTCTACGGCATCAGCGGCAAGCTGCTGCCGTGGTTGAGCGTCGCCGCCGTGTTGCTGATCGGCATCGGCCTGGTCTGGGGCCTGGCCTTCGCGCCGCCCGACTACCAGCAAGGCAACAGCTTTCGCATCATCTATATCCACGTCCCCGCCGCGATGCTGGCCCAGTCCTGCTACGTGATGCTGGCGGTGTGCGGCGTGGTCGGCCTGGTCTGGAAGATGAAACTCGCCGACGTCGCCCTGCAATGTGCGGCGCCCATCGGCGCGTGGATGACCGCCGTGGCGCTGCTCACCGGGGCGATCTGGGGCAAACCCACGTGGGGCTCGTGGTGGGTGTGGGATGCGCGGCTGACGTCGATGCTGATCCTGCTGTTCCTGTACTTCGGCCTGATTGCCCTGGGCAACGCGATCAGCAATCGCGACAGCGCCGCCAAGGCCTGCGCGGTGCTGGCGATTGTCGGCGTGATCAACATTCCGATCATCAAATACTCGGTGGAGTGGTGGAACACCCTGCACCAGGGCGCCACTTTCACCCTGACGGAAAAACCTGCCATGCCGGTGGAAATGTGGGCGCCGCTGTTGCTGATGGTGTTGGGCTTCTACTGCTTCTTCGGCGCCGTGCTGCTGATGCGCATGCGCCTCGAAGTGCTCAAGCGCGAAGCCCGTACCAGTTGGGTCAAGGCCGAAGTGCAAAACAGCCTGGGAGCCCGCGCATGAGTTTTGCTTCTTTCAGCGAGTTTCTCGCCATGGGCCATCACGGCCTGTATGTCTGGACGGCCTATGGCATCTGCCTGGCGGTGCTGGCCCTCAACGTCGCCGCGCCGATCCTGGCCCGCAAGCGTTACCTGCAACAAGAGGCGCGTCGTTTGCGCCGGGAGACCGAAAAGTGAATCCGCTGCGTAGAAAGCGTCTGTTGATCATCCTGGCCATCCTGGCCGGCGTGAGCATTGCCGTGGGCCTGGCGATGAGCGCCCTGCGGGAGAACATCAACCTGTTCTACACCCCGACCCAGATCGCCAACGGCGAGGCACCGGTCGATACGCGGATTCGCGCGGGTGGCATGGTGGAGAAGGGGTCTTTGAAGCGTTCCGGCGATTCGCTGGACGTGACCTTCGTGGTCACCGATTTCAACAAGGCCGTGACCATCACCTACCGCGGCATCCTCCCGGATCTGTTCCGCGAAGGCCAGGGCATCGTCGCCCTGGGCAAACTCAATGCCGACGGCGTAGTCGTCGCCGATGAAGTGCTGGCCAAGCACGACGAAAAATACATGCCGCCCGAGGTCACCAAGGCCTTGAAAGACAGCGGCCAATCCGCGCCTGGCTCAAACGCACAGCCTGCCAAGGAGGGCTAAGCCATGACGTCCGCACTGTTTATTCCGGAGCTGGGCCAGTTGGCGATGATCCTCGCCCTGTGCTTTGCCATCGTGCAGGCCGTGGTGCCGTTGCTCGGCGCGTGGCGCGGCGACCGCCTGTGGATGAGCCTGGCGCAGCCGGCCGCCTGGGGTCAGTTTGCGTTCCTGCTGTTTGCGTTTGGCTGCCTGACGTATGCCTTTATGACCGACGATTTTTCCGTCGCCTACGTGGCCAATAACTCCAACAGCGCCTTGCCGTGGTACTACAAATTCAGCGCCGTGTGGGGCGCCCACGAAGGCTCGCTGCTGCTGTGGGCGTTGATCCTCGGCGGCTGGACCTTCGCCGTGTCGGTGTTCTCGCGCCAGTTGCCGCAAGTGATGCTGGCGCGGGTGCTGGCGGTGATGGGCATGATCAGCATCGGCTTCCTGCTGTTCCTGATCATGACCTCCAACCCGTTCAGCCGCATCCTGCCGCAGATCCCGGCGGACGGGCGCGACCTCAACCCACTGCTGCAGGACATCGGCCTGATCGTGCACCCGCCGATGCTCTACATGGGGTACGTGGGGTTCTCGGTGGCCTTCGCCTTCGCTATCGCCGCTCTGCTCGGCGGGCGCCTGGATGCGGCCTGGGCGCGCTGGTCGCGGCCGTGGACCATCGTGGCCTGGGCCTTTCTCGGTATTGGCATCACGTTGGGCTCGTGGTGGGCCTACTACGAACTCGGCTGGGGCGGCTGGTGGTTCTGGGACCCGGTGGAAAACGCCTCGTTTATGCCCTGGCTGGTCGGCACCGCGTTGATTCACTCGCTGGCCGTCACTGAAAAACGTGGCGTGTTCAAGAGCTGGACCGTGCTGCTGGCCATCGCGGCATTTTCCCTCAGCCTGCTCGGCACGTTCCTTGTGCGTTCGGGCGTACTGACGTCGGTGCATGCGTTTGCCTCCGACCCGGAGCGCGGCGTGTTCATCCTGATCTTCCTGCTGTTTGTGGTCGGCGGCTCGCTGACGTTATTCGCGTTGCGCGCACCCGTGGTCAAGAGCCAGGTCGGCTTCAACCTGTGGTCACGGGAAACCTTGCTGCTGGGCAATAACCTGGTGTTGGTGGTGGCCGCGTCGATGATTCTGCTCGGCACCCTGTACCCGCTGGTGCTGGATGCGTTGAGCGGCGCCAAGCTGTCCGTCGGCCCGCCGTACTTCAACGCGTTGTTTATTCCGTTGATGGGCCTGTTGATGGGGGTGATGGCCATCGGCGTGCTGGTGCGCTGGAAAGACACCCCGGTCAAATGGCTGGCCGGCATGCTGATGCCGGTGCTGCTTGGCAGTGTGGCCTTGGCGGTGATCGCCGGGATCGCTTACGGCGACTTCAACTGGGCGGTGCTCGCGACCTTCCTGCTCGCCGCCTGGGTGTTGCTGGCCGGTGTGCGCGATATCGTCGACAAGACCCGCCATAAAGGCTTGATCAAAGGCCTGCCGACGCTGACCCGCAGCTACTGGGGCATGCAGATCGCCCACATCGGCATTGCCGTGTGCGCCCTCGGCGTGGTGCTGTCCAGCCAGAACAGCGCCGAGCGCGACCTGCGCCTGGCGCCGGGCGAGTCGATGGACCTGGCCGGTTACCACTTTATTTTCGAAGGCGCCAAGCACTTCGAAGGGCCGAATTTCACCTCCGACAAAGGCACCGTGCGTGTAGTGCGCAACGGCAAGGAAATCGCCGTGCTGCACCCGGAAAAACGCCTGTACACCGTGCAGAGTTCGATGATGACCGAAGCCGGGATCGACGCCGGTTTCACCCGCGACCTGTATGTGGCGCTGGGTGAACCGCTGGGCGAGGGCGCCTGGGCAGTGCGTGTGCATGTGAAACCGTTCGTGCGTTGGATCTGGTTCGGCGGGTTGCTCACCGGCTTCGGTGGTTTGCTCGCCGCGCTGGACCGGCGTTATCGGGTCAAGGTCAAGAGCCGGGTGCGTGAAGCGCTCGGCCTGCAAGGAGCGGCGGCATGAAGCGTTGGTTGATGGTGTTACCGCTGGCGGCCTTTCTGGTGATGGCGGTGTTTTTGTATCGCGGCTTGTACCTGGACCCGGCCGAGTTGCCCTCGGCGATGATCGGCAAACCTTTCCCGGCCTTCAGCCTGCCGACGGTGCAGGGCGACAAGACCCTGACCCAGGCCGACCTGCTCGGCAAACCGGCGCTGGTCAATGTGTGGGGCACCTGGTGCATCTCCTGCCGTGTCGAACACCCGGTGCTGAACAAACTGGCCGAGAAGGGCGTGGTGATCTACGGCATCAACTACAAGGACGACAATGCGGCGGCCTTGAAGTGGCTGGCGGAATTCCACAACCCGTATCAGCTGGATATCCGCGATGAAGACGGCAACCTCGGCCTGAACCTCGGCGTGTACGGCGCCCCGGAAACCTTCTTTATCGATGCCAAGGGCGTGATCCGCGACAAATACGTCGGCGTGATCGACGAGGTGGTCTGGCGCGAGCAGTTGGCCGCCAAGTACCAGGCGCTGGTCGACGAGGCCACACCATGAAGCGTCTGTTAGCCGCAGCAATCCTGGCGCTGGGTCTGGTCGGCGTGGCCCACGCCGCCATCGACACCTACGAGTTTGCCAAGGACGCAGACCGCGAGCGTTTCCGCGAACTGACCAAGGAACTGCGTTGCCCCAAGTGCCAGAACCAGGACATCGCCGACTCCAATGCGCCGATCGCCGCCGACCTGCGCAAAGAGATTTTCCGCATGCTGGGGGAGGGCAAGGACAACCAGCAGATCATCGACTTCATGGTCGACCGCTACGGTGACTTCGTGCGTTACAAACCGGCCCTCACCGGCAAGACCGCGCTGCTCTGGTTCGGCCCTGCCGGGCTGTTGCTGACGGGCGTGGTGGTCATGGCCGTGATCGTCCGCCGCCGCCGCGCCGCGCCGACCGATGGCTCCGACGCGCTATCCCCCGAGGAGCGTAAACGCCTCGACCAATTGCTGGACACCAAGACTGATGATTGATTTCTGGCTCGCAGCCGGCTTGCTGCTTCTGATTGCCCTGAGTTTCCTGTTGATCCCTGTGCTACGCGGCCGCCGTGCCCAGCGTGAAGAGGACCGCACCGCACTGAACGTCGCGCTTTACCAGGAGCGCGTGGCCGAGCTGCAAGTGCAGCAGGACGAAGGCGTGCTCAACGCCGCGCAACTCGACACCGGCCGCGCCGAAGCGGCCCGCGAGTTACTGGCCGACACCGAAGGTGTGGAAAAGCCCCGCGAATCGCGCCTGAGCAAGCCGTTGCCAGTGTTGGCGGCATTCCTGGTGCCGGTCCTCGGCGTTGCGCTGTACCTGCATTACGGCGCGAGCGACAAGGTTGAACTGACCCGCGAATTCTCCCAGCCACCGGTGTCCATGGAAGACATGACCCACCGCCTGGAACGCGCCGCCGCCGCCCAGCCGGATTCGCCTGAGGGCCTGTACTTCCTCGGTCGCGCCTACATGGCCCAGGACCGCTCGGCGGATGCCGCCAAGGTCTTCGAACGCACTGTAGCGCTGGCCGGTCGCCAACCCGAACTGCTCGGCCAGTGGGCCCAGGCGCAGTACTTTGCCGACAACAAACAGTGGTCGGCCAAAGTGCAGGCGCTGACCGATGAAGCCCTCAAGCTCGACCCTAAAGAAGTCACCAGCCTTGGCCTGCTGGGTATCGCGGCGTTTGAAGGCCAGCGCTATCAGGAAGCGATTGATTACTGGAACCGCTTGCTGGCCCAGCTGCCCCCGCAAGACAACTCCCGTGCCGCGCTGCAAGGCGGGATCGACCGCGCGGCAGAAAAGCTCAAAGAGAGCGGTGGCAGCGTCGCCCAAACGCCTGAGACTGTTCTGAAAGTGCGCGTGGACTTGTCCACCGAGGTGAAGGCCAAAGCCCTGCCGACCGACACGGTATTCATCTTCGCCCGTGCGGTGAACGGCCCGCCGGCGCCTCTGGCGGCCAAGCGTGTGACCGTCGCCGATTTGCCGATCACCGTTGAGCTCGGCGATGCCGATGCGATGATGCCGCAGTTGAAACTGTCGAACTTCCCCGAAGTCCAACTGGTTGCGCGCATATCCCGGGCAGGTCTTCCAACCGCTGGCGAGTGGATCGGCCGCAGCCAACCGCTGGCCAGCAGCACCACTGCCACGCAGCAGCTGACCATCGACAGTCCGGACACGTAATTCGAGGAAACGCCTATGACCGCTCTTGCACGTATCACCCTGCTCAGCCTGGTATTGGGGCTCAGCGCTTGTGCGGTCCACCGGCCACCTCCGGGGCCAACCGGCCCGACCATCCCACCGTCGGGCCCGTCGACCCAGCCGAGCACCAAACCCTCCGGCCCCGTGACCCCGGCGCCGAAGCCAGTGCCGACCTCGTCACCGACCTTCGCGCCGCCACCGGGTGCCGCCAGCCATTGGGACGGCAAGATGCAGGTGTATGTGCTGGAAGACCAGCCCGACACCTTCTACCGCCAGCGCACCTATTACCGCTGGAGCAACGGCTGGAGCCGCTCGATCAGCCCGAACGGGCCGTGGGAAGACACCAACGTGCAGGGCGTGCCGCCGGGGTTGAGCAAGCAGTACGCGCAATGACAAAAGGCGACCTTCGGGTCGCCTTTTTATTGCCTTGAAATACACCCTCCAGCCCAATGAACCTCTAACTGTGGGAGCGGGCTTGCTCGCGAATGCGGAGTGTCAGTCACAGTGTCTTTGCAT
>NZ_JBAWDE010000429.1:0-7206 GCF_049590575.1 Pseudomonas sp.
GCCGTGGCCGAAGTGCGCGCGTTAAGCACCGAGGTTTCCCTGGCCGCCGGCAGCACCCTGTTCGAACTCGCCGGCAGCCAGGCGACCCTGGCCGAGCACGGCCTGGACCGCCATTGGCGCAACGCTCGCGTGCACACGCTGCACGACCCGGTGCGCTGGAAGTACTTTGCTGTGGGCAACTACTACCTTAACGATGAAAACCCGCCACTGCGGGGGACCATCTGATGGCTAAAAAGAAAATCCTGCTGAATGCCTTCAACATGAACTGCATCGGGCATATCAACCATGGCCTGTGGACCCACCCACGGGACACGTCCACCCAGTACAAAAGCGTCGAATACTGGACCGAGCTGGCGCAAACCCTGGAGCGTGGGTTGTTTGACGGGCTGTTCATCGCCGACATCGTCGGTGTGTACGACGTTTACCAGAGCTCCATCGACGTGCCGCTCAAAGAGTCGATCCAGCTGCCGGTCAACGACCCGCTGCTGCTGGTCTCGGCGATGGCTGCCGTGACCAAAAACCTCGGCTTCGGCCTGACCGCCAACCTTACCTACGAGCCGCCGTATCTGTTCGCCCGGCGCATGTCCACGCTCGATCACCTGAGCCGTGGCCGCGTGGGCTGGAACATCGTCACCGGCTACCTCGACAGCGCCGCCAAGGCCATGGGCCTCACCGAGCAGGTCGAGCATGACCGGCGCTACGACCAGGCCGACGAGTACCTGGAGGTGCTCTACAAACTCTGGGAAGGCAGCTGGGAAGACGACGCAGTGCTCAACGATCCGCAAGCACGGGTCTACGCGCAGCCGGGCAAGGTGCACAAGGTCGAGCACCACGGCGAGTTCTACCAGGTGGAGGGTTATCACCTGTGCGAGCCGTCACCACAGCGCACGCCAGTGCTGTTCCAGGCCGGCAGTTCGGACCGCGGCTTGTTGTTCGCCGGGCGGCACGCCGAGTGCGTTTTCATCAGCGGGCAGAACAAGGCCGCGACCAAGGTCCAGGTGGACAAGGTGCGCGCCAGCGCCGTCGAGGCCGGGCGTAACCCGGAGGACATCAAAGTATTCATGGGCCTCAACGTGATCGTTGGCGCCACCGAAGCCCTGGCCTGGGCCAAGCACGCCGAGTATCTGAGCTACGCCAGCGCGGAGGCCGGCGTGGCGCATTTTGCGGCGTCCACCGCGATTGATTTTGCCCAATACGCACTGGACGAACCGATCCAGTACGTGAAGAGCAATGCGATCCAGTCGGCCACCAAGAACCTGCAAAACAATGATTGGACGCGGCGCAAATTGCTCGAGCAACACGCCCTGGGTGGCCGCTACATCACCCTGGTCGGCTCGCCCGAACAGGTCGCCGACGAGCTGGAATCCTGGATCAGCGAAACCGGCCTGGATGGCTTCAACCTTACGCGCATTGTCACGCCGGAAAGCTACGTCGACTTCATTGATTTGGTAGTGCCGGAGTTGCAGCGCCGTGGGTCGTACAAGACGGTTTATGAGACCGGCACCTTGCGCGAAAAGGTGTTTCAGGGCACCGCCCGCCTACCTGAACAACACACCGGATCAACCTACCGACACTGATCAAAAATGTGGGAGGGCGCTTGCTCCCGATAGCGGTGTGTCAGTCACCTGATTTGCCAACTGAACCACTGCCATCGGGGGCAAGCCCCCTCCCACATTGGAACTGCATTGTTTGCACCCATAACTTATGACTGGAAATCGACCATGAAAAAAACCCTGCTCACCCACCCAGTCAAAGCACTGGCCCTGGCCTTCGGGCTATTCAGCTCGGTGGTGTTCGCCGCCGATGCGCCGCTGAAAATCGGCACCACCGCCGCTTTCGCGATCCCTCTGGAAGCCGCGGTCGCCGAAGCCGGCAAGCAAGGTTTGAAGGTCGAGCTGGTCGAGTTCACTGACTGGATTGCACCCAACGTCAGCCTGGCCGCCGGCGATATCGACGTGAACTACTTCCAGCACATCCCCTTCCTGGAAAACGCCAAGGCCGCCGCCGGTTTTGACCTGGTGCCTTACGCGCCGGGGATCATCAACAACGTCGGGCTGTATTCGAAAAAGTACAAAAGCATCAACGACCTGCCCCAAGGCGCCAGCGTGGCGATTGCCAACGACCCGATCAACAGCGGTCGCGGCCTGCAACTGCTGGCCAAGGCCGGGCTGATCACGCTCAAGCCGGGCGTCGGCTACAAGGCCACCGAAGAAGACATCGTTACCAACCCGAAGAAGATCAAGATCCTGCAAGTCGAGGCCGTGCAGCTGGTGCGCGCCTATGACGACGCCGACCTGGTGCAGGGCTACCCGGCGTATATCCGCCTGTCCAAGACCTTCGATGCCGAGTCGGCGTTGCTGTTCGACGGCCTCGATCACCCGGAATACGTGATCCAGTTCGTGATTCAGCCCAAAAGCAAAACCGACCCGCGCGTGATCAAGTTCGTCGACATCTACCAGCATTCGCCGGTGGTGCGTGCCGCCCTGGATAAATCCCTCGGCAAGCTCTACCAAGTCGGCTGGGAAGATAAAAAATGACCGCCGCCCACTCTCAACTGCGCGACCTGGGCCTGACGCCCAGGGACGCCGAGCAGGCAGAACTGCACCCGGACCTGAACCGCGCCCATGTGCGTTTTATCAACCTGGGCAAAACCTATGACGGCAGCGTGCATGCCCTGCAAGGCATCGACCTGGCGATCCAGCGCGGCGAAGTGTTCGGCATTATCGGCCGCAGCGGCGCCGGCAAGTCGTCGCTGATCCGCACCATCAACCGCCTGGAGCAACCCAGCAGCGGGCGGGTGCTGATCGACCAGGTCGACATCGGCGATTTCGACGAAGACCGCCTGGTGGCGCTGCGCCGGCGCATCGGCATGATCTTCCAGCACTTCAACCTGATGTCGGCCAAGACCGTGTGGCAGAACGTCGAGTTGCCGCTGAAAGTCGCCGGCGTGCCCAAGCCACAGCGTGAGCAAAAGGTCCGTGAGCTGCTGGAGCTGGTCGGTCTGCAGGACAAGCACAAGGCCTACCCGGCACAACTCTCCGGCGGGCAAAAACAGCGCGTTGGCATTGCCCGCTCGCTGGTGCACGACCCGCAGATCCTGCTGTGCGACGAAGCCACTTCGGCCCTAGACCCGGAGACCACCCAGTCGATCCTCGGGCTGCTGCGCGAGATCAACAAGCGCCTGGGCCTGACCATCGTGTTGATCACCCACGAGATGGCGGTGATTCGCGAAATCTGCGACCGCGTGGTGGTGCTCGAACACGGCCGCATCGTCGAGCAAGGCCCGGTCTGGCAGGTGTTTGGCAACCCGCAGCACGAGGTCAGCAAAACCCTGCTGGCGCCGCTGCAACACGGGCTGCCGGAAGAACTGCAAAGCCGTCTGCAGCCTGAATCGCAATCGGCAGATGCATCGGTGGTGCTGCGCTTGCAGTTCACCGGCAGCGCCACCGATGAGCCGGACCTGGCCGCGCTGTTCGGCGCCCTCGGCGGGCGCGTGCGCTTGCTGCAAGGCGGTGTGGAGCGCATCCAGGGCCATGCCCTGGGGCAATTGCTGCTGGCGGTAAACGGCTCACCGCACAACGCTCAAGCGCTGCGCGACCGGGCCGGGAATTGGGCGCAACAGGTAGAGGTGCTTGGCTATGTGGTTTGAGCGTTTATTGCAGGGCGCCATCGACACCCTGTTGATGGTCGGCGTGTCCTCGTTGATCGCCTTGCTGGTGGGGATTCCGCTGGCTGTGTTTCTGGTGACCAGCGACAAGGGCGGCATCTATCAGGCACCGGCGCTGAACCGCGTGCTGGGCGCGTTCGTGAATCTGTTCCGCTCGATTCCGTTTCTAATCCTGATGGTCGCGCTGATCCCGTTCACCCGGCTGATCGTCGGCACCACCTATGGTGTGTGGGCTGCCGTGGTGCCCCTGACGATTGCCGCCACGCCGTTTTTTGCGCGCATCGCCGAGGTGAGCCTGCGTGAGGTCGACCACGGCCTGATCGAGGCCGCGCAGGCCATGGGCTGCAGGCGGTGGCACATCATTTGGCATGTGCTGTTGCCGGAAGCGCTGCCGGGGATTGTCGGCGGGTTTACGATCACATTGGTGACGATGATCAACTCGTCGGCGATGGCCGGGGCAATCGGCGCCGGAGGCCTGGGGGATATTGCCTATCGCTACGGCTATCAGCGCTTCGACACGCAGATCATGCTCACCGTGATCGTGCTGCTGGTGATTCTGGTAGCGGTGATTCAGCTGGGCGGCGACCGATTGGCGCGGGTGCTCAACAAACGCTGAAAGCCTTGAAAGGTGCCCGAGCGCACTACCGCCTCGGGCGTTAAACCACTCGTCGCCACTGTCAATTCTCACAGTAGACTCATCAATGGGCCAGGCGCCTCATTGGCCTTGCCCGTCACGCGGCTCCCGCGTGCCCCTATCCATCAAGGTGATGGCGATGACAACTCCGACGACTCCGATCGATGACCTAGACCCGCCCCTCGCGACCTTCGCCGTCCCGCTGCAAGGGCTCGCATTCCCTGAACGAGCTGTTTGGGCTATTGGCGTGCGCGCCACCAATCCGTTTGCAGAATTCATCTGCGAAGCCTGGTATCAACGCAGCATCGGCGACGAATATTCCCTATACGCCAATGGCCAGTTAGTGGCTCGGGGTAGCGTAACCGCCCTGGCTCCGCGCTACTTCCTGATGGTACCGGGCACCAGCTTGCTGGAAGGCTTCGTTGATATACAACTGGTAGTGGTGCGCATCAGCGGGCAGACCAGTCGCTCACCTATCGAGCGGTATCTGGTGAAGAAAACCCACCCCGCCGGCATAGACCCCATGCCCGATGTCGTAGGGCACGGCGGGCTGCGCGTCGAGCCTGAATTCCTGGAGATAGAGGCATCGATTACAGCCCCGGCCGATATGTCGGTTCTTGTGTACAAATATGCAAACGCACGGGTGAACGACAGGCTTCAAGTGTGGATGGACGGGATCCTCACCGAACGTCCGCTGACCGCTGCAGAAGCTGCCGGGCCTGGGCCCTATCAAGTGATTATTCCCGCGGATGTTTTCAACCGGATCAGTCAGTTCGGCAAAGTATCCCTGGTCGGTACAGTGATCGATGTAGCCGGAAACACGCCTTTCGGCAACGATATTTATTCTGCGCCTTTCTGGCTGTACAGCGAGCTGAAATCAGGTTTGTATGACCCGCCCATTTTCCTGGTCGATGGCATTGAAACGACGCGCTTTAACCTGCAGACCGAGGGTAACCTCCCCTTAAGCGTGGTGGTCGTACCGCCTCGCGCGGTGCGGGTCGCCGTCCCACCTACCCCGTACAACCAGATCGTTTTGACCCTGACCCAGATCGGGGCCGACCGTACTCGACAAACCCAAACCTTGCCGCCGGTTAATCACACACGCGCGCTCGGTGAAACCATTCCGCTCTCCAGTTCGCTGTTCAACGCGCTGGGGGGAGGCTTCGTTCAAATGTCGTATCAGGTGATCAGACCCAGCACCACCACCGCCCCGACGCAGCTGATCGGGTCGTCGGGAAGAACCACCGTTCAAGTCGTGGGCGCACCCTTGTTGACCTACCCGGCACCCTCCTTCGATGGCAAGCGCGGGCCTCAGACGCTCAACGTGCAGGACTATGCAGGCGGCGCCCTTGTGACGATTGCGTACTCAAGCATGAGTCCATCGCACAGGATCAAGCTCAAGTGGCGCTATCCGGATGGTACTTACGTCACGATTGCCTCAGTGAGCGGAAACACCAGCGGGTTCGCATCCGCGACCGTCAGTGCGCAAATCATCGCGCAAAGCGCGGGCAAAATTATCACGCTGAGTTATGAAGTGGAAACGGCGACTGGAATAGCCACGTCGGAGACTCAAGTGCTGACGTTTCAAACTGCTGTGCCACCCCTTGAGTACGAACTGACTACGTTCACCGATAACAATTACAATGGCTGGGAGCCAGGTCCTGCCGGTATTGGTGAAGGCAATTTAATGTTTTTACGCTATACAGGCAATGAGGTCGGTTTATTCAACAACACCAATCGCAGCAGCGGCTTTGCCGGCGTCGTGCTTAAAAAGCGCTTTACGAATATGCAAGTAGGCGCCACCTACCGGTTCAGCGCGAGAGTCATGAGGTGGGTCAACCTCTATGAGCCCCCTGTGGCCAGCCTGAGAACCAGCCAGGGTGACGCATCAGAGATAACCACCATCAGCCTACAGTATCCAAACACTCATAGACTGATCCTGGACTTTGTTGCCAGAAGCGCGGATATAGAACTGCAGTACTACAGTAATCAGCCGTCAGGCAATGGGAATGATTACATAATGACTAACTTTTTAATTGAGCGTGTGAAAACTTAGCACCGGCAGTACCAAGGCGTTCAAGCGGAACAGGCATTCAACCTGTTCCGCTTTTTTTTGCATACCGAAGCGCTAGCGTATAGTCAGCCTTTCTTTGATGACCTTGAAGCCCCTCATATGAAGCTCGCTCCGGACGACCTCAACCAGATCACCGCGACCACCCTGGGCCATTACAACAAAGTGGCAGAGGACTTTCGCGAGGGCACTCGCGATCATGACGTAAGCCAGAACATCGCCGCACTGTTACGGCATATCCAGGGCGAGGCGCCGTTTACCCTGCTGGATTTCGGCTGCGGGCCGGGGCGCGACCTTCAGACATTTACTCGCATGGGCCATATCGCAGTGGGGCTCGACGGTTCCGAGCGGTTGGCGCAGATGGCGCGCGAAGACAGTGGCTGCGAGGTGTTGCAGCAGGACTTCCTGAAACTGCATTTGCCCGCCGAACGCTTTGACGGCGTGTTTGCCAATGCGGTGCTGTTTCATGTGCCCAAGCAAGAGTTGCCACGGGTGCTCAAGCAACTGCACGGGGCGTTGAAGCCTGGGGGCGTGTTGTTCAGCTCCAACCCTCGGGGTGAAAATCAGGAAGGCTGGAACGGACCACGATATGGGTCTTATCACGACCTGGAGGCGTGGCAAGCATTGCTGACGACGGCGGGCTTTGTGGAGCTGGAACATTACTACCGGCCGGCGGGGTTGCCTCGAGAGCAGCAGCCGTGGCTGGCCAGTGTCTGGCGCAGATTTTAGCGGCAATGCCCTCCAACTGTGGGAGCGGGCTTGCTCGCGAATGGGTGTGACAGTCAATCGAGCTGCCGACTGATCCACCGCTTTCGCGAGCAAGCCCGCTCCCAC
>NZ_JBAWDE010000430.1:0-7601 GCF_049590575.1 Pseudomonas sp.
ATGCCAGCCTGCGCCGCCGCCCCTGCAGCGCGTTGATCGAGTGCGGCGACCAGCGCTGGTTGATCGACAGCGGCTTGCCCGACCTTACCGAGCGCTTCCCGCCGCGCAGTTTCAACGGGATTTTGCAGACCCACTACCACGCCGATCATGCGCAAGGTTTGCTGCATTTGCGCTGGGGCCAGGGGCTGGTGATTCCGGTGCACGGGCCGGCGGACCCGGAGGGGTTGTCCGACCTCTACAAGCACCCAGGCATCCTCGATTTCAGCCAGCCCTTTGCCGAGTTTGAAACGCGGGTGTTCGGTGAGTTGCGTGTCACGGCGTTGCCGTTGCAGCATTCCAGGTTGACCCTGGGGTATTTGCTGGAGGGGCAGGGGCGGCGCCTCGCCTATCTCACCGACACGGTGGGTTTGCCGCCTGCAACGCTGGCCTGGTTGCAGCGCGAGCCGCTGGATGTGCTGGTGCTGGATTGCTCCATGCCGCCGCAGCCGCAGGCGCCGCGTAATCACAATGACCTGACGCTGGCGTTGCAGAGTATCGAGGACACCGGTGCGCAGTTGGGGGTGTTGACCCATGTGGGGCATACGCTGGATGCGTGGTTGCTGGCACATCGGCAAGAGTTGCCGCGTACTGTCACGGTGGGTTGGGATGGGCGGGTACTTTAAACACGCCCGCCTGAATGTGGAACTTTGAAAGTGTAATTGTAGGTATTTATGTGCCGTGGGTTGTTAGTTGGCCCTGTGTTTGCGGGCGAGCAATATTCTGCGGCGGTTTAATGTGTGAGCGTGAAATACTCTCGGGTTGGCGTTAACTTTTAGTTTGTGGGACTTTACGGCGGCGGCAAGTTGAGACTTCCGCAGTCGCGGCCTTTTCACGGGGCTGGTTATAAAGTTTTTCAAAGGATGTTTTATGAAAGTCGCCCATTCGCACGTTAATCAATATGCAGCCGATAGTGAACTTCCTACACTGAGTAATCCTGCTTTCGCACAACTTCCAGCGGCGTCAAATACTATAGGTTATAAGCCCTCGTACAGCACGGACAACGCCGCCAATCAGATCCTGCGTGAGGGGTATCGGCACTACGATCGTAATGGCGACGGAAGGATCGAGCTGTCCTTTAGCATCGACACTGCATTCTCCCCGCAACAGCAAACCGCCATCCGCAGAGCGCTGCAAGCCTGGCAGGACGTGACCAATATTGTATTCAAGGAGCGCGCAAGCGGCACGGACGGCTCCATCACGATCGAGGCCGACCCTAGTACCAGCGGCGGTATTTCAAATTTGCCTAGTGTCCGCCATGGCAACATGAAAACCAAAATCGGAACGAAGAAAGCTGATGCTCACCCAAAAAATGGCGACTATTTTTTATTGACCACCGTTCATGAATTGGGGCATGCACTAGGGTTGGGTCATCCTGGCGACTATGGCAAGGGCGTGGACAGTTATGCGGGCACGCCTTACCAGCAAGACACCCGGGCGCATAGCGTGATGAGTTATTGGGACGAAACTAATCAACCGGGCCATGACTTCAAACACCATAATGCTGCCGTGCCACTGAAAGATGATATTGCCGCCGTGCAGGCACTCTATGGCGCCAACTACAACACCCGTAGTACGGACACCAGGTATGGTTTTAAATCCAATACGGGCAGTGAATACTTCAGTCTTAAATCTTCGAACGACAAAGCTATCTTTTCAATATGGGATGGGGGTGGGAACGACATCCTGGATCTCTCCGGATTTTCCGAAGATCAGAACATCAATCTGCAAGCCGAGTCGTATTCCGACGTCGGCGGTTTGAAGGGCAATGTTTCGATCGCCAAGGGCGTCGTTATCGAAAACGCCACGGGCGGTTCGGGCGACGACGACATCAGGGGTAACCAGGTGGGCAACCGAATCACCGGTGGGGCGGGGGCGGATACCTTGACAGGCGGTGGCGGCGCAGATGTATTTGCCTACGATTGGTCGAGTGACTCGACCCCTGACCGGTATGACCAGATTCTGGATTTTACCAGCGGCACGGACAAAATTGATCTTTCCGGTCTATTGGAAAACGCCGCGATCAAGCACTTCAGGGTGGTCGAGCATTTTACCGGGCGGGCTGGCGAATGCGTCCTGAGCTATGACCCCGACACTGGGTACAGCAGCCTGAGCCTTGACCTGTCGGGCAGGGGCAAAGCCGATTTCTTTATCGGGATCGTGGGCGGCATTCAGGCTGACGATATTGTCACGGGCGAACAATCCGAGCCTGGCCTCAATGCGGGCGATACCGTCTATGGGTTCAATGCCAACGCCGCTGACCGCGCCATGCGCCTGCATGCCCGCAGCGGCGCACCCGACTTCGTCGTACAGGACGCCGACGGCAATGACACGCTGGACTTTTCCGGCTTCCGACAGAAGCAGATCATCGACTTGCGCGAGCGCGCAGCCTCCAGCGTCGGCGGCAAGCGCAACAACGTCTCGATAGGCGAGGGCGTCACCGTGGAGAACGCGATCGGCGGCTCAGGCCGGGACAGGATCATCGGCAATATGGCCAACAATGTCCTCACCGGCGGCGGCGGGGGCGATGAGTTCTGGGGTGTGGGGGGGAGAAATACATTCAAATACAACCAGTTCAGCGACTCGAGTGTGTATGACCCAGACCAGATCATGGATTTCGCCAGCGGCGAAGACACGATTGATCTGACGGAGCTGGCGGAGAAGTTGCGGACCCCCCTGCGACGGGTGGAGGCCTACACCGGCCGCGTTGGCGATACGGTCGTCAAACAGGACCCACAGACCGGCCGCTTCTATGTCGGCATAGACCTGCTGGGAAAGCGCCAGTCGGACTTCCTGATTAAAAGCGCGCGGTTGATCAGGCCCGAGGACGTGCTCGGCCTGCGTTGAGTGCGCGTTACGTCGGTTTCGACGTCAGCACGGCAGGTTTTCCAACATCCAGTAAAACAGCCGTCAGTCGGGATGAATGATTTTGTGCTTGAGTAACTTCACTGCCACCGGCATTCAGATTCCCGATATCCCAGGCGCCGTCACTGCCGGGGATTGTTTTGAAGAGGCCTATAACGCGGCGGTAGAAGTCGCGCACATCATGTTGCAAGAGATCGCGGCAGAGGGTGGGATGATTCCGATGCCAACGTCGGTGGCCCATTATCACGCCCATGAAGACTACGCCGGCATGGGGTGGGGGATGTTGGAGTTGGACATCTCGCCGTATCTGGGCAAAACCGAGAAGGTCAATGTGACCTTGCCCGGTTATGTCATCCAGCGCATCGACCGTTATGTGCGCGAGCACAAGGTCAAAAGCCGCTCGTCATTTCTGGCGGACGCGGCGTTGGAGAAGTTGGTGCGTTCCTGAGGGCAATCAGGCGGTAGCGACTGCGGCCCTGCGCGACGCACTCAGGAAGCGCAACAACGCCACCAGCGGAAACGCGCTGCCCACCAGCATCACGCCCAGCCAGCCGCCGTGCTCGTACACGCTGCTGGCGATGGCCGAACCGAAGGCACCGCCGATGAAGATGCTGGTCATGTACAGCGCGTTCAGGCGGCTGCGGCTGTTGGCGTCGAGGGCGTAGATGGTGCGTTGGCCGAGGACCATGTTCATCTGCACGCAAAAGTCCAGAACCACGCCGGTGACTGCCAGGCCGATCACGCTGTACAGCGGGTGCACGAAGGCCGGCAGGAAGCTCAGCACCGCAAACACCATCGCCAGCAGCGAGGCGCGATAGGTGTGGCCAGCGTCGGCGAGGCGCCCGGCAATAGGCGCGGCGATGGCGCCAATGGCACCGACCAGGGCGAAGATCGCGATCTGGGTCTGGCTCAGGCCGTGGTTGCGTACCAGTTCCAGCGGAGCGGCGGTCCAGAACAGGCTGAAGGTGGCGAACATGCAGCCTTGGTAAAAGGCGCGTTGGCGCAGCAACGGCTGTTCACGCAGCAGGGTGCCGAGAGAGCGCAACAGCTTGCCGTAGCTGGCGCTGTGGTCGGGCTGGCGCTTGGGAATGGTCAGCATCAGCACCACGCTGATAAACGCCATCAACGCGGCAGCCGCCATGAACATCGCGCGCCAGCCGAAGTGGTCGGCCACCACGCTGGACACCGGCCGCGCCAGCAGGATGCCGAGCAAAAGGCCGCCCATGATGCTGCCGACCACCCGCCCACGGGACTCGGCAGGGGCCAGGTGCGCGGCCAGCGGGATCAGGATTTGCACCGAGACGGAACTGAATCCGATCAGCAGCGACACAAGAAGGAACAAATTCGGCTGCTCAGTGAACGCTGCGCCCAGTAGGCTGGCGATGGCCACCACGGTGGTGGTGATCATCAGCTTGCGGTTTTCCAGCAGGTCGCCCAGCGGCACCAGGAAGAACAGACCCAGTGCATAACCGATTTGCGTCAGGGACACGATCAAGCTGGCCATTGCGGGCGTCAGGCCGATGTCCGGTGCAATCAGCTCGATGATTGGCTGCGCATAGTAGATGTTGGCGACGATGGCGCCGCAGCAGAACGCAAACAGCATCACCATCCCGCGGGTCATGGTGCTCGTAGTGTGTGAGGTTGCGTTCATGGTGTTCTCGTAAAAGCGAAGGAAGATGGCGAGCGAGATTAATGGCCTGAGCCCGCGGCGAGTAGGCCGTTGGCGGTGATAACACTCATGCCGGAAATTAATGACTGAAACGTTAACTTTTCCAACCGACGCCAATGATACATTCAGAAACAACTGCCGAAACAGGAAATCCACTTTCATGAAAATCAGTTTGAACAAGATGATCCTGGCTTCAACCCTCGCCGCAGCCATGGCCGTTGGCCTGGCGAACGCTGCCGAGGCGCCGCGTGTCGGCGTACGCGGCTCCATCACGGCGATTGACGGCAACGCCATGCACGTCAAGGTCAACAGTGGTGAAGAAGTGACCGTGCACTTGACCGAGGCCACCCAGGTACGTGCCGTTACCCTGGCCAAGATCGATGAAATCAAGCCTGGCAGCTACATCGGTTCGGCTGCCATGCCCAACGCAGACGGCACCTTGACCGCCCTCGAAGTGCACGTGTTTCCCCCGGCCATGGCCGGTACAGGCGACGGGCACCGTGCATTTGATTTGAAAGAAGGCAGCAGCATGACCAACGGCACCGTGGGCGACCTGGTGGTCAGCAACGGGCGAACCCTGACCGTCAAATACAAAGGTGGCGAGCAGAAGATCGTGGTGCCGGATGATGTGCCGATCGTCAATCTGGAGCCGGGCGATCGCAGTTTGCTCAAGCCGGGAACGAAAGTGGTGTTGTTTGCGGCGCAGGGGGCGGATGGGAAAATCACGGCCCAGGCGATTTCGGCGGGCAAGGATGGCGTGACACCGCCGATGTAACTGCACAACACAAAACAAATGTGGGCGCGAGCAAGCCCGCTCCCACATTTTTTTACCGCGTTTCTTCAGTTATTGCCCGCTGTAGATCTGGTCGAAAACCCCACCATCATTGAAGTGGGTTTTCTGCACGGTGCGCCAGTCACCAAAGGTCTTATCCACCGACAGGAAGTCGACTTTAGGGAAACGGTCGGTGTACTTGGCCAGCACCTTCGGGTCACGTGGGCGCAGGTAGTTGTTGGCCGCAATTTCCTGGCCTTCCGGCGACCACAGGTACTTCAGGTAATCTTCTGCCGCCACGCGAGTGCCTTTCTTGTCGACCACTTTGTCGACCACCGACACCGGCGGCTCGGCTTCGGCGGACACGCTTGGGTAGATCACTTCGAACTGATCACGGCCGAATTCACGGGCGATCATTTCCGCTTCGTTTTCAAAGGTCACCAGCACGTCGCCGATCTGGTTGGTCATGAAGGTGGTGGTCGCCGCGCGGCCACCGGTGTCCAGCACCGGCGCTTGCTTGAACAGTTTGCCAACAAATGCCTTGGCCTTGTTTTCGTCGCCGCCGTTCTTCAACACGTAGCCCCAGGCCGACAGGTAAGTGTAGCGGCCGTTACCCGAGGTTTTCGGGTTGGGCACGATCACTTGCACGCCGTCTTTGAGCAGGTCTGGCCAATCTTTCAGGGCTTTCGGGTTGCCTTTGCGCACGATAAACACTGTGGCGGACGTGAATGGCGCGCTGTTGTTCGGCAGGCGTGTCACCCAGTTGTCCGGCACCAGTTTGCCGTTGTCGACCAGGGCGTTGATGTCGGTGGCCATGTTCATGGTGATCACGTCCGCCGGCAGGCCGTCGATTACCGAGCGCGCCTGTTTGCTCGAACCGCCGAAAGACATCTGCAGGGTCAACTTGTCATCCGGGTGCTCGGCTTCCCAGTGCTTCTGGAAAGCGGCGTTGTAGTCCTTGTAGAAGTCGCGCATCACGTCATACGAGACGTTGAGCAGTGTAACGGGGGCGGCCTGGACGGCGCCCGCCAGGGCCAGGCCGGCGGCCAGGAGAGAGGCGCTAACGAGTTTTTTCACTGCTCATTCCTTGTTGTTCGAGAAGGTTGTCGATTGAGTAAGGGCAATTTGCCAGCGACTATAGCTGGACGCGCATAGACGCTTAAAGACTAAAACGAACTTTGCTTATTCCACTTTCTTGAAAAGCGCATTGCCGCAACGCGAGCAAAAGGCCGCGTTGGGTTCATGGCTGTCTTTTTTGCACACCGGGCAATCGGTTTGCAGCTGTGCACCGCGCATGGCGCTGGCCAATTCGGCGGTGAAAATCCCTGTCGGCACGGCGATGATCGAGTAACCGGTGATCATCACCAGCGACGAAATCACCTGGCCCAGCGGGGTCTTGGGCACGATATCGCCAAAGCCCACGGTGGTCAGGGTCACAATCGCCCAGTAGATGCCCTTGGGAATGCTGGTAAACCCGTGTTCCGGGCCTTCGATCACGTACATCAAGGTGCCGAACACCGTCACCAGCGTGCACACGCTGACCAGAAACACCACGATTTTCTGTTTGCTGCCGCGCAGCGCGGCCATCAGGTAGTTGGCCTGTTTGAGGTACGGGCTGAGCTTGAGCACGCGGAAAATCCGCAGCATTCGGATGATGCGGATGATCAGCAGGTACTGCGCGTCGCTGTAATACAAAGCGAGGATGCCGGGGACAATCGCCAGCAAATCCACCAGCCCATAAAAGCTGAACGCATAGCGCAGCGGCTTGGGCGAGCAATACAGGCGCAGGCCATATTCGATGGCGAAGATCAGCGTGAAGCCCCACTCGATATAGGCCAGCACGTCGGCATAGTTCTGGTGGACCTGGTCGATGCTGTCGAGCATCACGATCACCAGGCTGGCGAGGATGATCAGCAGCAGGATCCCGTCAAAGCGCCGCCCGGCGACTGTGTCGCTCTGGAATACCATGACATAGAGCCGCTGCCGCCAATCGTTGTTGCTGTCCATAAAACCCGCCTGAATCGAATATCGGGCAAGCCTAGGGGGATTCGAACGGGCTGTCCATGCGGGGTTTGCCGAGTATTCGGCGACCTGCGCGCACCAGCCAGCAGGCAAGGATAAACGGCCCGGTCAGGGCGGGCAGGTGCAGGGCGGCGAACCCCGGCGTGAGGATGATCGCCAGCACGATACCGAGCAGCGGCAGCCAGGGTTGGCGCCGTGTCTGGCTCAGGGCCAGGGCCGCCAGCGCGGGGTTGTAGC
>NZ_JBAWDE010000431.1:0-9379 GCF_049590575.1 Pseudomonas sp.
GCGATGAGCAGGCCCAGCAGCACCTGCCAGCGCCACGCGCCCGGTGGCAGGCGCAGGCTTTGGCGTTGCCACAGCACCAACACGGCGAGCACCAGCAAGGTGCCGCCCGAGCGCAGCAAAATCGCCAACAGCACCCCGGCGCCATCATCGAAGGCGACGCGGGCGGCGATGTGGTTGCCGGCGAAGGCGCAGCCCATGCAGAGCAGAATCAGCACGGCGACAGGGCGGGAAAATACAGCGGGGATAGTTTGATTGGGGGCGGGGGCAGTCATTCAAGGGCTCGAGCAGTCAGCGCCATCGTCGAGGATGGCTATTTATTTTTAGGTTGTCGTACAACTTGCGGTAGGGGGTTGTAGCGTGTTTGAGCCGCAGGAGCAAGGGAGGATTGGCACATTGTCGGGGATGCACAAACGGCGAGGGCGCCCGGCCAACGGGCGACCTCGCTGACGGCATGAGTTATTTGGGCGCTTCGACCCATTCGCAGTTTCTCAGGGGCGTCCCACCCACCCGCATGTAATAGGCGTCTGGCACCGCCACTCGTTCATGGGAGGTACCCACCGGCCCATCGTGATAGTCCGTGAACAGCTGGCCATTGACGATTTCCCAGCGCACGGAATAAGCCGCCGTGGAGCGGTAAAGCCACAGACGCGGCGCCGCGCGGCATGACAGGTAATTGCCATCCTGGAGCTCAAGCTGCATTCGGCCACCGTCGCTCGAGACATTTTTGAACACGGCTTTGTCGCCGTTGGAGGGGGTGGTGCTCATATAGTCCCAAAAGCTCCAGCTGGCCTGGTTACCGACGAAATAGGCAAAACCGCTCTGGACCTTGCCATTGTCATCGACGTATTCAAGCTTGAGGTAATACGGCTTGTTTTTCGGCAGGGCCTGGCTACCGCTGCGTTGGGGAAGTGGATCGCCCTTGGGTTCAAAGGGTTTATCGTTCTCGGAGGGGCTGATTGAGTCACTCATGGACTGATTCCTTCAATGGATGAATAAAGGATGAATCGCCTGAGCCGAAGCCATAACGCGGAGGGGGGTAATGCAGGGGAGGATCGCGGGAATCATCAGGTTGCGCCTTGCGCACAGCTGCTTGGGCCTGTGCTACGACTTGGGGAACGCTTACCCGCTTCCAGTACGGCGTGTCCTTCTCTCATCCATGATTTCAGCAGCGACGACCTTAACCGTCGAGGCGCTTTGCAAGCGTAGAACAGACGGGTGGATTCGTCGAAAAAATTCCGTCCAGCGCCCATCAGGCTTGTTGGCGGGCGCCGGACGGTTGCGGATCAGCGATTGAAGCGTTCCACCAATGCGTACTGGGTGGCCGCGGTCTGCGTGAGGTCCTTGCTCAGGTCGGTGGATTGGTGGGCCTGGATCGAGGTCTGGTCGGCCAGTTCGGCGATGGTGGTGATGTTGCGGCTGATCTCCTCGGCGACGGCGCTTTGTTCTTCGGTGGCGGCGGCGATCTGGGTGGTCATGTCGGTGATGTGCGACACCGCTTCGCTGATGCCGACCAACGCCTGGTCGGCTTCAAGCACCCAGGCCACGCCTTCCTGGGCCTGGCGCTGGCCGTTCTGCATGCTGCTGACGGCATTGTTGGAGGACGCTTGCAGCTGGGTGATCAACCCATGGATCTGGGTGGTCGATTGCGTGGTGCGCTGCGCCAGTTGCCGGACTTCGTCGGCGACCACCGCAAAGCCCCGGCCCATGTCGCCGGCGCGCGCGGCTTCGATCGCGGCGTTGAGCGCGAGCAAATTGGTCTGATCGGCAATGGCTTTGATCACGTCCACCACGCTGCCGATCTCGTCGCTGTCCTTGGCCAACTGCGCCACGGTCACCCCGGTTTCGGCGACCACGGCGGACAACCGCTCGATGGCTTCTCGCGTATCGCGTGCCACCTCACGCCCGCGCCCGGTCAGCACGTTGGCTTGCTGCGTAGCGTCGGCGGTGCGCTGCACATGGCTGGCGACTTCCTGGGTGGTCGCGGCCATCTGGTTGACGGCGGCCGAGACCTGTTCGGTTTCCACGCGCTGGCGGTCCAGACCCTTGGCGCTGGCGCTGGCCAACTGGTCGGATTGGCCGGCCAGGGCACTGAGTTGCTCGGCACTGTCCTGCAGGCGCGTGAGGCAGGTTTTCAGGCGCGCGGTCTGGCTGAGAAACGCAGTTTCCAAACGCGCCTGGGGGCCACGGGCATCGCTGTACATCTGCGCGATCAAGGCATCCGAAGTCGAGGGCTCGACCCCCGCCAACAGGCGCAGGGTCGCACTTTGGCGCCAGCGTGAGCAGAGCACGCCCACCGGCACGGCGACAGCCACGGCCACCGCGATGGCCAGCGGTGCACTGAGGAACAGGCCGGCCACGCAACCGGCGACAGCGGTGGCGGCATACGGCACGCAGCTCGCGGCGGCCGGCAGCCACGCGTCCTGTTTCGGCATAGCCGGTTTGCCCCGGCTGATGCGTAGGTACAGCGCCTGGGCGCGACGGATTTCATCGGCCGTGGGCTTGACCCGCACTGACTCGAAACCCACCACATTGTTGCCGTCGAAAATCGGCGTGACGTAGGCGTTGACCCAGTAATGGTCGCCATTTTTCGAGCGGTTCTTGACGATGCCCATCCAGGGCTGGCCTTTCTTCAGCGCACTCCACATGTGCGCAAACACGGCAGGGGGCACATCGGGGTGACGTACGATATTTTGTGGCGCGCCGATCAGGTCGGCGCGGTTGAAACCGCTGATATCGACGAAGGCGTCGTTGCAGTAGGTGATGACGCCCCGAACATCGGTGGCGGAGATAAGTTTTTGCGAAGCCGCGAGTGAAATCTCGCGTTGTGTAACAGGCTGGTTGTTGCGCATTCCGACTACTCCCTGGTTGCCCTCAGTCCATCGGCGTCAACTGGGAAAAGGTTAATGGAGTTTTGCCAATTCGCCAGCCATTGGTCAAAAGCCTGAAACTTGCGGGTGAAACGCTTCATAATGGCGGCCATTTTTATATAGCCCGTTATTCTGGTGTGCCCCCATGGAAATCAAGGTCAACTTTCTCGACAACCTCCGGCTTGAAGCCAAGTTCGATGACTTCACGGTGATTGCCGACCAGCCCATTCGCTACAAAGGCGACGGCTCGGCACCGGGGCCATTCGATTACTTCCTGGCGTCGTCGGCATTGTGCGCGGCGTATTTCGTGAAGTTGTACTGCGAAACACGCAACATCCCCACGGACAATATTCGCCTGTCGCAGAACAACATCGTCGACCCGGAAAACCGCTATAACCAGATCTTCAAGATCCAGGTCGAATTGCCGGCGGATATTTCCGATAAGGACCGCCAGGGCATCCTGCGCTCCATCGACCGTTGCACCGTAAAAAAAGTGGTGCAGGCCGGTCCTGAATTTGTCATCGAAGAAGTCGAAAACCTCGACGCCGATGCCCAGGCCTTGCTGATGCCCAACTCGACATCGGCCGCCGGCACTTACATCGCCGGCAAGGACCTGCCGCTGGAGCAGACCATCGCCAACATGTCCGGGATCCTCGCCGGGCTGGGCATGAAGATCGAAATCGCCTCGTGGCGTAATATCGTGCCCAACGTGTGGTCGCTGCATATCCGCGACGCGCATTCGCCGATGTGCTTCACCAACGGCAAGGGCGCGACCAAAGAGGGCGCGCTGGCGTCGGCACTCGGCGAGTTCATCGAGCGGCTCAACTGCAACTTCTTCTACAACGACCAGTTCTGGGGTGAGGAACTGGCCAACGCGTCGTTCGTGCATTACCCGGACGAGCGCTGGTTCCAGCCGGGCCGCAAGGACGAGCTGCCGCCGGAAATCCTCGACGCCAACTGCCTCAAAATCTACAACCGTGACGGCGAACTGCGCGGCTCGCACCTGTACGACACCAACTCGGGCAATGAAGAGCGCGGCATTGTTTCGCTGCCGTTCGTGCGCCAGTCGGACGGCGAAGTGGTGTACTTCCCCTCCAACCTGATCGAAAACCTCTACCTCAGCAACGGCATGAGCGCCGGCAACACCTTGGCCGAAGCCCAGGTGCAGTGCCTGTCGGAGATTTTCGAGCGGGCGGTGAAACGCGAAATCATCGAGGGCGAATTCGCACTGCCGGACGTACCGGCCGAGGTGCTGGCCAAGTACCCTGGCATCCTGGCCGGCATCCAGGGCCTGGAAGCCCAGGGCTTCCCGGTGCTGGTCAAGGACGCATCCCTGGGCGGTGAATTCCCGGTGATGTGCGTGACCTTGATGAACCCGCGCACCGGCGGCGTGTTCGCCTCGTTCGGCGCGCACCCAAGCCTGGAAGTGGCGCTGGAGCGCAGCCTCACCGAACTGCTGCAAGGCCGCAGTTTCGAGGGCTTGAACGACTTGCCGCAGCCGACCTTCGAAGGCCATGCGGTGACCGAGCCGAACAACTTTGTCGAGCACTTCATCGACTCCAGCGGTGTGGTGTCGTGGCGCTTCTTCAGTGCGCAATCGGACTACGAATTTGTCGAGTGGGACTTCTCTGGCCAAGGTGAAAACTCGAACGCCGAAGAGGCCGCGACGCTGTTCGGTATCTTGGAAAACATGGGCAAAGAGTCGTACATGGCGGTGTACGAACACCTCGGCGCCACGGCCTGCCGCATCCTGGTACCGGACTACTCGGAAATCTACCCGGTGGATGACCTGATCTGGGACAACACCAACAAGGCGCTGTTTTTCCGCGCCGACATCCTCAACCTGCACCGCCTTGACGACGAAGAGCTCAAAGCCCTGGCCGAGCGCCTGGTGGAAAGCGAGCTGGATGACTACACCGATATCACCACCCTGATCGGCATCGAATTCGACGACAACACCGCTTGGGGCCAGCTGACGATCCTGGAGCTGAAACTGCTGATCTACCTTGCCCTCCAGCAATACGAAGAAGCCAAAGAGTGCGTGGAAATGTTCCTGCAGTACAACGACAACACCGCCGAACGTGGCCTGTTTTACCAGGCGGTGAATGCCGTGCTGGAAATGGAACTGGACGAAGACCTGGAGTTGGCGGATTACGAAGCCAACTTCCGGCGCATGTTCGGCAATGAGCGGATGGATGCGGTGATCGGCTCGGTCAACGGCAGTGTGCGGTTCTACGGGCTGACGCCGACCAGCATGAAGCTGGAAGGGTTGGACCGGCATCTGCGCTTGATTGACAGCTACAAGAAGCTGCATTCGGCACGGGCCACTATCACTTCAGCCTGACGCATAAACACTGTGGGAGGGGGCTTGCCCCCTCCCACAGTTGACCGAGTTTTAGCGTTAGATAAGCGCCAGGGCGTGTGCCAGATCCGCCCTCAGGTCCTCCACATCTTCCACCCCCACCGACAACCGTACCAACCCATCGCCAATCCCCAGCTGCGCGCGCGTGGCTGCCGGGATGCTCGCGTGGGTCATGATCGCCGGGTGCTCGATCAGGCTTTCCACGCCGCCCAGGCTTTCGGCCAGGGCGAAGATCTTGACGTTCTCCAGAAAACGCGTGGCGCCGGCCAGGTCGCTGTTCAGGTCCACTGAAATCATCCCGCCAAACCCGCGCATCTGTTTGCGCGCCAGTGCGTGCTGCGGGTGCGACGCGAGGCCGGGGTAGTACACCCGCGCTACTTGCGGTTGCTGTTCCAGCCAGGTGGCCAGGTCCAGCGCATTGCTGCAATGGCGCTCCATGCGCAGCGCCAGGGTTTTTACCCCGCGCAGGGTCAGGAACGCATCGAACGGCCCGGCGATGGCGCCCACCGAGTTCTGCAGGAAGCCCAGGCGCTCGGCCAGCTCGGGGTTATCGCCGACAATGGCGATGCCGCCAATCACATCGGAGTGGCCGTTGAGGTATTTGGTGGTGGAGTGCACCACCACGTCGAAACCCAGCTCCAACGGGCGCTGGATCCACGGGCTGGCGAAGGTGTTGTCGGCCACGCAGATAATCCCGCGATCCCGGCAGATACGGGCGATGGCACTAAGGTCGGTGAGGCTAAGCAGCGGGTTGCTCGGGGTTTCGACCCAGACCATGCGCGTGTCGTCCTGCAGCGAGGCTTCAAACGCGGATAAATCACTCAGGTCGACAAAGCTGAAACGGTGCCCGGCGCTGCGTTGGCGCACTTTGTCGAACAGGCGGAAGGTGCCGCCGTACAGGTCGTTGCCGGAGACGATATGTGCGCCGGCATCGAGCAGTTCCAGCACCGTGGAAATCGCCGCCAGCCCGGAGGCGAAGGCAAACGCCTGGGTGCCGCCTTCGAGGTCCGCCACGCAGCGCTCCAGGGCAAACCGCGTGGGGTTGTGGGAACGGCCGTAGTCGAAGCCCTTGTGCACACCCGGGCTGTCTTGCAGGTAGGTGGAGTTGGCGTAGATCGGTGGCATCAGCGCGCCCGTGGTCGGGTCGGGGGATTGCCCGGCGTGGATCACGCGGGTCGCAAACGCAGTTTTATCGGGCTGACTCATGCAAGGGATCTCCGTAGGTGGTTAAGCAGGTCGACGCGGGTGATCAGGCCGTGGAAGCCCGACGCATCGGCGATGATGGCGACCAGGCCGCGGTCCAGTTCCGCCTGCAGTTCGGCCAGGCTGGCGCTGGGGTCAAGGGTTTGCAGGGTGTCGGTCATGGCGCTGGCGACGAGCATCGAGAAATCCGCCGCGTCGTGGTGCAGGCCCAGCAGGATGTCGGATTCGTCGATGACGCCCACCAGTTTCCGACCGTCCACCAGCACCGGCAATTGCGACACGTCGGCCAGGCGCATGCGCTGGAAGGCGGTCAGCAAGGTGTCGTCGGGGCTCACGCTGATCACGCGGCCGTCTTCGAAGCGCCGCGCGATCAGGTCGCGCAAGTCGCCGTAGTGCTTGTATTGCAGCAGGCCGGCGTCGTTCATCCATTGGTCGTTGTAGACCTTCGACAGGTAGCGCGTGCCGGTGTCGCAGACGAACGTCACCACACGTTTGGGTTCGGTCTGCTCGCGGCAATAACGCAGGGCGGCGGCGAGCAGGGTGCCGGTGGATGAACCGCCGAGAATGCCCTCGGCCTTGAGCAGTTGGCGCGCGTGGTCGAAGCTCTCTTCATCGCTGATAGAGTAGGCGTGGCGCACGCTGGACAGGTCGGCAATCGACGGGATGAAGTCTTCGCCGATGCCTTCCACCGCCCACGAGCCCGGGGTTTCCAGCGTGCCGCTGCGGCTGTACTCGGCCATCACCGAGCCCACCGGGTCGGCCAGCACCATCGCCAGTTCCGGCTGCACGCGTTTGAAGAAGCGCGTCAGGCCGGTGAGGGTGCCTGCCGAGCCGACGCCCACCACGATCGCGTCGACATCGTGCTGGGTTTGCGCCCAGATCTCTGGCGCCGTGCTGGTTTCGTGGGCGAGCGGGTTGGCCGGGTTGTTGAACTGGTCGGCGAAAAACGACCCCGGAATGTCCTTGGCCAGGCGCGCGGCCACGTCCTGGTAATACTCGGGGTGGCCCTTGCCGACGTCGGAGCGGGTGATGTGCACTTCGGCGCCCATGGCCTTGAGGTGCAGCACCTTTTCCGTGGACATCTTGTCGGGCACCACCAGCACCACGCGGTAGCCCTTGGCCCGGCCCACCAGCGCCAGGCCCAGGCCGGTATTGCCGGCAGTCGCTTCGATAATCGTACCGCCGGGGCGCAGGCGGCCGTCGCGCTCGGCGGCGTCGATCATCGCCAGGCCGATGCGGTCCTTGATCGAGCCACCGGGGTTCTGGGATTCAAGTTTGAGGAACAGCGTGCAGGGGCCGGTATCGAAACGGCTGACCCGAACCAGCGGGGTGTTGCCGATCAGCTCAAGTACGGCGGGGCGGGGAAGCGTGGGCATGGCGTCTCCTGGGTACGGGATGGGCGTAGGGAGGGGGACAGCAAACTGCAAAGCATGGCTTGGAACATAGGCCGGTATCGGGCCGGTCGCAACCTGACGGTCCGTTGCCTGTCTTTTTTTGGCGCATGCACGATGGGTGAATGCGCCATCAACGCGCACGGTTTGTTGTGATTCACCGCGTATTCATTGGGTTTGGGGGTTGGCCTGGGCTTTGCTTTAAAGAATTCAAACTTGGATACAAGATGGAGTCTCCCATGCACGACGCTTTTGGCTGGACCCTCGGTGAATGGCAAAGCGCCTACCGCAGCGGGGCAATCACCCCGGATCTTTTGCTGACCCTCGCCAGCGAATACCGCGCCGACGACACGGCCTGGATCAGCCGCGCCACGCCTGCGCAATTGACTGCACAGCTCACGCAATTGAACGAACGCCTGACGGCGGTGGGCGGTGATATCGCCAAGTTGCCGCTGTATGGCGTGCCGTTTGCGATCAAGGACAATATCGACGCGGCCGGCTGGGACACCACGGCAGCGTGCCCGGAATTTGCCTACACGCCGGCGCAGGACGCTACTGTGGTCCAAAAGCTGCGCGCAGCCGGCGCCATCCTGATGGGCAAGACCAACCTCGACCAGTTTGCCACCGGGCTGGTGGGCACGCGCTCGCCCTATGGCGCGGTGGGCAACAGCTTCAATGCGGACTACGTCAGCGGCGGTTCCAGCTCAGGTTCGGCGTCGGTGGTGGCGCGCGGGCTGGTGGTGTTTTCCCTGGGCACCGACACTGCAGGCTCGGGGCGCGTGCCGGCGGGGTTCAACAATATTGTCGGGTTGAAGCCGACCAAGGGCCGTTTGTCGAACACCGGCCTGGTGCCGGCTTGCCGCACGGTGGACTGCATCTCGGTGTTCGCCTTGACCGTAGCATGCGCCGAAAGCGTGGCAAGCGTTGCGGCAGGCTATGACGCCAGTGATGCCTATTCGCGGTTCAACCCGAATACCGCGCCGGTCGCGGTGGCGGCGGCGCTCAAGCTGGCGATCCCGGCGACCCTCGAGTTTTTTGGCGATACCCAGAACCAGGCGGTGTTCGAACAGGCCGTCGAAGGTTTCAAGGCCATGGGCGCCGTGATTGCTCCGGTGGATTTCAGCGCGTTCAAGGAACTGGCGGACCAGCTGTATTTCGGCCCGTGGGTTGCCGAGCGCACCGTCGCCCTGGAAGGCATGCTTGAGCGCCAGCCCGAAGCAATCAACCCGGTGGTGCGCGGCATTGTCGAAAATGGCCGGCACTACAGCGCCTGTGATGCCTACAAAGCCGAATACCTGCGCGCCGAATTGAGCCGACGCATCAACGACAGCCTGGCAGGGTTCGATGCGTTGCTGGTGCCGACGTCGCCGACGATGCGCACGCTGGCGGAGATGGCCGAGGAGCCGGTGCGCTACAACTCGCAATTCGGCTACTACACCAACTTCACCAACCTGGCTGACCTTTCGGCGCTGGCGCTGCCCGCCGGCCTGCGCGCGGACGGCTTGCCCAGCGGCATCACCTTGCTTGCGCCGGCCTGGCATGACACGGCGCTGGCG
>NZ_JBAWDE010000432.1:0-3757 GCF_049590575.1 Pseudomonas sp.
AGTCGAGGGTCAGCGGCAGGCTCGGCGTGCGGCCGGCGCTTTTCAGCTCGGACAGACGCATCAGCGGTTCTCCTTGTGGCTGCGGCGCTGGGTCAGGCGTTGCAGCCAGGTGCTGACCAATGCGCTGTCTTCCGGCTGCTCGAGGTAGGCGGCCAACAGTTGGCGCACCTGCGCGTCCGTCCACGGCCGCGCACGGCGCAACAACGGTTCCAGGTCCTTGACCCGGTCACGCCAGCCGAACAGCAGCGGTCGGGTTTTCTCCAGGTCGATCAACTGCGCGGCGTAACCGTCGCCGGTCGCCTGCAGGAAAATATGCTTGGGATAAAAACAGCCATGCACCTGGCCGACACTGTGCAGGCGGCGCGCCAGCTGACCGCAGGCCAGCAGGATCGCGCGGTGTTGGGCATCGCTCAGTTGCGACCATTGCTCCAGCAACGAGTCCAGGTCATTCCAGCCGTCCAGAGCGCGAGTCAGCAGCATCGCACGGTGCTCGCCGGCGACCTTGCGCTCGCCGTAGAACGCCGCCTGCAAGGCCGGGATGCCGAGCGTGCGGTAGCGGCTGATATTGCGGAATTCGCGGGAGAAACTCGGCTCGCCCAATGGCCGGTGCAAGCTGCGCGTGAGGTAGTTGCTCTGGCGCTTGAGGTAGTAGCCGTGGCCGTCCAGCTCCAGGCGAAACACACTGCTCCAGCCGCCGCGGCTGGTGTTCGGCTCGTCGACCGCGTCCAGTTGCTTGGCCCACAGCGCGTCAAATGTGGCGAGGCCGTGGCGCTCCAGCAGCGCACGGTCTTCAGCCGCCAGGAAATCACTCATTCGCGTCCCTCGAAAAACTTCACCACGTGGCGAATCCGCTCTTTGTCCGATGCACTCAGGTGCCGGCGCTGGCGGTACTGCATATAGAAGCGCAGGCGCTGGGTAGCCGACAGGTGATACTTGGCCACCTTGTCCAGGCAGGCCAGGTCTTTGGTGATGCGGTACTTGAGCCAGAAGCCGCGCCAGAAATCGCCGTTGGGGCAGTCGATCAGGTACAGGGTCGACTGGTCGTCGATCAGCAGGTTGCGCCACTTCAAGTCGTTATGGGTAAAGCGGTGGTCGTGCATGGTCCGCGTGTATTCGGCGAGCTGGCGGCTGACCGCGTCGACCCACTTGGGGTCGCGCAGGCGCGCGTCGTTGCGCTCGGCCAGCACCGAAAGGTCTTCGGTGCGCGGCAACTCACGGGTGATCATCGCGCCACGATCGTAGGCCAGGCCCTTGCGCTCCAGGCCCCAGGCAACCACGTCGGCGGTGGGGATGCCCCACTTGGCAAAGCGCTTGAGGTTCTGCCATTCGGACTTGACCCGAGGCTTGCCCAGGTAGCGCCGCAGGCCCTTGCCGGCGCCGGTGTAGCGCTTGACGTAATAGTTGACTCCACCACGCTCCACCCGGATCACTTCCGACAACGGGTCACGGGTCAGGCGCTGGCCCTGCAAGGCAAACACCGCTTCGAGGCTTCCAAAATCATCCGCCAGGTTGGCGTAAGCAGGCTCAAGGTTCCAACCCGCCATCAGATCGCATCCCCGTAACGTTGTTTGCGTGCATACAGCTTGTCGGCCTTGCGCTGCATCAGGCTCAGCGACGCCGATTGTTCGGCGAGGATCTGGCGCAACGGCTGGCGGAAATAGCCCTTGAGGAAACGCAGCTTGTCACGGCGCGTCAGGCCGATGTCCAGCGCCGAGTAGTACAGCGCGGACAAGTCCTTGTCGCGCCAGCGCATCGGCAGATGGGCACGCATTTGGGCGCGGTGCAGGTCGATCACCGACAGCTTGAGGGTGCGCGCGTCAATCGGCCGCGAGGTGTCCAGCAGGAAGTGGCACAGGTAGCAGTCGCGGTGGTTCACGCCGCCCCGGTGCATGTCGCCGACCATGCGCGCCAGCTCGGCCGTGAGCGCATGGCGCAGCGCCGGTGCAGGCGGCTCGGCGACCCAATTGAGGGTCAAGTCTTCGAGGCTGATGGTCGGCGCCAGTTCTTCGGTGATGATGAACGAGTGCTGATCCGCCGGGTTGCTGCCCTTTTCGCCGAAGGCCACGCCGGTCATGGTTGGCACGCCGAGGTCGCGCAGGCGGTGGATGGCATCCCACTCAAGGCCCGCGCCCAGCACCGGCAACTTGGCGGTGATCAAGTTCTTGAAGATCTCGCCCCAGCCAATGCCCCGGTGGATTTTCACGAAATACGGGCGGCCCTCGACCTCGGTACGCAACGTGCGACGCGCCGCCAGCTCACGGAATACCTGGCCTTGGAGTTTCTCGACTTCGGCGAAGGCATCACGCCCGGCCCATAACGTCTTGAACGGTTCGGCAAGAATCAACTTCATCGTTTTGGCTCCGCCAGAATCACATCCGCAGCGTGCTGCGGCATGCTGTAGAGGTCGGCCGTCTCGGCGAAGGCCAACCCATTGCGGCCCCAGGCCGCGCGCTGTGCAGTGTCGGTAAGCATGTGCGCCAGGTACTGATTGAGCTGCGCTTGTTCAAACGGCTCGTCCAGTACCAGGCCGCTGTCGGCTTCGGCGATGTAATGCGCGTAGCCGCACACGGCCGACACCAGCACCGGCAACCCGGCCACCAGGGCCTCGAGCAACACGGTGCCGGTGTTTTCGTTGTACGCCGGGTGGATCAACAGGTCGGCGCCCAGCAGGAACCGCGGGATATCGCTGCGGCCCTTGAGGAATTGCACGTTATCGCCCAAGCCCAGCGTAGCGCTTTGCAGCTGGAATACTTTGGGGTCGTCCTGGCCGATTACAAACAGGCGCGTGCGTTTTTTCAGTTCGGCCGGCAACGCGGCCACGGCTTTCAGGCTGCGGTCGACGCCCTTGGTCTTGAAGCCCGAGCCGATTTGCACCAACAGCAGGTCGTCGTCGCCCAGGTTGAATTCCTTGCGGAACCCTGCACGAATTTCAGCCGCGTTCGGCGGTGCGCGGCGATCCTGGGCAATGCCCGGCGGCAGCAGGTGGAAACGCTCCAGCGGGGTGTCGTAGTGCTTGATGAACAGCGGCTGCTGCACTTCGGAGATCATCAGGACTTCAGTCTTGGCCTGCTTGGCAAACACTGCGCGCTCGTACTCGGCAAAGTGCTTGTAGCGGCCGAAATAGCGGTACAGCGAATGCCGCAGGTTCTGTGCCTTGTCTTCAAAGCAACCGTCGGCGGCGTAGTACACGTCCAGGCCGGGCATTTTGTTGAAGCCGATCAGGCGGTCCACCGGGCGCTTGGCCAGGTCGACTGCCATCCAGGCGCTGAGTTTTTCGTTGCGCCGATGGTTGAAGAACGCCTTGACCGGCGCCACCAGCACTTCGAAACCCGGCGGGATGTCGCCTTCCCAGATCAAGGTGTAGACACGAATCGAATGGCCGCGCTGCTGGCACTCCAGGGCGATGCGCATGAAGTCGCGCTGCAAGCCGCCGAAGGGGAAATATTTGTACAGAACAAAAGCCAGTTGCATCAGTGCAGCTCCTCAGCCAATAACAACGTGCTCAGCCGGCTTGCCACACGCTCAGGGTTCAGGCGCGTGAAGCACAGGGGCGACTCGCGCTTGATGTCGAACCGACGCAGGTCGTCGGCCGTCGGTTGATAGGTACAGTGTTTTTGCAGGCACGGCGCGCACGACCAGTCGCTGGCCAGGTGGATCTGACCCTTGCCATAGGCGCCGGTCAGGCCGGGGTTGGTCGGGCCGAACAGGGAAATGGTCGGCACATCCAGGGCGGCGGCCAGGTGCCCCAGGCCGGTGT
>NZ_JBAWDE010000433.1:0-3025 GCF_049590575.1 Pseudomonas sp.
GCCCGGCTCCCACAGGTGGAATGCATTTTAACTGTGGGAGCCGGGCTTGCCCGCGATGGCGGTAGATCAGCCACCATTTTTCCCATTGCCCGCCAACTGCCCCAATGGCACCCGCCGCTCTATCGCGCTCGACAATATGATCGAGGTTTTGCTGAACCCGAACTTCGCAATCCGGTTGATCAAGTTCTCCAGCTCCGGCATCGAGCCCACCGCCGCTTGCATGATGACGCACGGGTCGCCGGTCACCCGGTGGCATTCGGTCAGTTCAGGGATTTCGGCCAGGGCGTCGTAGACCTTTTGGCTGCCGTGGTTGGTCAGGCGCAGTTCGATCACACACTGGATCGGCAGGCCGACTTTGGACAGGTCGACCTAGGCCTGGTAGCCGGTGATCACGCCGCTGGCTTCGAGCTTGGCCACGCGTTCGGCCACGGCGGGGGCGGAGAGGTTTACCCTGCGGGCGAGTTGCGCGTAGGAGGCGCGGCCGTCTTCGAGCAGGGCGCTGAGGAGCATGCGGTCGTATTTGTCCATGATAAGGCTCCATTGGCACGTGGCTTTCGAAAGCATGGTTTATAGCCCTCAAAACCATGCTTTGAAAAGTGTATGGGCGGTTTAAACAGGTTTTGTAACTTATGTTCAGCGACCTGCCTTTTTAGAATAAGCCTCTCTTATATCTGCCGCAGAGCTGCCCAATGCCTGGCCCACGTCGCTTTCCCTTGCCGTTGATTGCCGCCTTTTTTGCGTTGTATGTGATTTGGGGGTCTACCTACCTGGTCATCCGCATCGGCGTGGAGTACTGGCCGCCGTTGCTGCTGGCGGGGATTCGATTCTGCACGGCGGGTGCGCTGATGTACGGCTACCTCAGATGGCGCGGGGTGCCAGCGCCAACGTGGCCACAATGGAAGGCCGCAGGGATGATCGGCATTTTGCTGCTCACCTTCGGTAATGGCGGCGTCACGTTGGCCGAACATGCGGGCGTGTCGTCTGGTGTGGCTGCCCTGGCGGTGGCGACCGTGCCATTGTTCACCCTGCTATGCGGGTATTTCTGGGGCGCGCGTAATACGCGGCTGGAGTGGGCCGGGGTGATCCTGGGGATTGTCGGCATCGCCATGCTCAACATGGGCAGCACCTTGCAATCGAGCCCGGTAGGCGCCGCGTTGCTATTGTTCGCGGCAGCATCGTGGGCATTCGGGTCCGTGTGGAGCCGGCAGTTGTCGCTACCCCAGGGCGCGATGGCCAGCGCTGCGGAGATGCTGGTGGCGGGCGTGACATTGTTGATCGGCAGCGCGCTCACCGGCGAGCACCTGCAGGCCATGCCGCCGCTGGAGGGTTGGCTGGCGTTGGCCTACCTGACGGTGTTCGGCTCGATCATCGCCTTCAATGCCTATATGTACCTGCTCAAGCACGTGCGCCCGGCGGCGGCGACCAGCTACGCCTACGTCAACCCGGCGGTCGCGGTGTTGTTGGGCATCGTGTTTATCGGCGAGACCATCGGCCTGGAAGAAGCCCTGGCGATGCTGGTGATTATCAGCGCGGTGCTGTTGATCAGCCTGCCCCAGTGGCGCAAGCCCAAGCCGGAAATAAGGTAAACTGCCGCGCATTACGCGCAGTGCGCTGAATTTTTCCTACGGTAAACACATGA
This sequence comes from Pseudomonas sp., assembly GCF_049590575.1. GTDB lineage: Bacteria > Pseudomonadota > Gammaproteobacteria > Pseudomonadales > Pseudomonadaceae > Aquipseudomonas. Next base: position 1,640 of record NZ_JBAWDE010000433.1, read on the forward strand.
CTTTCGCCACACTTGGCCTGATCGAACCCTTGCTGCGCGCCCTTGAGACGCTTGGCTACCAGACCCCGACGCCGGTGCAGGCGCAAGCCATTCCGGCAGTGCTGGCCGGTCGCGACCTGATGGCCGCAGCCCAGACCGGCACCGGCAAGACCGCCGGTTTCGCCGTGCCGCTGCTGCAGTTGCTGACCACCGAAGGGCCGAAAGTCGCTGCCAACTCGGCACGCGCGCTGATCCTGTGCCCGACCCGCGAGCTGGCCGAGCAGGTTCACGCCAGCGTTGCTGAATACGCTCAACACCTGCCGCTGACCACTTACGCGGTGTACGGCGGCGTGAGTATCAACCCGCAGATGATGAAGCTGCGCAAAGGCGTCGACGTGCTGGTGGCCACGCCGGGCCGCCTGATCGACCTGTTCCGCCAGAACGCGCTGAAACTCAACCAGCTGCAGACCCTGGTGCTGGATGAAGCCGACCGCATGCTCGACCTGGGCTTTTCCGAAGAGCTGGCGAACATCTACCGCATGCTGCCGAAAAAGCGTCAGACCCTGTTGTTCTCCGCGACCTTCTCCGATGAGATCCGCCAGCTCGCCGGGCAGATGCTCAACGACCCGCTGACCGTCGAAGTCAGCCCGCGCAACGTCGCCGCCAACACCGTGAAGCAATGGGTGGTGCCGGTGGACAAAAAGCGCAAGCCCGAGCTGTTTGTGCACCTGATGCGCAAAGGCCGCTGGAAGCAGGTGCTGGTGTTTGCCAAAACCCGTAACGGCGTGGATGCGCTGGTGGATAAGTTGCAAGGCCTGGGCATTAATGCCGACGGCATCCATGGCGACAAACCCCAGGCGACCCGCCAGCGCGCGCTGGACCGTTTCAAATCCAGCGAAGTGCAGATCCTGGTGGCCACCGATGTGGCGGCGCGTGGTTTGGACATCGAAGACCTGCCGCTGGTGGTCAACTTTGACCTGCCGATCGTGGCCGAAGACTACATCCACCGCATCGGCCGTACCGGGCGCGCGGGCAACACCGGTGAGGCCATTTCCCTGGTGTGTGCCGATGAAGTGAACATGCTGTCGGCCATCGAGATGCTCACGCGTCAGACCCTGACCCGCAAAATGGAGCCGGACTTCGAACCGGAGCACCGCGTGCCGGACACCGATGCCAGCGGGCAGGTGGTGAAGAAGCCGAAAAAGCCGAAGAAACCCAAGACATCCGGTAGCGGCGGCAAGCGCAACCTGGGCAAGTGGGTGGACAGTGGCGAAGTCGCGCCGGCGGAACCGTCGATCAAGCCGGTGCGCAAGGTGCCGGTGTTTAACACCGGCCCGCGCAAGAAGAAGTAAGTTGAGGTGCTGCTGAGGGCCTCATCGGGGGCAAGCCCCCTCCCACATTTTGATT
>NZ_JBAWDE010000434.1:0-1692 GCF_049590575.1 Pseudomonas sp.
ATCGTCACCGCTCCCGGTGAATTCGACTGGAAGTTGTGGGATCAGCCCTTCAAGCTCTACTGGGACTTCGCCGCCAATCTTGACGGCAAAGCTCGCATTCAAGATGTCTATTTCGGCAATGGCCAAACGGGCGTAACGCCCACTGGGACAATAGGTGCGACGCAGGCTCAAAACCAGGCCTTGGGCGACAACGTTGCCTGGCTCGCTGGTCTTCAGGTTGGTCAAAACAAGAAGAAGGGCGACTGGTCGGTTAGGGCGGATTACCGCCAGGTCGGCTTGGGCGCCAACGATCCTAACTTGCAGGACTCCGATTGGGGCGACAGCTTCTTGAACCAACAGGGTATCAAGTTTCAATCGGCCTACTGCTTCACCGATTTCCTGACCGGCACGATTACGGTTTACGATACCTGGGCTTACAAGAGCGGCCTGCTGAACGGCACCCCCGGGGAAGTCGCAACGGGGCTTCCTTTAACCACGGGCGTGAGCGGCGGCACGGCCAGCGGCATCACCAACCTTTCGGGTATTAGCCAGACCCAGCGCGTCGATGTCGACTTGCAGTGGAAGTTCTAAGCAAAATTCGCTGATCTTCGATCAATCAGCTTGATGCGGCGGTGGGGCTTCGGTCTCACCGCCGCTTTCTTTTTTTATCGTCCGTCTGTACATTGCGCCACTTGGTCTTGCCATCCTTTTTCAAGACGGTGAGTGTGACCCTGATGCCGCTTTATGCGCCTGGAGAGGCATGCCATTTGATCTCCTATGGCTGAGCGTAAAAACCTCTGGAAACAGAAAGCAGCCTCCAGAGGAGAGCAAAGGCAAAAAGAGGCAAAACCTCCCTCAGAGCTGCTCCCGTTGGGACTAGTCCTCAGTTACCGACATAGGAAAAACGGAGGAATCCGAGATGCCAGAGGCCCGGTGAATGGAATTGCAACTTGCGACTTTTATGCGCACGATGACAAAATGTATTGTCCCATTGGAAATAGCTGCATGCCTTTTATCAAACGTAGAACCAATTTTTTCTCTCTTTCTTTGATTGCGCTGGGCTTGTCGCTTTCCTTCCGTGCCGCCGTCGCAGGCGATGATGGAAATCGTCCACCCACGTTTTGCAATCCGCTGAATCTTCCTTACCGGTTTAGCCTCGGAGGCTCTGTTCGCCGTGAGGCGGCCGATCCCACAATGGTGGTTTTCAAAAATGAGTACTGGCTTTTTGCCTCGAAGAGCGGCGGCTATTGGCATTCCCCGGATTGCCTGACCTGGACTTTCGTGGCCTCGACTTCCCTGCCGATCGAGTCCTACGCGCCGACGGTGGAGGTGGTGAACGGGCGAATGCTTTGGACGGCCTGTGGTGAGGGTATTTGGGCGAACGACGATCCTTTGCAGGACACATGGAAAAAGGTGTCGGGTTTAAACTGCGGCGGTGACCCTGATTTGTTTTTATCGGAGGATGGGCGGCTGTTTCTTTATCAGGGGTTGTCCGACAATAGCCCGACGACCGCTGTTGAATTGGATATCAATACGCTGCAACCCATCGGGAAACCGGTCAATTGCGTCGTTGGCGATCCGGCAAACCGGGGCTGGGAGGCGCTGAAGGGGCCGGGGAAAAAGCCCTATATCGAAGGTTCATGGGTGAACGAACACGACGGCACCTTTTATCTGCAATATGCCGCCCCAGGCACGGAGGTGAACGACTATGGC
>NZ_JBAWDE010000435.1:0-9035 GCF_049590575.1 Pseudomonas sp.
TTCGGGGGCAAGCCCCCTCCCTCATTTGGTTTTGCGTTAAATCAGAACCAGCGTTTATAAACTGTGGTCCTATAGCGTATGCAGCCTTAGACGCACACCCGTGCGCAATGCATTTAGGGAGCTTCACTGATGAAACGTATTGCCTTGGCGGTTATCTGCGGTGCACTGGCAACGTCGGCCCTGGCCGCGCCAAAAGACTGCGAAGAGCTCAGGAAAGAGATCGAGGTCAAAATCCAGGCGAACGCCGTTCCTTCCTACACCCTGGAGATCGTCAGCAAGGAAGAAGCTGACAAGCATGACAGTGCCATGGTCGTCGGCAGCTGTGAGAATGGCACCAAAGCTATCGTCTACCAGAAGAACAACGACTGATCAGAGGCAGTTGACGCTGCGCTCTTCGGCCAGCAATTGGCGAGCGGCGTTATACAAACGGATATTGGGTGTGTAGCCCAACGAGCGTCCTTCCAGCCGATAACGTTGGCCGGCCTCGAAACGGTCGTACTGCAAAGTGATGAAGCAGGTACGGTCGCTCGTTTGCCCAAACCCACTCAAGCTGCCGCCGGTAGGCACCTCGAAATCAAACCGCACCATCAATTCGTGACTGCCCGGTGGGACCTGAAAATAGCGCCCGTCCGGCAGATTCTTGCCGTCTAGACGCTGAGCCATCACCAGTTTGGCGCCCGGTGTGGGGGTGGCGAAATCGACCCAGGCCTGGTGTGGGTCGACCGCAGGGATGGGCGTGGAAGCACAGGCGCTGAGAAACAACGCGGTCACGGGTAGCAAGAGCTGGCGCATGGCGGGCACTCGGCGGAGGGGAGGAATAGAGCCTGGCGACAGTGGCAGCAGACTCCCTATGAGTATAAACACGCTGTGCCATGGAAAAATTCCGTGTGATCGGGATAGTCTGGCGAATAAATAACCCAGGGGTAGTCGAGGCATGGTCAGGCGTTTTCTTCCAGGGTTAATGGTTGTGCTGCTCAGCGGCTGCTCCAGTGTCAGTTATTACAGCCAGTTAGCCAGCGGCCAGTGGCAGTTGCTGCGGGCCCGGGAGCCGGTTTCCGAGGTTATCGCCGACCCCTCGCGGCCGCAGGCATTGCGTGATCACTTGGCGCAATCGCAGAAAGCGCGGGCGTTCGCCACTGAGCACCTGCACCTTCCCGACAACCAGAGTTACAGGTTGTATGCCGACATCGGCCGGCCTTACGTGGTCTGGAACCTGTTTGCCACGCGGGAATTTTCCCTGGCACCCGAGACGCATTGCTTCCCCATCGCCGGCTGTGTGGCCTATCGCGGCTATTACCAGCAGGGCGCGGCCCGCGGTGAGGCGGCACTGTTGAAACAACGGGGCATGGATGTGTCGGTCGGTGGCGTCGAGGCCTATTCCACCCTCGGCTGGTTCAATGACCCGATCATGAATTCGATGATGCACTGGGGTGACGAGCGCCTGGCCACGTTGATTTTTCATGAGTTGGCGCACCAACGTTTCTATGTGAAGGACGACACCGAGTTCAACGAGTCGTTTGCCAATTTCGTCGAACAGGAAGGCACCCGCCAATGGCGTGCGGCCCGTGGCCTGGCGCCACTCAGCGATGCGCTGGCGCAGCAGCGTGACCAGTTTATCCGGTTGATCCTCGATACCCGTAAACGCCTCGAAGTGCTGTACGCACAGCCGTTGGCCGCTGATGTGATGCGCCAGGCCAAGGCGGCGCAATTTGAGCGCTTGCGCAGTGACTATCGCCAGCTGCGGGATAGCCAGTGGGGCGGTGACAAGCGTTACGATGCCTGGATCAACCAGCCGATGAACAATGCGCGGTTGCTGCCGTTTGGGCTGTATGACCAATGGGTGCCGGCGTTTGCGGCGTTGTTCGCGCAGGAAGGTGGGGATTGGGTGAAGTTTTACGCAGCGGTGGAGAAGATGGGCGGGTTGCCGTTGGCACAGCGTAAAGCGGCGTTGAGGCAGTTGGAGGGGGTTGGCCGGTAGGCCCTCATCGGGGGCAAGCCCCCTCCCACACTGACCGGTGTACACGGTCAAATTGTGGGAGGGGCTTGCCCCCGAAAGATTTCAGGCGCGCTGCAAAAACGCCTGATGCATCTGCGCCAACGTCTCGAAATGCCAGGTCGGCGCCTCGGCATTCAGCTCTTCGAAACTGCCAAACCCATACCCCACCGCCGCCGCATCCACGCCATTGCTGCGGGCGCCGATCAGGTCATGCTTGCGGTCACCAATCATCAAGGTGGTGGCCGGGTCCAGGCCTTCTTCGCTGATCAAGTGCGCGATCAGCTCGACCTTGTTGGTGCGCGTGCCATCCAGCTCACTGCCGTAGATCACCTTGAAGTGCCTGGCAAAATCGAAATGCCGCGCAATCTCGCGGGCAAACACCCACGGCTTGGACGTCGCGACATACAGCTGGCGGCCCTGGCCGTTCAAGTCTTCGAGCAACGGCATCACGCCGTCGAACACGCGGTTTTCGTACAGCCCGGTGACTTTGAAGCGCTCACGGTAGAAATTCACTGCCTCCCAGGCCGTGGCTTCATCGAAGTCGTAAAACTGCATGAAGGCTTGCAGCAACGGCGGGCCGATGAAGTGCTCGAGCTTGGTCAGGTCCGGCTCGTCGATACCCAGCTTGCCGAGGGCGTACTGGATCGAGCGGGTAATGCCCTCGCGAGGGTCGGTGAGGGTGCCATCCAGGTCGAACAGGACGGTGGGGTAGTTCAGAGTCATCGGTCGAATCCTTCCGCCAGGTGCAGGTCTTTGAGCTTCACGTAGTTCGCGGCGCTGTAGGTGAAAAACGCGCGTTCCTTGTCAGTCAGCGCGCGGACTTGTTTAACCGGGCTGCCGACATACAGGAAGCCGCTTTCGAGCTTCTTGCCCGGCGGCACCAGGCTGCCGGCGCCGATGATCACGTCGTCTTCCACCACGGCGCCGTCCATCACGATGCTGCCCATGCCGATCAGGATGCGGTTGCCCACCGTGCAGCCATGCAGCATGACCTTGTGGGCGATAGTCACGTCGTCGCCGATCAGCAGTGGGAAACCGTCAGGGTTGAACGGCCCGGCATGGGTGATGTGCAGCACGCAGCCGTCCTGCACGCTGGTGCGGGCACCGATACGGATGCGGTGCATGTCGCCGCGAATCACGGTCAGCGGCCAGACCGAGCTGTCGGTGCCGATTTCGACATCGCCGATCACCACCGCCGAAATATCGACAAAAGCCCCGGCGTCCAGGGATGGCGTGTGGTTCTGATAGGTGCGAAGGGTCACGATAGCTTCTCTCTCTTCTGCTGATAGCTGCGGTGGGAGTTGATTGTAATTAAGATGGCCCCATCTTTGTTCTTACATGATTCTTCAGCCAAGGTGCCCACCGTGAGCGCGAACAACCCGCTTCTGCAGTCCTACGACCTGCCGCCGTTTTCGGCGATCCGTGCCGAGCACGTGCAGCCGGCCATCGAACAGATCCTCGCCGACAACCGCGTCGCCATCGAAGGCATCCTGCAAAGCCAGGGTAAAAATCCGACATGGGCCGGGCTGGTGCTGGCCATGGACGAACTGAATGACCGCCTGGGCGCCGCCTGGAGCCCGGTCAGCCACCTCAACGCCGTGTGCAACAGCGCCGAATTGCGCGAAGCCTATGAGGCTTGCCTGCCCGCGTTGAGCGCCTACTCCACCGAAATGGGCCAGAACCGCGCGCTGTTCCAGGCCTTCGAAGCCCTGGCCAACAGCCCGGAAGCCGCCGGTTTCGACGTGGCGCAAAAAACCATTCTGGAACATTCGCTGCGTGACTTCCGCCTGTCGGGTATCGATTTGCCGCCCGAGCAGCAAAAACGCTACGCCGAAGTGCAAAGCAAGCTGTCCGAGCTGGGCAGCAAATTCTCCAACCAGCTGCTGGACGCCACCCAGGCCTGGACCAAACACGTCACCGATGAAGCCACCCTCGCCGGCCTGACCGACTCGGCCAAGGCGCAAATGGCCGCCGCCGCGCAAGCCAAAGGCCTCGATGGCTGGCTGATTACCCTGGAATTCCCCAGCTACTACGCGGTGATGACCTACGCCCAGGACCGCGCCCTGCGTGAGGAAATCTACGCAGCCTACTGCACCCGTGCGTCGGACCAAGGCCCGAATGCCGGTCAGAACGATAACGGCCCGGTGATGGAACAGATCCTCGACCTGCGTCAGGAACTCGCCCAACTGCTGGGCTTCGCCTCGTTCGCCGAGCTGAGCCTGGCCACCAAAATGGCCGAGTCCAGCGATCAGGTGCTGAGCTTCCTGCGCGACCTGGCCAAGCGCAGCAAGCCGTTCGCCACCCAGGACCTGCAACAGCTCAAGGCCTACGCCGCGGAACAAGGCTGCGCCGACCTGCAAAGCTGGGACAGCGGTTTCTACGGCGAAAAACTCCGTGAGCAACGTTACAGCGTGTCTCAGGAAGCCCTGCGCGCCTACTTCCCGATCGACAAAGTGCTCGGCGGGCTGTTCGCCATCGTGCAGCGCCTGTATGGCATCGAGATCGCCGAGCAGAAAGGCTTCGACACCTGGCACCCGGACGTTCGCCTGTTTGAAATCAAGGAAAACGGCCAGCACGTCGGGCGCTTCTTCTTTGACCTGTACGCCCGCGCCAACAAGCGCGGCGGTGCCTGGATGGACGGCGCGCGCGACCGTCGCCGCACCGTCGATGGGGTGCTGCAAAGCCCGGTGGCCAACCTGGTGTGCAACTTCACCCCCGCCGACAGCGGCAAGCCTGCGCTGCTGACCCACGATGAAGTGACAACGTTGTTCCACGAATTCGGCCACGGCCTGCATCACTTGCTCACCCGCGTCGAGCACGCTGGCGTGTCCGGCATCAACGGCGTGGCCTGGGATGCGGTGGAACTGCCGAGCCAGTTCATGGAGAACTGGTGCTGGGAGCCGGAAGGCCTGGCGCTGATCTCCGGCCATTACGAAACCGGCGAGCCGCTGCCCCAGGACCTGCTGGAAAAAATGCTCGCGGCGAAAAACTTCCAGTCCGGCCTGATGATGGTGCGCCAGCTGGAATTCTCGCTGTTCGATTTTGAAATGCATGCCACCCATGGCGACGGCCGCAGCGTGGCGCAGGTGCTCGAAGGCGTGCGCGATGAAGTCTCGGTGATGCGTCCACCGGCGTACAACCGCTTCCCCAACAGCTTTGCGCACATCTTCGCTGGCGGTTATGCGGCGGGTTACTACAGCTATAAGTGGGCGGAAGTGCTGTCGGCGGATGCCTTCTCCAAGTTTGAAGAAGACGGCGTGCTGAACGCCGAAACCGGCCGCGCGTTCCGCGAAGCCATCCTGGCACGCGGCGGCTCGCAGGCGCCGATGGTGCTGTTCGTCGACTTCCGCGGACGTGCGCCGTCGATTGACGCACTCTTGCGCCACAGCGGCCTGAGTGAGGACGCGGCAGCATGAGCGAAGGGCCTGTGATCACCAAAAAGCAGTTTATCGCCGGGGCGGTTTGCCCGGCGTGCAGCGAGCCGGACAAGTTGAAGATGTGGAGCGAAGACAACGTGCCGCACCGCGAGTGCGTGGCCTGCGGTTACACCGACACGCTGAATGACCAGGGGTTGTCGGTGCCCAAGGAATTGGGCACGCGGGTCAACACCTCGGCGTTGAAAGCGCCGGCGGACCCCAAGGTGCAGGCGGTGCAGTTCTTTCCCAACCCCAAGTTGAAAAAAGACTAATCGTCTTACTCAGTCCAAATGTGGGAGGGGGCTTGCCCCCGATAGCGCGGTGTCAGTCAACACAATGTGTTGGCTGACCACCGCCATCGGGAGTAAGCCCCCTCCCCTTTTTTTGCGCGGATTTATTCGACTTAGGTCGCTGAATCGATTCTCTGCATGCTTAGCCTGCTATCATTTGTAACTATTGATTGCCGCTGCGTTCTACCTCCTCGGATCTATTGGATCCAACTTGCTTCGATCAACGCCAAGCCGCTCACCAGAAGCGACTGCCAAACCCGTGACCACATGATGAGGTGCCACCATGTCTGATCAAGATCAAGACAACCCCCGGCGTGACTTTTTACGCAAATCCTTGACCTTGATCCCGGTGGTCACGGTTGCCAGCACCGGCCTTGGCGGCTCGATGCTGATGGCCACGCCGGAACCGGCCCAGGCCGCCCCGGCCACGCCAGCCGTCAGTGACAAAGCCTACGAACCGACGTATTTCACCGCCGAAGAGTGGGCGTTTATCAACGCCGCCGTCGCACGCCTGATTCCCGCCGATGCCCAAGGCCCCGGCGCCCTGGAGGCCGGCGCGCCGGAATACATCGACCGCCAGATGAACACGCCGTATGCCAGCGGTGCCCTGTGGTTCATGCAAGGTCCGTTCAACGCTGATGCCGCGCCGGAGATGGGCTGGCAAAGCAAATTGGTGCCCAAGGACATCTATCGCCTGGGCATCGCCGCCACGGATGCATGGTCGAAGGCGTTCAACGGTAAAGCTTTTGCTGCGCAAGACAGCGCTACCCAGGAAGATATGCTCCATCGTCTGGAGGCTGGCGGCAGTGAAGTCAGCGCGCATTTTGCCTCGGTGCCACCGAAGATCTTTTTCAACCTGCTGCTGCAAAACACCAAGGAAGGGTTCTTTTGCGACCCGATCCACGGCGGCAACAAAGGCATGGTCGGCTGGACCATGATTGGCTTCCCCGGCGCCCGCGCCGATTTCATGGACTGGGTTGAACGCAACGAGCAATACCCCTTCCCGGCTGTTTCCATTCGCGGCGAGAGGGCATAAACGTGGCGACCATCATGAAGAAAGTGGATGCGGTGATCGTGGGCTTCGGCTGGACCGGCGCGATCATGGCCAAGGAACTGACGGAAGCTGGCCTGAACGTGGTAGCGCTGGAGCGCGGCCCGATGCAGGACACCTACCCGGACGGCAACTATCCCCAGGTCATCGACGAACTGACCTACAGCGTGCGTAAAAAACTCTTTCAGGACATCTCCAAAGAGACGGTGACGATTCGCCATAGCGTGAATGACGTCGCCCTGCCCAACCGTCAGTTGGGTGCGTTTCTGCCGGGCAATGGCGTGGGCGGCGCGGGCCTGCACTGGTCGGGCGTGCACTTTCGTGTCGACCCTATCGAGTTGCGCATGCGCAGCCACTATGAAGAGCGCTACGGCAAAAACTTCATCCCCAAAGACATGACCATCCAGGACTTTGGCGTCAGCTATGAAGAGCTGGAGCCGTTTTTCGATTACGCGGAAAAAGTCTTCGGCACCTCCGGCCAAGCCTGGACCGTAAAAGGTCAGTTGGTGGGTGAAGGCCGTGGCGGCAACCCGTATGCGCCCGATCGCTCAAACCCGTTCCCGTTGGAGTCGCAGAAAAACACCGTCTCCGCACAGCTGTTTCAGAAAGCGGCTACGGACGTAGGCTACAAACCCTACAACTTGCCGTCAGCGAATACCTCGGGACCGTATACCAACCCCTACGGCGCACAGATGGGCCCGTGCAATTTCTGCGGCTTTTGCAGCGGCTATGTTTGCTACATGTATTCCAAAGCCTCGCCGAACGTGAACATTCTGCCGGCGCTGCGCCAGGTGCCGAATTTCGAGCTGCGGCCCAATTCCCACGTGCTCAAGGTCAACCTCGACAGCACCAAGAGCAAGGCCACCGGCGTGACCTACATCGACGCTCAGGGCCGCGAATGCGAGCAGCCGGCGGACCTGGTGATCATCGGTTCCTTCCAGTTCAACAACGTGCGCCTGATGCTGCTGTCGGGCATCGGCAAGCCCTACGACCCGATTACCAATGAGGGCGTGGTGGGCCGGAACTTCGCCTACCAAAACATGGGCACCATCAAGGCGTTCTTCGACAAGGACACCCACACCAACAACTTCATCGGTGCGGGCGGCAATGGCGTGGCCATCGATGACTTCAACGCGGACAACTTCGACCACGGGCCGCACGGCTTTGTGGGCGGCTCGCCGATGTGGGTCAACCAGGCCGGCAGCCGGCCGATTGCGGGTACGTCCAACCCGCCTGGCACGCCGGCCTGGGGCAGCGCCTGGAAGCGCGCCACGGCCGATTACTACACGCACCAGGTGTCGATGGACTCCCACGGTGCGCATCAATCCTACCGGGGCAACTACTTGGATCTGGACCCGGTTTACCGCGATGCCTACGGCCTGCCGCTGCTGCGTATGACGTTCGACTGGCAGGAAAACGACATCAAGATGAACCGCTTCATGATGGAAAAAATGGGCAAGGTCGCCGAGGCGATGAACCCAAAGGCCATTGCCGTGCTCGGCAAAAAGGTTGGTGAGCACTTCAACACGGCGTCCTACCAGACCACCCACCTCAACGGTGGCGCGATCATGGGCACCGACCCGAAAACCAGTGCGTTGAACCGTTATCTGCAGAGCTGGGATGTACACAACGTGTTTGTCCCGGGCGCGTCCGCTTTCCCACAAGGTCTGGGCTACAACCCTACTGGCCTGGTGGCGGCGTTGACTTATTGGTCGGCCCGCGCGATCCGCGAGCAGTACCTGAAAAACCCCGGCCCACTGGTTCAGGCATAAGGAGCGATGACCATGAAAGCATTTGTTATCGCCACCTTCGCCCTGTTCAGCAGCTGCTCGGTGAGCGCCGCCGAAACCGACCTGGTCAAGCAGGGCGAATACCTGGCCCGCGCCGGAGACTGCGTGGCCTGCCACACCGCCAAGGACGGCAAGCCGTTCGCCGGTGGCCTACCGATGGAGACCCCGATCGGGGTGATCTACTCCACTAACATCACCCCGGACAAGAACACCGGCCTGGGTGACTACAGCTTCGAAGACTTCGACAAGGCCGTGCGCCATGGCGTCGCCAAGAACGGTAGTACGCTTTACCCGGCGATGCCGTATCCGTCCTACGCACGTGTCAGCGACGGCGACATGCAGGCGTTATATGCGTACTTCATGAAAGGCGTTGAACCGGTCGCGCAAGCGAACAAGGACAGCGATATTCCGTGGCCCTTGAGCATGCGCTGGCCGCTGGCGGCCTGGCGTTGGATGTTCGCGCCGGCGGTCGGCGAGCCGCCGGTGCAAGCC
>NZ_JBAWDE010000436.1:0-4640 GCF_049590575.1 Pseudomonas sp.
GAGCAACAGGGCCGCGGCGGTGATGCTCAGCAGCAGCGTGCGGGCGAAGCTCGCGTCCCGGTCGCGCTTGGCGGTCTGGTCCTGGCTCAGCAGGTCGCTTTCTTGCAGCAACTTGTCCAGCCACTGCTCAAGCTGGTTTTGAGTCGCCTCGGTGCTGAGCTGGGCATCCTTGAGGCTTGTCAGCTGAGTCCGATAGTCCAGCAGCACATTTTTCAGCGCGCTGGCGTCAACCGGCAGCTTGCCGACAACGGCTTGAGCGCCGTCGAGGGCCGGCAGCGCGTCGTTCAGCGCATTCGCGTAGGCCTCAAGCGATTCGGCAGCCCAGGCGGGGCTCTGGGCGCGGTCTTCGGCTTGTTCCATTGCCTGGCGCAGTTGTTCTACGGCGTCCAGCGCCTTTTCGTCATCTTGGTCGGGCAGGTTGCTGGCCAGTTCCGACAGGCTGTCGCTGCTCAGCACCGAACTGCGCTTGAGCTGTTCGCGGGCGCTTTCGCGTTGTTTGATCAAGCCCTCCAGGCCGCCCAAGGCGCTTTTAAAATTCGCGACAAAGCGACGCGACTCCTGCAATTGCTGTTGGTTGATCGGATCGGTAAAACGCGGCGAAAGATCCTCCAGCAGGCGGTCAATTTTCTCCATATGCAGGCCAACTTTGGCCAGGCTCGCCGGGTCGTTCAGGGTTCGATACACAATGCGATCGGCGCGCAATTCTTCGCCGACGACGGCCAATTGCGAAAGAATCGTGAGTTTTTGTGAGCGATTAAGTGATGCGTTCAACGCTTGCCAGCCCGTTGCCGCGATGACGAGGCAAAGGCTGAGCACCAGGGCAAAGCCCAGCGCCAGTTTGAGGGTGACGCTGGTGTTGCCCAGCAGGCGGGTCAGTGGACGAAACATGGTGAACCTCCAACGAATCAAAAGGAGCGTTTCGGGAGTCCGGCTGACACGGGTCAGGGGAAATGAAACGCTACTTTTATTCGGCGCCAGGTGTGTCATTCACGACCTGATAAACGCGTAGGAAATTTCACAAATTCACAGGGTGGCGGCCATGATGGCCGCCACGCGGGGCTCAAACCTTGAAGCGGCCTACCAGGGTTTGTAGGTAAATACCCAGGCGAGCCAGCTCGGCACTCGACGCGGCGGTTTCTTCGCTGGCGGCGGAGGTTTGCTCGGAGACGTCGCGCACATTCAACACACTGCGGTTGATCTCTTCGGCCACGGCGCTTTGCTGCTCGGCGGCGGTGGCGATCTGGGAGTTCATCGCCTGGATGGTCGAGACCGTGCGGGTGATGTTGCCCAAGGCACTACCGGCCCGGCGGGTCAGCTCGACGCTGCTGTCGGTGAGGCTGCGGCTGTTGTCCATGATGGTCGCCACCTGTTGGGTACCGCTTTGCAGGCCGACAATCAGCTCTTCGATCTCTTCGGTGGACTTCTGGGTGCGCTGCGCCAGGCTGCGTACCTCATCGGCCACCACCGCAAAACCACGCCCGGCTTCACCGGCACGCGCCGCTTCAATCGCGGCGTTGAGGGCCAGCAGGTTGGTTTGCTGGGCCACGGACTTGATCACGTCGAGCACGCTGCCGATCTTGTCGCTTTCGCGCTTCAGGTCGCCCATGGCGACGGTGGAATTGCCCACCTCGGTGGCCAGGCGTTCGATCTGGGCGATGGCTTCACCCACCACCTTGTCGCCCTCACGGGCCTGCTGGTCGGCGGCCACGGCGGCTTCGGAGGCTTCTTCGGCGTTACGCGCCACTTCCTGCACGGTGGCGGCCATTTCATTCATGGCGGTGGCCACTTGGTCGGTCTCGACCTTCTGGCTGTTGACCCCGGCGCTGGTCTGTTCGGTCACGGCCGACAGTTGCTCGGCGGCGCTGGCGATCTGGGTGACGCCGTCGCTGATGCCGCCGATCAGTTCACGCAGGCCCACGCTCATACTTTGCATGGCGCGTTGCAGTTGGCCCAGTTCATCCTGGCGCAATGAGGTCAGGTTGTGGCTGAGGTCGCCGGAGGCCACGCGTTCGGCGACTTGAAGCGTTTGGTTCAGCGGAATGGTGATCTGGCGGGTGATGGCCCAGGCGGCGAGGATGCCGAAGGTCAGCGCCAACGCGGTGGCCAGCAGCAACAGTTGTTTGGCATGCGCGGCATCGGTGTCGCGCACGGCGGTTTGCGAGGTCGTCAGTTTATTACTGCGGTCGAGCAGGGTATCGCCTTGCTCGCCCATCTTTTTCATCGCCGCGGCACTGGCTATCTGCGAGTCGCGGTATTGGCTGACTGCGGCGCGGTAGGCTTGCAGCGACACGCTGGCCTGCTGCAGGTTGGTCGTGTATTGCTCCGGCAACTGGCCGGTGAGTGCGCTGATTTTTTTCAGGGCGTTATCGATGGCGTCCAAGGCCGGTTGTTCCGCCTCGACCTTGCCGCTGTAGGTGTAGCCGCGCACCTGGAACCGCGCTTGTTGAATCAGCTTGCTCAGGTCGACCACGCTATTGAACTGGGTGACGCTGTCGCCTTGCAGCAGGGCTTTCTCGATTTCACCGACCTTGAGCACCGCGTTGTCGGCGGTGTCGCCCAGCTTGCTGCGAGCGTTTTCGCGATTGGCACCGGCTTGCACCATATCGTTGAAGGCGCGCTTGTATTGATCGATTGCAGTCAGCTGTTGATCGACCAGCAAGTTGTCGGCAGGCTGATCAATCATGGCGTCGGCTGTTTTCAGGCCGCTTTCGAGCTTAGCTATGAGGTCGTTGACTTCCGCAGGGCCTTGTTCGCCACGGCGCATCTCATAGTCCAGGCGCGCCAGGCGCAGGTCTTTGGCCAACCCGCTGAGGCTGGAGATGTAGCCCAGCTTGTCCCCCCGACCGATCACATCGCCCAGGCCGGTCCAGCCGGTGACGGTGATCATTAATGTGAGCAGCAAGACCAGACCAAAGCCGACGCCCAGTTTGGTTTTTACGCTGACATTCCCCAGCTTTTCGGCTAACCAACGATACATGCTGCGAACTCCCCTGGAACAAGGCTTGGACTTATTCCGGGGTTATCGGCCCGCATGCGGGATTCTGTAGCGAAGCTGCATGCATGTGGGAGGGGGCTTGGGTTTAGAACAGTCGGGCGAGCAGGGCGGTGACGGCGGTTTCAACCCGCAGGATGCGGGCGCCGAGCTGTACCGGCTGCAGGCCGGCTTTGGTCAGCAGGTCGACCTCATAGGGGATCCAGCCGCCTTCCGGGCCGATCGCCAGGGTCACCGGCTCGTCCAGGCCGCGCGGGCACGCCGGGTAGTCGCCCGGATGGCCGATCAGCCCCAGGGTGCCGTCGGTCATGGCCGGCAGGCGGTCTTCGACGAATGGCTTGAAGCGCTTTTCGATAATGATCTCGGGCAGCACAGTGTCACGTGCTTGCTCCAGACCGAGGATCAGTTGCTCGCGAACGGCCTCGGGCTCCAGGAAGGGGGTTTGCCAGAAGCTTTTTTCCACCCGGTAGCTGTTGACCAACACCACCTTGGGCACGCCCATGGCCGCCACGGTTTGCAGCACCCGGCGCAGCATCTTTGGGCGCGGCAGAGCCAGCAGTAACGTCAGGGGCAGTTTGGCCGGGGGCGGCAGGTCGAAGCTCACTTGCAGCTCGGCTTCGCCGGTGTCCAGGCGCAGCAGTTGCGCGTTGCCCATCAACCCGCCGAGGCGGCCTACCCGCAGCGTATCGCCCACCGCAGCGCGGTGGACTTCCTGCATATGCACCAGGCGACGGTCGCGCAGGACCACGCGGTCGGCCGCAATAAAATCGGCCTCTTCAAGCAGCAGCAGGTTCACGGCTGAGTCGCTGGCGGCTGTTCGTCGTCGGCGGTCTGGTCATCCGGGTGTTCGCCACGCTTGGTGATCAGGCTGCTGAACAGGATGCCGATCTCGAACAGCATCCACATCGGCACGGCCAGCAAGGTCTGCGAGAAGATATCCGGCGGCGTGAGGATCATGCCGACCACAAAGCAGCCGATGATCACGTACGGGCGGATCTTCTTCAGGTACTTCACGTCGACCACGCCGATCCACACCAGCAGCACCACGGCCACCGGGATTTCGAAGGCCACGCCAAAGGCGAAGAACAGCGTCATCACGAAGTCGAGGTAGCTGGTGATGTCGGTCATCATTTCCACACCGGCCGGGGTGGCGGCGGCGAAGAACTTGAAGATCAGCGGGAACACCAGGAAGTAGGCGAAGGCCATGCCGGTGTAGAACAGCAGGATGCTCGACACCAGCAGCGGCACGGCGATGCGTTTTTCATGCTTGTACAGGCCCGGCGCAATAAAGCCCCAGATCTGGTGCAGGATCACCGGGATCGCCAGGAACAGCGACACCATCATCGTCAGCTTCAACGGCGTGAGGAACGGCGATGACACATCGGTGGCGATCATCGTCGCGCCGGCCGGCAGGTACTGGCGCAGCGGTGTCGAGACGAAGGTGTAGATCTGCTGGGTGAAGGCGAACAGCCCGGCAAAAATAATGAAGATCGCCGCCACGCACCGCAGCAGGCGGGTACGCAGCTCGGTGAGGTGCGAGACCAGCGGCATGTGCTGGTCGTTTTCCGGTTTATCAGCGCTCATGGGGCTCGCGGCGGCAATGTAGGGTCATGGGGAGCGGGCGACGCAACGGGCGTCGGCGCTGGCT
>NZ_JBAWDE010000437.1:0-5709 GCF_049590575.1 Pseudomonas sp.
ACACTGGCGCTCGGCGCGGCGTGGCTGGCACCCTGGCTGGCGCGCCCGGCCACCTGGCGCCTGCTCGACCTGCTGGTAGCGGTGATGATGTTCAGCGTGGCCTATCAATTGATCAGTGCGTGAGGAATATTCCAAAACGCTCTGGAACCTCTATCCCACACAGTTGTTGCGTGGTTATGCCGCACCCCCGGTGCTATGATCCGGACCCTGCGCCGCAAAGAGTACAAACTCCCCGGCGCTTGTTTGGCCGCCCGTGATCGGCCTTGCGCTCACCGCAACTGACCTGATTAGGAGAATCATCATGGCTTTCGAATTGCCGCCGCTGCCCTACGCACACGATGCCCTGCAGCCGCACATCTCCAAGGAAACCCTGGAGTATCACCACGACAAGCACCACAACACCTATGTCGTGAACCTGAACAACCTGGTGCCAGGCACCGAGTTCGAAGGCAAGACCCTGGAAGAGATCGTCAAATCCTCTTCGGGTGGCATTTTCAACAACGCCGCCCAGGTCTGGAACCACACCTTCTACTGGAACTGCCTGGCGCCAAACGCCGGCGGCCAACCGACCGGCGCACTGGCTGAAGCCATCAACACAGCCTTCGGTTCGTTCGACAAGTTCAAGGAAGAGTTCACCAAGACGTCCGTCGGCACCTTCGGTTCCGGTTGGGGCTGGCTGGTGAAAAAGGCTGACGGTTCCCTGGCCCTAGCCAGCACCATCGGCGCCGGCAACCCGCTGACCAACGGCGACACCCCGCTGCTGACCTGCGACGTCTGGGAACACGCCTACTACATCGACTACCGCAACGTGCGTCCAAAGTACGTGGAAGCGTTCTGGAACCTGGTCAACTGGAAGTTCGTGGCTGAGCAGTTCGAAGGCAAGACCTTCACTGCCTAAGCAACGCTTGCAGTCAAAAAGAGCCCGGCGATTGTCGGGCTTTTTTATGGGCGCTAATAATCTTTGCCGACACTGGAACTGGATAAGAGGCGCCAACCACTTAAGTCGCGTGAGGAATTCACCTCTCTAACTTGTCGGAGAAGTAACAATGACTATAGTTTTGATGCCTGGTGGCGCCGGTGGTGCTGGTGGTGCTGGTGGTGCGGGCGGCGCTGGCGGTGGTAATGACGTGATTAACTCAATAGTCAAATTGGTTACCGAAGTCGTCAAAGCTTTGGCCAAGCAAGGTGACCAGAACAAAGATGGCGAGGGGAACAAAATCGCGGACCAGGATTTTCACAACAACAGGCGAATGCAGTACGGTAATCATTCGCAAACCAACATTAGTATCACTACCAACGCTTGATAGAGAAATAAAGATCGCTCCCGAAGCGATGCATGCCCTCGCGGAGCAGTCTCAGGCAGGCGGACTCCTCATCCGTCTGCCCTTCCCGCCGTAGCCCCCCGTTTCAGCCCCCCGCTCAAGTTCCCTGCCAAACCAGCCGATGCCCTAATGTTCCTTTGACTGCCATCACCAGATTGCCAATACTCATGGCATATTGAGGTTACCCGCACGGAACAAGGAATGCCCCTTTGAAGCTGGAACTCAAGAACAGCTTGTCGGTGAAGTTGCTACGGGTTGTGCTCCTGTCGGCATTGATCGTGGGCGTAGCGCTGAGCGTGGCGCAGATCGTCTTTGATGCCTACAAGACGCGCCAGGCCGTGGCCGGTGATGCCCAGCGCATCCTCGACATGTTTCGCGAACCCTCGACCCAGGCCGTCTACAGCCTGGACCGCGAGATGGGGATGCAAGTGATTGAGGGTCTGTTTCAGGACGATGCGGTGCGCATGGCGTCCATCGGGCATCCCAACGAAACCATGCTGGCGGAGAAAAGCCGCGCGCTGCAGCAAGCCCCCAGCCGCTGGTTGACCGACCTGATTCTCGGCCAGGAACGCACCTTCACCACGCCCCTGGTCGGCAAAGGCCCTTACAGCGAGTATTACGGCGACCTGAGCATCACCCTCGACACGGCCACCTACGGCCAGGGGTTTATCGTCAACTCAGTGATCATCTTTATTTCCGGGGTGCTGCGCGCCCTGGCCATGGGCCTGGTGCTGTACCTGGTCTATCACTGGCTGCTGACCAAACCGCTGTCGCGAATTATCGAACACCTGACCTCGATCAACCCCGACCGGCCCAGCGAGCACAAGATCCCGCTGCTCAAGGGGCATGAACGCAACGAGCTGGGTCTGTGGATCAATACCGCCAACCAGTTGCTCGAATCCATCGAACGCAATACCCACCTGCGCCACGAAGCCGAAAGCAGCCTGCTGCGCATGGCCCAGTACGACTTCCTCACCGGCCTGCCGAACCGTCAGAAACTGCAGGAGCAACTGGACAAGATCCTGACCGACGCCGGCCGCCGACAGCGCCGTGTGGCGGTGCTGTGCGTGGGGCTGGATGATTTCAAAAGCGTCAACGAGCAGTTCACTTACCAGGCCGGCGACAAATTGCTGCTGGCCCTGGCCGACCGCCTGCGCGCCCACAGCGGCCGCCTCGGCGCCTTGGCACGCCTGGGTGGCGACCAGTTCGCCCTGGTGCAGGCCGATATCGACCAGCCCTACGAAGCGGCTGAATTGGCGCAAAGTATCCTGGATGACCTGGAGGCGGAGTTCGCCCTCGACCACGAGGAAATCCGCCTGCGCGCCACCATCGGCATCACTTTGTTCCCCGAAGATGGCGACAGCACCGAGAAGCTGCTGCAAAAAGCCGAACAGACCATGACCCTGGCCAAGAGCCGCTCGCGCAACCGTTACCAGTTCTATATCGCCAGTGTCGACAGCGAAATGCGCCGCCGTCGCGAACTGGAAAAAGACCTGCGCGAGGCCCTCAGCCGCAATCAATTCCACTTGGTGTACCAGCCACAGATCAGCTACCGCGACCACCGCGTGGTCGGCGTGGAAGCACTGATTCGCTGGCAACACCCGGAACACGGTCTGGTGCCGCCCGACCTGTTTATCCCGCTGGCGGAACAGAACGGCACGATTATTCCGATTGGCGAATGGGTACTGGACCAGGCCTGTCGACAATTACGTGAATGGCACGACCAGGGTTTCACCGACCTGCGCATGGCGGTCAACCTGTCCACCGTGCAGTTGCACCACACCGAGTTGCCGCGGGTGGTCAACAACCTGATGCAGATCTACCGCTTGCCGCCGCGCAGCCTGGAGCTGGAAGTCACCGAAACCGGCCTGATGGAAGACATCAGCACCGCCGCCCAGCACCTGCTGAGCCTGCGCCGGTCCGGTGCATTGATCGCCATTGATGACTTCGGCACCGGCTATTCATCCCTGAGCTACCTGAAAAGCCTGCCGCTGGACAAAATCAAGATCGACAAGAGCTTCGTCCAGGACCTGCTCGACGATGACGACGATGCGACCATCGTGCGGGCGATCATCCAACTGGGTAAAAGCCTCGGCATGCAGGTGATCGCCGAGGGCGTGGAAACCGCCGAGCAAGAGGCCTACATCATCTCCGAGGGCTGCCACGAAGGTCAGGGCTACCACTACAGCAAACCCCTGCCGGCGCGGGAGTTGGCTGTTTTCTTGAAGCAGTCGGAGCGCAATAACGCTGCGATTCTCTGACACCGCCAAACAATACAAAATATTTCCCGCGTATAACCCTTTACACAAAATGCAAATCTTTCGCATTATGTCGCAGCTTTTTTGCGCTCCCCCCGCGCGCCCTATCAACAACCGAAGCAGGATGTTCGCCATGATTCGTATGCCCCTGGCCACCGCCAGTCTGCTGGCCATTGCCATTTCTCTCGCCGGTTGCGGCGAAGGTAAAGACAAGGCCGCAGCACCTCAGGCGCCGACCCCGGCCGCCAGCACTACCGCACCCGCGGCTGCCACCCCTGCCGGCCAGGTCGACGAAGCTGCCGCCAAGGCCGTGGTCGCGCATTACGCAGACATGGTGTTCGCGGTGTACAGCGACGCCGAGTCCACTGCAAAAACCCTGCAAACTGCAATCGACGCCTTCCTCGCCAAGCCGAACGACGAAACCTTGAAGGCCGCTCGTACGGCCTGGATCGCCGCGCGCGTGCCGTACCTGCAGAGCGAAGTGTTCCGCTTCGGCAACACCATCATTGATGACTGGGAAGGCCAGGTGAACGCATGGCCGCTGGACGAAGGCCTGATCGACTATGTCGACAAAACCTACGAACACGCCCTGGGCAACCCGGGCGCAACCGCCAATATCATCGCCAACAACGAAATCCAGGTCGGCGAAGACAAGGTCGACGTGAAGGACATCACCCCGGAAAAACTCGCCAGCCTGAATGAGCTGGGCGGTTCCGAAGCCAACGTCGCCACCGGCTACCACGCCATCGAATTCCTGCTCTGGGGCCAGGACCTGAACGGCACCGGCCCAGGCGCCGGCAACCGCCCAGCGTCGGACTACCTGACTGGCGACGGCGCTACCGGTGGCCACAACGAGCGTCGCCGCGCCTACCTGAGCGCCGTGACCCAACTGCTGGTCAGCGACCTGCAGGAGATGGTCGGCAACTGGAAACCCAACGTCGAAGACAACTACCGCGCCACCCTGGAGGCAGAACCTGCCACCGATGGCCTGCGCAAAATGTTGTTCGGCATGGGCAGCCTGTCCCTGGGCGAACTGGCCGGTGAGCGCATGAAGGTTTCCCTGGAAGCCAACTCGCCGGAAGACGAGCAGGACTGCTTCAGCGACAACACCCACAACTCGCACTTCTACGACGCCAAGGGTATCCGCAACGTCTATCTGGGCGAGTACACCCGTACCGACGGCACCAAGATGACCGGCGCCAGCCTGTCGTCGCTGGTGGCCAAGGCTGACCCGGCTGCCGATACCGCGTTGAAAGCGGACCTTGCGGCCACTGAAGCGAAGATTCAGGTCATGGTTGATCAGGCTGCCAAAGGTCAGCACTACGACCAGTTGATTGCTGCCGGGAACGATGCGGGCAACCAGATCGTACGTGATGCAATTGCTGCACTGGTCAAGCAGACGGGGTCGATTGAAGCGGCTGCGGGCAAGCTGGGGATCAGTGATTTGAACCCGGACAATGCTGATCACGAGTTCTGATCAGTGCCGTGTTGAATGAGGCGACCTTCGGGTCGCCTTTTTTATCGGGGGATTTGTGTACATATCCGTTGCTGCGGTAACGGCTTCGTATGGTTCCGCTCTTACAGCGGGTCACTTTTGAAAAGAGCCCAAAAGTAACCAAAAGGCTCTTGCCCCAACACTCGGCACCTCGCCTGCGGCTCGGTGTGCCCTCGCTCCGGCTTGAATCCGTGGGCCGCCGCCATGGGCCATCCTTGGCCCATCGCGGCTAACCCGGCGTCCTGCCGGGTTACCCACGGATTCAAGCCTGCGTTCGGCCAGCGTGTTTGACGGGGCGCCTCAGATCAAAATCAAAAGCAAGAGCACAGCGGCCTGGTAGCCGACTTGAGTGGTTGAAGCAGATCAAGAGCGCAGAGCGAAAGCAAATCTACAGCACAAGCAGATCTGCTTTTCTGTGGGAGCTGGCTTGCCTGCGAAGGCATCGACTGGTTACCACTGATCAACCCAGGCGTCTGCATCGCCGGCAATCCCGCTCCTACACGTAACTGCCTTTGATCCAACCACTCAGGTCGGCTGTCAGGCCGCCGTGCTGTAGATTTTGATCTTGATGTTGATCTTAGGCGCCCCGTTAACCACGCTGGCCGAAAACAGGTAGTACGGAGCGGGTAAACCG
>NZ_JBAWDE010000438.1:0-2519 GCF_049590575.1 Pseudomonas sp.
AGGTTGTCTTTTAAGCCGGGCTTCGGCACGAAGACGCAGTTCCGCGGCATTGGGAGGGATGCTGGACTTTTTCGGCATGCGGGATGACCTCTTAAATTATCGGTTACCGGTGATTTTTATACACTGATTTGGATGTGTTAGCGAGTAATGTCGGGCGCTCATGGAGTCCTTTTGATTCTTCGCCGATAAGCTATCAACACTCGTTCGCTTTCTCCAATGGGGTGAACACCCCATATCCTTTGGGTGTTATTTGGTCCTATGTTTTTTCATGATAAGCATCCAATTTCGTTCTTAATGCGGCACTCCGCCTTAAGTAGGAACCACCATTCACCAAGGCGCGTCGGACATTTGTAAGACACCCATTTACACAAAATGAAAAGGCAAGAACTCATTGAGTCATTACCCGTCAAACAAATTACCGTTCTCCTGGCGGAGGATCATGCGGGCTTCCGCAAGTCCTTGAAATTGTTGATTGAGTCTGACGGCGATATCGAGGTCGTGGGAGAGGCAAAAAACGGGCGTGAAGCCGTACGGCTGACCAAGAGCCTTCATCCCGAAGTCATTGTCATGGATATCGCCATGCCCTTGCTGAACGGGCTGCAGGCCACCCAGGAGATCATGGCAAACTCTTCTGCCACCCGAGTGCTTATTCTCTCCGCGCACCCCGATCCCGAGTACATCAAGCAAGCCGTGATATTGGGCGCGTCCGGGTACCTCATCAAGCAATCCTCAACCCACGTTCTGGCCCATGCGGTTCGCGAGGTGCTCAAGGGAAACTCTTTTTTCTGCGCTCCGATCTTGAAACCCCTCCGCGACGAGTGCCGAAAATTATTCGGCAAGGGTGAGTTGCTGAAAAAAAGAGCGGCTCGCCCGGTGTTTCCTGGCAGTTCGTTTAACAACTAGACAACTAGATTCCACCAGCCTGGATTTGAAGCGAAGTCCGGGCCTATTTTGAAGACGCTTCCGGCGCCACCGTCGATTGCACGCTGCTTTCAATCTTATAGGGTCTAATTCCCCGCCGCTTGCGGCGTTCTTTTCATAATCTGAAATTGTTTCCCAATACCCCGCTGCTTGCGGCGGGTTCATTATTGACTGAATGTTCCGTGCTTTTCTTTCATAAGATCATTCTTAAATATGATCGTCACTTCGGAAGAGTCGCTATGATAGGTGTAAATCGTTTGGGTGCCTCCAATGACTGGTATCGATTCGGATTGGGAATCCGCAGGATCGCCCAGAATGGATCGAACCTCTGTCGGAGACATGTCGTCATGAACTTTGTCGAGATTGGCTTGCGTAAGATCCGTCGAGGTAAAGGCTCCGCATCCAGCAATAAATAAAGACAAAACCAGACAGAGATGGGGTTTCATAAGTTCAAAGTAAATCCAAATGAGAGGGATGCCTACGGGGTGTGTACCCCATGAGCGACTTGTTCGCGTCAAAGGTAGCCCAGCAAATAAAGTACGAGCAGGATGACGAGGACAAGGCCGAGTCCGCCACCGCCGCCGACGTGTCCTCGGTAAGCATAGCCGCCGCCGCCGAAGAGAAGAACAAGGACAACAATAAGGAGGATGAGCATCATAATGATAGTGGGTATGAGATTTATTAATTTTTTGCTGCGGGGGACGGTTGGGCTGTTTCTTTTTCGGTTGATACGGATAAAGGGGTGGTGACGGTATCGGTGGGTTTCGGCGGAGAATGAGTTGGATCGAAACCGGGACGAAGGGCTTCGATGTAGGCGTTCCACAAAACGCCTGCGATGGCGCTCACGGCATCGACATCAGGTTGATCCACCCGTCCCGATATTTCAGTCTGGGTAGCGATTACCTGCTTATCGTTTTCAAAAAGTCCCTTCACCGTGTTGAGAATTCCCGACCAAATGGCTCCGGGGTTTCCCTTGTCGGCAGGTTTGGGCTCAAACTCCAGCCGGTAAAAGAAGGGCTTCACATAACCGTGATAAATTCCCTTGTCGCCGGCAAGTTCACCGTAGAGGCCGATTTCGCCGCTCTTGACCTGAACTTTCAGATATTTTTGCAGGGCGGCATTGGCTCCGGCGGCGGGCACGTGCTCCATGCTAATGTTTTGAGTGAAGGTCGCGAATCGTTCATCAAAATTGACGGCCAGATTCATTGCAAATGTTCCAGTGAGCAAGGGTCGTGCGCTGATTTTTACGGTCGCCGGTAACGGAATTTTTAGTCCCTCGCTGTTGCTCATATTGTCGGCGGCGAGTTCGAAGTCACTCATCTCCAGATCAACTTGTGGATCGGCATGAAAGTCCAAAAAATGAACATCGCCCTGGTGAATTCTGACCCGATTAACCCGCCATGGGATGAGATCCTTGATGGCGTCGATCCATACCTTGCTGATGTAAATCTGGCTTTGCGCCGAGTTGGGACCGGCAACCAGATTGATTTGTGGATCAAATATCGTAACGGAGGCGCGCTTCACGCCGTGAAATATTTCGGACCATTGGAGGGAGATATTCCAGCGTGGCGAAGAAAAGAAATGGACGGGGATTTTCC
>NZ_JBAWDE010000439.1:0-4811 GCF_049590575.1 Pseudomonas sp.
GGATCGTGGCCGGCAGCAGCGGTTACTACGATGCCGGCGGCACCCGGGTGCCGTACCTGGCCGGTGCGGTGGAGATCCAGGCCCAGCACCTGGGTGGCAACGGCAGCCTCAACGACCAGTTCGCCGCCCTCAACCAGCGCCTCAATCAGGGCCAGGTCTACGGCGCGCGCAGCTTCCAGCTCAAGCAGGGCGACTTGACCCTCGGCAGCGGCGTCAAGGCCAACAGTGTCAACGTCTCGATCGACAACGGCAGCCTGCGCGTGACCGGCCTGGTGGACGCCAGCGGCGAGCGCGTCGGCAGCATCAACCTGGCCGCCAAAAACGGCCTGACCCTGGACGGCAGCGCCGTGCTCGATGCCCATGGCACGCAAGTGCGCGTGGACAGCTACGGCAAGGTCATCGACTCCCCGAACCGCGCCACCGTAGTCCTCAGCTCGGGCCAGGGCCAGTTGACCCTGGCCGATGGCGTGCACATCGACCTGCGCCATGGCACCGACGCGGCGACCAGCGACGGGCGCCCACGCGGCACCCTGGAACTCAACGCGCCGCGCCTGGGTGGCAATGACATCGCCATCGACGCCAGTGGGCAATTGACGATCCAGGGCGCGCGGTCGATCGCCCTCAACGGCATGATCACCTATGACGATGCCCCGACCAAAACCGATGAAACGCCGAATGGGCGTCCTTACCAGGTGATTGATCAGGACTACCTGAAGAACGTCGTCGATCCTGCGAATACGGCGTTTATCAACGCCGCCCTCGCCAACACCAACCTGGTGCAAAACAAGCTGGCAGGCCTGAACAACGCCACCTACGGGGATACCTTCCATCTGCGCCCTGGGGTAGAGATCATCAGCAAAACCGCGGACGGCGACCTGGTGGTGCAGGGCGACCTGGACCTCTCCGGCTACCGCTATGCCAGCCTTAAATCCAGCGCCTTGACCGAGGCCGGCAGCCTGACCCTGCGCGCCGGCGGCGACCTGAATATCTACGGCAGCATCAACGACGGTTTCGCGGCGCCGCCCGAGACCGACGATGACAATGGCTGGGTACTGCGCGCCGGTATCGACTACACCGGCGGCACGGTGGTGGTGCCGGGCAGTGGTGTGACGCTGGCCGATGGCACCCTGTTTCCCGCAGGTGTGACGCTTAACTTCGATGTGGTGACCAAGGCGCTGTTTCTGCCGGCGGGCACCCGGTTGCCGGTCGCGGCAACGCTCAGCCAAGCGCTGGTATTGCCCGCTGGTACGGTCTTGGCGGCCACCGTGCGCGATGCGTCGGGCAATGTGTTGTTCGCGGCGGGCACGCTGTTGAGCCAGAGTGAAACCCTGGCTATCGGCAGCCAGCTGGATGCCGGCAGCTTGCTGAGCGTTTCGGCCAATGTTGACGGGCTGATCTGGCCCAAGGGCGTGCCTCTGGCCACCAACGTCACGCTGGCCGTCAGCAAAGTGCTGCCCCGGGGCGCCTTGTTGCCGTCGGGTACCGACGTCAAGTTGCCGGGTGGCGTGGAGTCGGTGCAACTGCGGGTTGCCGACGCCGGTCGCCAGGGCAAGAACTGGGCGATTGCGCCGATGCTGGAGGAAGGTTCGCAGTCGTGGTCGCTGCGCCTGGTGGCCGGGGCGGATACCGAGGCGGCGGACAGTCGCCTGCTGCAGCCGCTCCCGGTCAGCGGTAACCTGCGCCTCGCCGACAGTCACTATGGGATGTTTGGCGTGCCGGGTGCGGGCGCTGCCATTGTATGGAGCGAGGAGGGCGCCACAGAGTGGTTTGGCGACATCGGCATGGCGGGGCAACCGATTGACTTCGACAACGAAGCGTACCCCGGCATGTGTGATGATTTTCCGACGTTCTGCATTACGCAGGGCGGAGGCACAAGCTATCAGGCCGGGGGCAGCACGCGTTTCAGTGTGATACGCACGGGGGCGGCGGACCTGGAGTTACTGGCGGCCGGCACCTTGAGTATGGAGTCGCTGTTCGGTGTCTACACCGCTGGCAGTTCATCCAGCGCCACTTCGGCCAATGACCCGTACAACCTCAAACGTGCCTTGGGCAGCAATAACAAGGTGCTGAGCAATGTCCTGGGCAACAATGAGCAGTGGGTCAATGGCGAGCCGGGCAGCCTGTACCGTGCCTGGTACCCGGATACCGGCGGCAATCTACTGCTGAAAGTGGGTGGCGACCTGACGGGCAATATCACCCGGCTGGCGCTGGTTAGCGTCGGGCGTCCGGTTACCGGTGATTTGGGTCAGGATTCGGCTAACGTCGGCAATTGGTTATGGCGCCAGGGCAATGGTCAAAGTGGTAGCAATGCGCAAGCCACTGCCTGGTGGATCAACTTTGGTTCCTATGTCTCAGGCCTGGGGGCAGACCAGATGGTCGGCTTCACCGGCTTCGGCACCCTGGGCGGCGGCAATCTGAATGTTGAGGTGGGCGGCGATGCAGGGTTTATCAGCCCCGTGTCGTCAACACTCCAGAACGTCAGCCCCCGCAGCCAAGGCCTGGTACTGGCAGTCGGCAGCACTGGCCGCGTGGCGGCGGACGGCAGCGTGCAACTGACCGGTGGCGGCGATTTGAACCTGCGGGTCGGCGGCGCCATCAACCCTGCCAGCCAGACCTTCACCGGCCACCTCAACGGTGCACTGGTGAACCTGCGTGGGCATGTGCAGTTGACCGGCGGCGCCCTGGGCAGCCTGACCTTGCGCTACGGTAACCAGCTCCGAGACCACAGCCCCAGCGAAGTACGCGCGTTCGACCCGTTGCGTTCCACCTCCGCTGCGGCGGCCGGTGGTTTGAGCCTGCTGCCGGGCGACGCCACCTTCAGCCTCTCTACCCGGGGCGACCTGGTGTTGCAGGACGGCGCCGACCCAGGGCGCGCGCCGCAAATGAATGCCCTGGCCTATGTCAACGGCGGGGTCAACGGGATCGGACAAAGCTGGTTCAGCCTGTGGACCGACCACACGGCTGTGAACCTGTTCTCCGCCGGCGGCAACCTCACGCCGCTGACCGATACCCTGGAAACCGATATGGCCGCGGTCTATCCCGCCACTTTGCGGGCGGTCGCCGCCAACGGCAGCCTGTATTACGGGCGCGCCGCGAGTTTCAATACCAACTCGGTGGCCCCGCTCAAAGCCTTGGTGCTGGCCCCCTCGGCCAACGGGCAATTGGAATTGCTGGCGGGGGATTCGATTTATGGCGGTGACCTGACCATCAGCCGCTCCAGTGCTGCCCCGAATAGCCTGGCGTCGATCCTGCATCCGGCCTTCCTTGGGTTCCTGAGCGATCGCGTCGCGGTAACGGGCAGTGGCAACCTTTCCAGTGATGGCAGTGTTGCGCGTTTCGGGCTCTCTCCACTGTTTGCCTTTGGCCCCAACACGGCCAGCACGGCCTGGGGTGAAGCCCTTGAACCTGCGCGTTTCTATGCCTTGAGGGGTGACCTGCTGGGGGTCAACAGTGGTCGGGCGATCACCATTACGACCGCCGTTGATCCGCGTTTTGGCCAAACCTACTATGAAGGCGCCGGCCCGGTATGGATGCAGGCCGGTCGCGATATTGTCAGCAGCGGTACGCCCCTCAGTGGCGCCGAGGGCGGTGATTCGACCACGGGCGCCTACGCCATCACCGGCAACCTGTTCGTGCACAACGGCCCCACCGACATCTCCATCGCCAGCGCCGGGCGCGACATTCTCTACAGCAGTTTCAACGTCGCCGGCCCGGGCACCCTGGAGCTGTCGGCAGGGCGCAACATCCAGATGGAAGACAAGGTCGGGGTCAACAGCCTCGGCGCGGTCGCGGCCGGCGACAACCGCCCCGGCGCGAGCATCGTGATGCAAGCCGGCGTCGGCCCCAACGGCCCGGATTACCTGCGTTTAGTCGAGGCCTACCTCAACCCCGCCAACCTGGCCCAACCGGGCGAGTCGTTGCAGGGCACCAAGGTGGCCAAGACCTACGAGAGTGAACTGGTCGGCTGGCTGGCCGAGCGTTTCGGCTTTGTCGGCAACAGTGAACAGGCGCGCGCCTACTACGCGGCGCTGCCCGCCGAGCAACAACGGGTCTTCGCCCGTGACGTATATTTTGCCGAACTCAAGGCCGCCGGCCGCGAGTACAACCAGGACGGCAGCGTGCGCCAGGGCAGTTACCTGCGGGGTCGTGTGGCCATCGCGGCGTTGTTCCCGAGCACGGACGTGGCGGGTAACCCGATCACCTACAAGGGCGATATCACGATGTTTGGTGGCGCCGGCGTGCACACCAACTTCGGCGGTTCGATCCAGATGCTCACCCCGGGCGGCCGCCAGACCTTCGGCATCGAAGGCACTGCACCGCCGTCCACGGCCGGCGTGATCACCCAGGGCGCTGGCGATATCCAGTTGTATTCCCTGGGCAGCATCCTGCTCGGTCAAAGCCGCATCATGACCACCTTCGGCGGTTCGATCATGGGCTGGACCAGCGAGGGTGATATCAACGCCGGGCGCGGTTCCAAGACCACCGTGGTGTACACGCCGCCCAAGCGTGTCTATGACAACTGGGGCAACGTGGGCCTGTCGCCGTCGGTGCCGAGTACCGGTGCGGGGATCGCCACGCTCAACCCGATCCCGGAAGTGCCGGCGGGGGATATCGACCTGATCGCGCCGTTAGGCACCATCGATGCCGGCGAGGCGGGCATTCGCGTGTCGGGTAACGTCAACATCGCCGCCTTGCGGGTGGTGAACGCGGCGAACATCCAGAGCCAGGGCAAGTCATCCGGGGTGCCGGTGTCGGCCACCGTCAATACCGGGGCCATGAGCTCGGCCAGCGCGGCGGGGGCGGCCGCGTCC
>NZ_JBAWDE010000440.1:0-34658 GCF_049590575.1 Pseudomonas sp.
CGCGCGCGCTGTATCACACCCAGGTGGCGGCGCACGCCAAGGGCATGCGCACCCTCGACCTGCCCGATGGCAGCACGCTGTACGTGAATGCCAACACCCGCCTGCGCGTGGACTTCAGCGCCCACCAGCGCATCGTGCATCTGGACAAGGGCGAGGTGTATATCGAGGTCGCCGCCGACAAGGAGCGGCCGCTGTTCGTGCAGGCCGGCGAAGCCAGCGTGCGGGTGGTCGGCACCGGCTTTGATGTGCGGCGCAGCCAGCAGCAACTGGTGGTCAGCGTTGCCCACGGCCAGGTGGCTTTCGAGCCGGATGCCAAGCGCCCTGTCACGCTGCTCGGCGCCCAGCAACGCGCGACCTACAGCTACGCCAAGGGCACCGTGCAGCAACACACCCTTACCGGCGAAGAGGTCGCTGACTGGCGCAGCGGGCACCTGTCATTTCGCAATCGCGAGCTGGCCAGTCTGATCGACGAACTGAGCCTCTACCGTCCCCAGGCGTCCTTGCAGGTCAGTAGCGCAGTGGCGCACTTGAAAGTCTCGGGCAACCTTGATGTCAGCGACCCCGACGCCTTGCTCAACGCCCTGCCTGCCCTATTGCCGGTGAAAACCGTGGCGTCGGCCGATGGCATCATCAGGATCGAACCCAGCAAATAATCGTTCAAAAACCCCACTTGAGAATATTTTGCATTCGCAGGTGTGGATTTGATTGCCTGCCGCGTCTTCCTCCGGTCCGTGTTTGATACGCACACCTTTCGGCCATTTGGCCACACCGGGGGATTTCATGTTTCGCGCGCCTTGCCACGCTTCGCACCTGTTTCTTCGTCCGACCCTGATTGCCACCTGCCTGGCGTTCAGCCTCAGCGCCCAGGCCGAGTCTTTCAAACTGCAACTGCCCGCCCAGTCACTGGCCACGTCCCTGAGCCAAATCGCGCAGCAGGCGAAGATCCAGCTGTTGTTCGATGAAGCGCTGTTCAAGAACGTCCAGGCGCCGGCGCTCGAGGGTGATTTCACCCCGGAAGTAGCAATTCGCAGCCTGCTGAAAAACGGCGAGTTCACGTTGATCAAGGTCGGCAGTACGTACGTCGTGCGCCCTGAAGAGGGCAAAACCACCAACAGCGGCGCTATCCAGCTGGAAACCCTGAGCGTGATCGGCACCGGTAGCCAAGTCGATTCCAGCACCGTCGGCCGCTCCACCCTGAGCCAGGCCGATATCGACCGTTACCAGGCCAATAACATCCCCAGCCTGTTGCAGACCCTGCCCGGCGTCAGCCAGGGCGGCTCGCTGAAACCCGGCGGCCAGACCATCAACATCCGCGGCTTCGGCGACGCCGAGGACGTGCCGCTGACCGTCGATGGTGCCACCAAAAGCGGCTTCGAGCGCTACCAGCAAGGCACGGTCTTCATCGAGCCCGAGCTGATCAAAAGCATCGAGGTCGAAAAAGGCCCCAACTCGCCGTTCAGCGGTAATGGCGGCTTCGGCGGCACCGTGAACATGACGACCAAGGATGCGCCGGACTTGCTCCAGGACGGACGCAACAGCGGCGCCATGCTCAAATATGGCTATTCGAGCAACGACCACGAGCAGGTCTACAGCGGCGCGGTCTATGGCCGTACCGATGACGGCCGTTTCGACGCCCTGGCCTACTGGACCCAACGCGACGGCGACGACATGAAGGTGGCCGCCAAGTTGCCCAACGCCAACAACCAGTACCCGATCAACCCCCAGCGCCTGCCAAACACGGCCCAGGATGTGGACGGCAAACTGTTCAAGGTCAATGCGCACTTCACCGATGAGCACAGCGTGGGCCTGTCCTACTCGCAATCCCACAGCAACCGCTGGACCCCGTTTTCCGCGGCGAGCTACCCGACGCCGCCCACCCAGGCCAACATCGATCGCTACGGCTACGAGGGCGCGCTCAAACGTTTTTTAGCCAATCGCGACACCGTCGACACGACCTGGTCGGGCAAGTATGAGTACCAGCCCCTGGACAACCCGCTGGTGGACCTGACCGTCAAATATTCGCAGTCCAACACCGACCAGACCGACGAGCGTGACGCCACCGCGTTTTTCCAGCTGGCGACTGGCGGGCGCAAGATGGACACGGCCTACACCGACAAGAACCTCGACATCCGCAACGTCAGCCTGTTTGACACCGGGCCGTTGCAGCATGCGGTGACCCTCGGCGGGCAGATCCGCAAGCACATCCGCGAAACCGAGATGTGGATGCCCGGCGCCACCTACAACACCCCGCGCTATAACTATGGGCATTTCCAGCCCGGCTTCATGCCCCACGGCAAAGTCGATACCAACAGCTTCTTCATCCAGGATGCGGTCACCTTGGGCGACGTCACCGTGACCCCATCCTTGCGCTACGACCATGTGCGCAACCGCGGCGAGGCCAACGATGCGCCGTACTACAGCAACCCCGATCCCGCCATCGGCCATGACTACAGCGACCGCACTTACACCGGTTGGTCGCCACGCCTGGCACTGTTCTGGACCGTAACCCCGAACGTGGGCCTGTTCGCCAACTGGAGCCAGACCTGGCGCGCGCCGGTCATCGACGAACAGTACGAAGTGCAGGGGCTGGGCAGCCGCACCGCAACCAGCGTCGACCTTGACCCGGAACGCATCACCTCGATCACCGTGGGCAACATCACCCGTTTCGATAACTTGATCGCCCAGGACGACAACCTGCAGGTGCGTACCACGCTGTTTCACAACAAAGTCGAAGACGAGATTTTCAAGGCCACCGGCGTGGGCTGTCGGAACCAGGCGATCAACGGCGGCACTATCTCCACGGCTTGCCCGCCGGGGGCCATGTCCAACTATCGCAATATAGGCGGCATGACGATCAAGGGCTTCGAGGTCGAGTCGTTTTATAACTCCACCTACCTGTTCGGCTCGGTGTCGTACGCCTACACCACCGGTCAACATGAAGGGGCCTACACCAACCCCTGGGGGCCGGATGTGTCGGCACGCGATATCCCACCAACCAAATGGGTGCTGGTGTTGGGCACCAATATCCCGGCGTGGGATGCCCAAGTGGGTTGGATGGGGCAGTTCATTGGCGCCACCGACCGCCTGCCCAGCGACAAATATTCGGGCGGCCCAGGCTCCAGCGTCGGCGACTCGTTCTACGACCAGTACGGCAACAAGCGCTATAACACCCAGGGTCTGTTCGCCAAATGGAAACCGCAGCAGGCTTATTTGAAAGGCACCGAGGTGAATTTCACCGTGGACAACCTGTTCAACAATAACTTCCGTCCAGCCCTCAGTGGCGATCGTGCCTACACCAAAGGGCGCGATGCCAAGATCAGCGTCACGCGCTTCTTCTGAAAACTGTACGGATAAATCCGCACTCAGCAGCAGGCCCTCGGCCTGCTGGCCGTGGGCGGTATTGCACGGGTCAGCCAGATCCAGCTGTTGCAGATCTTCTTTACCCTCGCGCTTTCGGCGCTGTTCTTGGGTGAGCATAGTGAGCCGAACACGGGTTAACTGTGGGAGGGGGCTTGCCCCCGATGGCGGTGGGTCAGTTGGAACACCGTTGACTGACACTCTGCAATTGGGGGGCAAGCCCCCTCCCACATGGGTTCTGTGCTCAGCTTAAATAACCATCCGCGCGCAGCAGGGTTTCGAGGCAGTGCTCGGTGATGTGGTAGAACGCCTTCAGCTCTTGGATTTTTTCCAGCAACTGCGCATTGTCCAATGGCTCGGCGCGCTTGATCGCGAGGATCATCTTGTTCTTGTTGGTGTGTTCCAACGAGATGAATTCGAACACCTTGGTCTCGTAACCGCAGGCTTCAAGGTACAGGGCGCGCAGGCTGTCGGTGACCATTTCCGCCTGCTGGCCCAGGTGCAGGCCGTATTGCAGCATCGGCTTGAGCAGCACCGGGCTCTGGATCTGCAGGCGAATCTGTTTGTGGCAGCACGGCGAGCACATGATGATCGATGCGCCGGAACGGATGCCGGTGTGGATCGCGTAATCGGTGGCAATGTCGCAGGCATGCAGGGCAATCATCACGTCCAGCTCGCTCGGCGCCACGCTGCGTACGTCACCGCATTTGAATACCAGCCCAGGGTGTTCCAGGCGGGCCGCGGCGTTGTTGCACAGGGTCACCATGTCTTCGCGCAGCTCCACGCCGGTCACTTCGCCCTCGGCCTTGAGGGTGTTGCGCAGGTAGTCGTGGATGGCGAACGTCAGGTAACCCTTGCCCGAGCCAAAGTCGGCGACACGCACCGGTTGGTCCAGCTTCAACGGCGACGAAGTCAGCGCGTGGCTGAACACTTCGATGAACTTGTTGATCTGCTTCCACTTGCGCGACATCGACGGGATCAGCGCCTGCTTGGCGTCGGTCACGCCCAGGTCGGCAAGGAACGGGCGGCTCAGGTCGAGAAAGCGATTCTTCTCGCGATTATGCTCGGCCGATGGCGCCTCGCGCAGTTGCTGCGGCTTGCTTTTGAACAGCGAGCTTTTGTTTTTCTTGCTGTATTCCAGCTGCGCTTCGTCGGTCAGCGACAGCAAGTGCGCGTTCTTGAACGCGCTCGGCAACAGCTCGGCAATCGTCGCCACGCCGTCGG
Source organism: Pseudomonas sp. (assembly GCF_049590575.1). Classification (GTDB taxonomy): domain Bacteria; phylum Pseudomonadota; class Gammaproteobacteria; order Pseudomonadales; family Pseudomonadaceae; genus Aquipseudomonas. Next base: position 4,582 of record NZ_JBAWDE010000440.1, read on the forward strand.
CCAGGGGCAGATTCTTGGTAATGTCGCGGGTCTTGTAGCGGTAGACAAAGGACAGGCAGGCCTGCTCCTTGACCGTCACCGGCTTGATGATCAGCCGTTGCAGCTCGGCCTCATCGCCGACGTACTTGGCCAGCACCAGCTTGATAAACGCATGCTGCGCGAGGCTTGCGCTCAGCAGTTCGATGAACTGGGCGTGATGATCCGGTTGAGCGGTGACAGACATGAACAAAAACGCCTCAGGCAGGGAATGCCGGGCATTTTAGGGGGGATGGGGGTTGAGGGCACGGGGTTATTTGATCAACGGTCGCTCAGCCGCCGCAAATCAAATGCGGGAGCTGCCTTTCTGTGGGAGCTGGCTCCCACAGAAAGGCAGTTCCCACAGAAGTTCTCAGTGGAATGGGCTATTCCAGTACAACCAGTCGGTTCGGCAGTTCATTACGCGTCTGCGTCACCGGCACATGCACTTTGAGCAACTCGCCACAGGCTTCAATGCAGGCAATAAACCCGGCCAGCGTCTGGCCCTGTTTGACCTGCTGGGTGAACGCCTTGACGATGGCATCCCAACTACTGTCATCCAGGCGTTTGGAAATGCCGTCATCCACCAGGATTTCCACGTAACGCTCAGCCTCGCTGACAAAAATCAGCACGCCGGTACTGCCCAGCGTGTGGTGCAGGTTCTGCTCCAGGAACTGTCGGCGTGCCAGGTTCGAGGCACGCCAATGGCGTACTGAACGCGGGATCAAGCGGGTTGTGACCTTGGGCAGACGGAACACCAGGCACAACACGATAAACGTCGCCCACTGCGCCAACAGCAAGGTGTACATGGTCAGGTAGCCCGACAAGTAATGCACCACACCCGGAACCACCAACGCGATCAGGCTGGCCCACAGCAACGGGATGTAGGCGTAATCGTCAGCGCGGGCAGCCAGTACCGTCACCAGTTCGGCGTCGGTCTGTTGTTCCACCCGGGCGATCGCTTCGGCGACCTGGCGCTGCTCGTGTTCACTCAGTAATGCCATGGTTGTAGACGCTCTGTTCTAGTTATTGTGATTACCATCCCCCCGACGCCCCGCCGCCGCCGAAGCCGCCACCGCCACCACGGAAACCACCGCCGCCGCCCCCGCCGCCGCCGCGCCCACTGCTGCTGAGAATCGCCAGCAAGATCGCGCCAATCGGCAGCCCCAGGCGATTGCACAGCCACAACACGCCGATCAGCAGAACAAACAGCCCGATGGAAAACCCCGGATTATCCTTGGCAAAATTCGTATCGGCCACATGCGCCGGCACCGCCAACGGCTCGCCGCCCACCACCTGCACCATCGCCGAAACACCGTCGCTGATGCCCTGGCTGTAATTGCCGGCCTTGAACTTGGGCGCGATCACCTGGTTGATGATCACCCAGGACTGCGCATCGGTCAGCACGCCTTCCAGGCCATAACCGACTTCGATGCGCAATTTGCGCTCATCGCGGGCCACGATCAACAGCGCGCCGTTGTCCTTGCCCTTCTGGCCGATGCCCCATTGGCGGCCCAGTTGGTAACCGAAGTCTTCAATCGGCACACCTTGCAGGTCGGGCACCGTGACCACCACAATCTGGTCGCCACGGGCCTGTTCCAGCGCCTGCAACTGCTGGGTGATCTGCTCGCGCGTTGCCGGGTCGATCATCTGGGCGCCGTCCACCACCCGCCCGGTCAATGCCGGGAAGGTCAGTGCCGCCTGGGCCACGCCCACGCAGGCCAACAGCCACAGCGCCAAGCCTATCCGTAATAAACGCATCGACACCTCAGGAAAGTCTTATTTGAACTTCACTTGCGGCGCTTTATCGGCATCGGCACTGGTGGCTTCAAACGTGGCGCGCACCGGCAAGTCGCTGTACATCACGCTGTGCCACAGGCGACCAGGGAAGGTGCGGATCTCGGTGTTGTAGGCCTGCACCGCCTGGATAAAGTCGCGGCGGGCCACGGCGATACGGTTTTCGGTGCCTTCAAGTTGCGATTGCAGGGCCAGGAAGTTCTGGTTGGCCTTGAGGTCCGGGTAGCGCTCGGACACCACCATCAAACGGCTGAGGGCACCGCTCAAACCGTCCTGGGCTTGCTGGAACTGCTTGAGTTTTTCCGGGTTGTCGAGGGTGCTGGCATCCACCTGTATCGAGGTGGCCTTGGCCCGCGCTTCAATCACCGCAGTGAGGGTGTCCTGCTCATGGGCGGCGTAGCCCTTGACCACTTCCACCAGGTTGGGGATCAGGTCGGCACGGCGCTGGTACTGGTTCTGCACCTGGCCCCAGGCGGCTTTGGCCTGCTCATCCAGGGTCGGAATATTATTGATGCCGCAACCGCTCAGCACCGCGCCGATCAATAACAGAACCGCGGCTTTCAAGCCCCAGCGGTAACCTTGTGCTGCTTGCATGGTGTTTCTCCTGCCCAATCTTGATGGAATGTTACGACTAACCCTACAGACCACGCGCTTGGGGCATAATCCGCCGCCACCACTGGCATGCATTGAGCCAATCAGCTAAAAGATGCCCAGCGCCACGAAGAGTTCATAAATAAGCGTTCAGGGAAGTGTGCTGCATTTATCTGAACAACACCCGAACAACAATAGACGCTCCCCACATTTTGGCCGACAGCGTTCCCTTGATGCTGTGCAGTGAGCCGAAAAAGGATATTCATGAAAAAGCTGTGTTTGCTCGGCCTTGTTGCCACTCTGGCCACCCACCCCGTCTGGGCAGAAACAAAGCCTGCTGCGCTTAAGGACAAGGACGCCTTCGTCAGCGACCTGCTCAAGCAGATGACCCTGGATGAAAAGATCGGCCAATTGCGCCTGATCAGCATCGGCCCCGAGATGCCCCGCGAGATGATCCGCAAGGAAATCGCCGCCGGCCGCATCGGTGGCACGTTCAACTCGATCACCCGCCCGGAAAACCGTCCGATGCAGGACGCAGCCATGCGCAGCCGCTTGAAGATCCCGATGTTCTTCGCCTACGACGTGATCCACGGCCACCGCACGATCTTCCCGATCAGCCTGGCCCTGGCCTCCAGCTGGGACATGGATGCCATCGGCCGCTCCGGGCGCATCGCCGCCCAGGAAGCCGCTGCCGACAGCCTCGACATCACCTTTGCGCCGATGGTCGACATCTCCCGCGACCCGCGCTGGGGCCGTACCTCCGAAGGCTTCGGCGAAGACACCTACCTGACTTCGCGGATTGCCGAAGTCATGGTCAAGGCCTTCCAGGGCGCGAGCCCGGCGAATGCCGACAGCATCATGGCCAGCGTCAAGCACTTCGCCCTCTACGGCGCGGTCGAGGGCGGTCGCGACTACAACGTGGTCGACATGAGCCCGGTCAAGATGTACCAGGACTACCTGCCGCCCTACCACGCAGCCATCAAGGCCGGCGCCGGCGGTGTAATGGTGGCGTTGAACTCGATCAATGGCGTGCCCGCCACCGCCAACACCTGGCTGATGAATGACCTGCTGCGCAAGGACTGGGGCTTCAAGGGCCTGGCCGTGAGCGACCACGGGGCGATCTTCGAGCTGATCAAGCACGGCGTGGCCAAGGACGGGCGTGAAGCCGCGAAGCTGGCGATCAAGGCCGGCATCGACATGAGCATGAATGACTCGCTGTATGGCAAGGAATTGCCAGGGTTACTCAAGTCCGGCGAGATCGAACAAAGCGACATCGATAACGCCGTGCGCGAAGTGCTCGCCGCCAAGTACGACATGGGCCTGTTCAAGGACCCGTACCTGCGCATCGGCAAGGCCGAGGATGACCCGGCCGACACCTATGCCGAAAGCCGCCTGCACCGTGCCGACGCACGCGACATCGCACGCCGCAGCCTGGTGTTGCTGAAGAACCAGAACAACACCCTGCCGCTGAAAAAATCCGCGACCATCGCGCTGGTCGGCCCCTTGGCCAAGGCCCAGATCGACATGATGGGCAGTTGGGCGGCCGCCGGCAAACCCGCGCAATCGGTGACCCTGCTCGACGGCATGAACGCGGTGATCGGCGAAAAAGGCAAGATCCTCTATGCCCGAGGCGCCAACATCACCAACGACAAGGCGGTGGTCGACTACCTCAACTTCCTCAACTTCGATGCGCCGGAAGTGGTGGACGACACCCGCCCGACACAGGAGCTGATCGACGAAGCGGTAAACGCTGCGAAGAATGCCGATGTGGTCGTGGCTGCGGTGGGTGAGTCGCGCGGCATGTCCCACGAATCCTCCAGCCGCACCGACCTGAATATTCCGCAAAACCAGCGCGACCTGATCAAGGCGCTGAAGGCGACCGGCAAGCCGCTGGTGCTGGTGTTGATGAACGGCCGTCCGCTGTCGATTGTCGAGGAGAACAAACAAGCCGACGCAATCCTGGAAACCTGGTTCGCCGGCACAGAAGGCGGCAACGCCATTGCCGACGTGCTGTTTGGTGACTACAACCCATCGGGCAAGCTGCCGATCACCTTCCCACGTTCGGTGGGGCAGATTCCGACCTACTACAACCACCTGACCGTCGGCCGGCCATTTACGCCGGGCAAGCCAGGCAACTACACCTCGCAGTACTTCGATGACACCACAGGGCCGCTGTTTCCGTTCGGGTACGGCCTGAGCTACACCTCCTTCAGCCTGAAGGACATGGCGCTGTCGTCCACCACCCTGAACAAGACCGGCAAGCTCGACGCGAGTGTCACGGTCAAGAACACCGGCAAGGTCGATGGCGAAACCGTGGTGCAGCTGTATATCCAGGACGTGGCCGGCTCGATGATCCGCCCGATCAAAGAGCTGAAGAACTTCCAGAAGGTCATGCTCAAGGCCGGTGAAGAGCGCACGCTGCACTTCAACATCACCGAGGACGACTTGAAGTTCTATAACACCCAACTGAAATTCGCCGCCGAACCGGGCGAGTTCAATGTGCAGATCGGCCTGGATTCCCAGGACGTGCAGCAGCAGACCTTCGAGCTGTTGTAATACAGGCAACCCCCTCCCTTTCTGGGGAGGGGGCTTGCGTAGCCCCGTTCACACACAGCCAAAAGTAATCCTGCACCCCTCGTTTTAAGCCCCGTCCGACATCGCCCTCCTAGCTGATCACCCACGCTACCTGCCCTTATTAATGTGCAGGTGTGTGGTTTATGTCGCCCACGGAAAACCTTCGGCTGGCAGCCCGAAAAACATGCGTTCAATCCTCTTTCAAGCAAAATGCGCTGGCCCTGTGCGTGCTCGCCAGCCTGTCGGGCACGGCCGTAGAGGCGGCGGGCTATACCGAACAAGGCAGGTTGCACGATGCCGCGAGTTGGCGCAGTGAAGAGTTCAAGAGTAACTGGGGGTTGGGCGCAGTCGGCGCAGACTTCGCCTATGCACGGGGGTTGAGTGGCGCCGGGGTGCAAATGGCGGTTTACGACTCGGGAACCGACCTGCGCCATGGCGAGTTTGCCGGGAAGCCGAATATAGGCGTGCTTATGGCTGACACCGGCTGCATCAGTGGGGCCTCGCTGGAAAATGGCTGCTTTCACGCCGAAGGTGATCGCGCCGCTGTAACCGTTATTGACGCATTGCCACCCGAAGCACTGGCTAGCCTTGAAGAACTTATTGCCGACGGTGGCCTTACCAGAGAGCAACTTGATCAATATCTCGGGCTGGTAGGTGCTACATACGATGCGCATGGCACTCACGTTGCTGGTACAGCACTTGCGAATCGTGATGGCTCCGGGGTCCATGGTGTGGCTTACGGGGCTACCCTGAGTGCAGTGCGCAAGTTCGGCAATACCTATCTGGGAGGGCCCATTGTCATCACAGATGTTTTGAGAGCCCCCCTTCCGACAGCTGCAGCGGTAGACGCTGCTTATGCCGAGCTGCACAGACAGAAGGTGCGCGTTGTCAATCATAGCTGGGGGAGCCCATTTTCCCCTGCGAATGAAGAAGAGTTGGACATTGCATTAAGCATAACCGGAACCCCCGTTTATGCAGAATTCAAGGCCATAGCCGACAACGCCATCAAGTACGGGATGCTGCACGTATGGGCAGCGGGCAACCTGACCACAACAAACGAATCCCCTCAAAAAGCACCCAATGCCGGACTGCAACCCAACCTGCCACGTGCCATTGCAGCGTTGGAGCCCTATTGGTTGACCGTCGTCAACCTGAACAAAGCGCTGACCTTGAGCGACGTTTCCAAGCGCTGCGGCTTCAGCAAAGACTGGTGCCTGGCCGCGCCTGGGACGGATATCAACTCTTCCTGGGTCACCGGCACGATACAAACCCAACACCACTTGGACCAGAACGGTAATGTCGACGGTTTCACTGTGTCCGGTGATAAGCCAGCGTTGGGTTATGCGTTGAGTTCCGGCACTTCCATGGCCGCCCCCCACGTCACCGGCGGCCTGGCCCTGCTGATGGAGCGCTTCCCCTACCTCAACAACCCGCAGATCCGCGACGTGTTGCTGACCACCGCCACCGACCTTGGCGCCCCTGGCGTCGACGACGTTTACGGCTGGGGCCTGATGAACCTGAAAAAAGCCATCGACGGCCCCGGCCAGATGCGCGTCGACACCGTGGTCAACATGGACCGCCCGGCCGGCGGTGCGATTGTCTGGCAAGGCGGCGCCTGGGACGATTGGCGCAACGACATCAGCGGCCCCGGGCGCCTGGAAAAAACCGGGATCGGCTGGCTGCGCCTGAGCGGCAATAACAGTTTTGCCGGGGCCACGCTCACGCAGGGCATTCTGGAGCTGGATGGCACCAATAAGCTCAAGGGCGACGTCAACGTCGATGGCGGCACATTGCGCCTCAACGGGTCCCTGGCCGTCGAGGGCAACTACCTTCAAGCCGCCGGTTCAACCTTGATGACCGGGCTGGGGTCCCCCGCAGCGCCGGCGAAACTGCAGGTGAGTAACCAGGCCTCGATCAATGGCGGCACGCTGTACTTGCGCGCGCAGCCCAACAGCTATTACCTCGGCCAGCGCTACAGCATCCTGCAGGCCAACGCCGCCTTGAGCGGCGAGTTTGCCGCGATCGACCGGCGCGAGTTTTCGCCGTTCCTCAGCGTGTCCCAGGTCAAGCAAGCCAACAACTTGCTGGTGGAATTCGGCCGTGGCCGCTCACTGGCTTCGGCAGCCGAAACCCCCAACCAGCGGGCCATCGCCAATGCCGCCGACACCGATGCACTGACCTCGCCACTGGTGCAACGCCTGACCGCGCTGTTCCCCGACCAGGCACCGTCGGCCCTCGACCAGTTGAGCGGCGAACTGCACGCCAGCACCCAGGCGGTGCTGATCGAAAACAGCCGGGTGTTGCGCCAGGCGGTGTTCGAGCGTCAGCGCCTCGCTCTGGATAACCGCTCCGCCGGGCCCGACGCGAACCACCGTGGCGTGTGGGTGCAACTGCCTCGCCAGTCCGGCCAGCTAGGCGGTGACAGTGGCACCTCGCGCGCGGCCCACAACAGCACAGGCCTGCTGGTCGGCTTCGATCATCAGTTGCAACAGGGCACGCGCCTGGGCGTGGTGGCAGGTAGCAGCAGCACCGACGTCAAGGCCGGATCGCGGGGCAAGGCGAGTGTCGACAGCTATCAGTTGGGCCTGCACGCCGGCCACACCTGGGATGCGTTCGGCCTGTATGGCGGCATTGCTTACGCCCAGCATGAGATCGAGACCAAGCGCCGGGTCAGCTTCCCCGGCGTAGAGAATCGCCTGTCCGCCCAGTACGCCAGCCGCACCCTGCAGACCTTTGCCGAAGCCAACTACCGGTTCAGCCATGACTTCTGGGATTGGCAACCGTACGTGCAACTGGCCAATGTGCAGCAGCGCAGCGAAGGCTTCACCGAGCGCGGCGGCATCGCGGCACTGCGCGGCAAAGCCTCGAAAGACAGCGTCAACCTGGCCACCGGCGGTGTGCGCGTCAACCTCGACCTGGGCAAGGCACACATCGGCCCATCGTGGTTGAGCCTGCGCGGCGGCCTGGCCTACACCCATGCCAGCGGCGACCTGCAACCCACCTCCAAGGCGGCCTGGGATGGCGGCCGCGTGATGAGTGTGAGCGGCGCACCGCTGGACCGCCAAAGCACCCGAATAGAGTTGGGCGCCACCGCGCGCCTGAGCCGCGATAGCACGCTGGACCTGGGCTTCAGCCGCCAGCAAGGTGAACGCACACGCGACCAAAGCCTGACGGCGCAGTACACGCTGCTGTTCTAAGCAGCGCTCACCAAGAACGGCGGGGGCCCTACCCCCGCCGATCCAGCAGATTGACCACCAAGCGATCAATCCAGCCCCACACCCGCTGCTTCACCCGCCGCCACAACGGCCGCGCCTTCCACGCCTCCAGGCTGACCGCCTGGCTCTGGGCAAAGTCGCGCTCGAAACTGCCCGCCACGGCTTCGGTCAGCTCAGGGTCCAGCGCTTCCAGGTTGGCTTCCAGGTTGAAGCGCAAATTCCAATGATCGAAGTTGCACGAGCCAATGCTCACCCAATCGTCCACCAGCACCATTTTCAAGTGTAGGAAACACGGCTGGTATTCAAAAACCTGCACGCCGGCGCGCAACAAACGCGGGTAATAACGGTGCCCGGCGTAACGCACCGACTGGTGATCGGTGCGCGGCCCGGTCAGCAGCAAACGCACGTCCACACCGCGCCCGGCGGCGCGACGCAACGCGCGGCGCACGCTCCAGGTCGGCAGGAAATACGGGGTCGCCAGCCAGATGCGTTGCTGGCTGCTGTTCAACGCGCGAATCAGCGACTGCAGGATATCGCGATGCTGGCGGGCGTCGGCATACGCCACGCGGCCCAGGCCAGGCCCGGAGGCCGGCAGCTTGGGCAGGCGCGGCAACCCGAAATGCGTGGCCGGCTTCCACTCGCGGCGCGCTGCGTTGGCGTGCCATTGGCGATCAAACAAGGCCTGCCAGTCGAGCACCAGCGGGCCGCTGATTTGCACCATCACCTCATGCCATTCGGCGCTGTCTTGCCCCGGCGTCCAGAACTCATCGGTGACGCCAGTGCCGCCGACCACGGCGGTCTGCTGGTCAATCAGCAACAGCTTGCGGTGGTCGCGATACAGGTTGCGCATCCAACGCCGCCAGCTCAGGCGATTGTAGAAACGCAGCGCCACGCCCGCGTCGGTCAAGCGTTTGCGCAGCCCCAGGGTAAAGGCCAGGCTGCCGTAATCATCAAACAGGCAACGCACGCGCACGCCGCGCTCGGCAGCCAGGACCAACGCCTGCACCATGGCGTCGGCGCAGGCCCCCGCCTCCACCAGATACAACTCCAGATCAACTTGCTGCTCTGCGCGGGCAATGCCCACCAGCATCTGCGGAAAGAACTGCGGGCCGTCGATCAGCAACTCGAAACGGTTGGCGCTGCGCCACGGGAACACCGCGCCACTCATGTCAGCGCGCCGTGAAAATCAGTACCGCACCCACCGGCACCGACAAACTGATCGACTTGACCCCAGACGCCTTGCGCAACGCCGCCACACCCGGCGCCAGGTCAAAATCCTCGGCATGCAACACCACAGGTTCCAGGGTCACCACCTGAAAGCGCCGGTCGTCCAGGCGCGTGGCCAACAATTCGGCGCTGTAGGTCTGGGTCTTGCCATGCAGGGTGACGCTCATCGGCAAGCGCAATTCCAGTTGCGCGCCGGGAGCCAGGTCGTTGATCGGCTGCAGGTTGATTTGCGCGCTGATCAGCGCCTCGGGGAAGGTCTTGATCTGGAACAGATCATTGCGCATGCGCTCGTCGCGCAGCGGAATGCCGCTGTTGACCGACTCCAGCTCCACCTCAACCTTGGCCGCGCCCTGGCTGTCGACCTTGCCGTGCAGCACCAGGAAGCGCTGGACCTCAGCCATCTCGGTGTTTTTGGTGGTGACGAACGACAGGCGTGAGGACTCGTTGTCCAGGTACCAATCGGCATGAGCGGGCATGGCAATGGCGGCCAGCAGGGCGAAGGCCAGGGGTTTGAATAGCGCAGCGTTGAACATAAGGACTCGTGGGGCGGAAAACCTGAGCGAACCTTAAGCTCAATGTCACGAGCGGCGCAAATCCAATGTGGGCGCAGGCAAGCCACCACAGGGGATTGTGGTGGGTCAGGGGTTCAGACGGCAGCCTTGGCGCTCGCCCATCCACCGTGCACTGTGCGTGCGCCCCAACCCGCTCGCCGTCACTTCACTGCGCTCGGGGTTGTCGCTGAACGCACTGGTCGGCACGTACTGCTTCACATAACCACGGCAATACTCGGCCGGGTTATTCGCCACGTACCGGCACGAGCAATACTCCTTGGCGGTGTAGGCCGCGATGATGTCGGGGAAGGCTTGCAGGTTGACGCGTTCGTGCCACACCCAGCCCAACAGGGCGAGCACCAACAGCAGAAACAGGCTGGTAAACGGCCGACGACGGATCATGGTTGCACCGCCGCAAGGACGCGCTTCAATAGTTCGTTATGGCGATAGCTGCCGTCGCGGTCATCGCCGTAGCGCACGATCACCAGGTGTTCGTCGGGCATCACGTACAGCGCCTGGCCCCAGTGGCCGAGGGCGGCAAAGGTGTCGGCGGGGGCATCGGGCCAAGGGCGCGGGGCACCTTGATTGAGCCACCAATGGCCGCCCGGCACGGCTTCATCCTGGCCGGTTTTATAGTGGGCAAAAGGTTGGCGATTGAACTCGACCCAGGCTTTCGGCACCAGTTGTTCTTCACCCCAACGCCCATCCCGCGCCATCAGCAGGCCGACCCGCGCCAGGTCGCGGGCAGTGAGGTAAGCGTAGGACGACGCGACGAAGGTTTCGTCGGCATCGGTTTCCCAAGTGGCGTTGCGAATGCCCAGCGGCTTGAACAGCGCATCCCACGGGTAACTCATGTAGGCCTTGTGGCCGAGCATGCCTTTGAGCGCGGCGGACAACAGGTTGCTGTCGCCACTGGAATAGCGGAACACCTGGCCAGGGATGCTGGCGCTGTCGGTGTTGGCAGCAAACTCAGCCATGTCGGCGTGGCCTAGGGTGTAGAGCATCGCCACAACCGAGGATTCCAGCGGGGCGTATTCGTAGTCTTCCTGCCAGTCCAGGCCAGAGGCCCAGTGCAGCAAGTCGCCCATGGTCACCCTTGGGTGCTGTTTCATCGGCGGGTAAAAGCGCGCAACCGGGTCGGTCAGTTTGAAGCGGTTATCGCCGTAGGCCACGCCGAGCACGGTGGCCATCAGGCTTTTGCTGATGGACCAGGTGAGGTGTGGCGTGTCGGCGTGGGTGGGCGCGGCATAGCGTTCATAAATGATTTGGCCGTCGCGGATCACCAGCAGCGCGTCGGTGCGAATGCCCTGGCGAGTGGCGTCGTCGCGCGGGGGGAAGGCGTAGGTGTCGAGCGCATCGACAGCGGGGCCAGTCAGGGTGGTGCCCTTGGCCCACTCCTTGTCAGGCCAGGTTTCGGCGTGGGCGGGGATGGCGACTAACAGCAGGACAACGCACAGCAGGCCTCTGACCATGGACGCAAACTCAAGGGGGCATTCAAGCCCGCGAGCCTAGCCGAGGCCGATGACAGATTTGCGACAAAAGGGCTGTCATCCAACCGTCACCGTAACTTCATGGAGCTGACACCGAGGCTACATAGCCTGACTTTGGACAACAAAGTCGACCGGCCGAAATCGTGGCCGGCACTCGGAGATTCGCTATGACTCAGATCGCCCGCATCAGCGACACCGGCAATGAACGCCGCCTGCAAGCCGAACGCCTGATTGGCGCGCAGGCTTTGCAGGAAGCCCAGGCTCTGCGGTTCAACGTGTTCAGCGGCGAGTTCAACGCCAAGCTGAAAGGCGCGGAACTGGGTCTGGACATGGATGACTATGATGTTCACTGCAGCCACATCGGCGTGCGGGATTTGAACAGCGGTCGACTGGTCGCCACCACCCGTTTGCTCGACCACCAGGCCGCGAGCAGCCTGGGCCGCTTCTACAGCGAAGAAGAATTCAGCCTGCATGGCCTGCTGCACTTGCAAGGCCCGATCCTGGAAATCGGCCGCACCTGCGTCGACCCGGCCTACCGCAACGGCGGCACCATCGCCGTGTTGTGGGGTGAGCTGGCCGAAGTGCTCAACCAGGGCGGCTACAGCTACCTGATGGGCTGCGCGAGCATCCCGATGCATGACGGCGGCATCCAGGCCCACGCGATCATGCAGCGCCTGCGCGAGCGCTACCTGTGCAACGAACACCTGCGCGCCGAACCGAAAAAGCCGCTGCCGGCGCTGGACCTGCCGTCCAACGTGATCGCGGAAATGCCGCCGCTACTCAAGGCCTATATGCGCCTGGGCGCGAAGATCTGCGGCGAGCCGTGCTGGGATGAAGATTTCCAGGTGGCCGACGTGTTCATCCTGCTCAAGCGCGATGAGCTGTGCCCGCGCTACGCCCGCCACTTCAAGGCGGCCATGTGATGGGCCGCCTGCGGGTGTACGGGCGCATTGCCCGCGTGCTGCTGGTGGTGGCGCTGGGCCTGAGCATGGCCAGTCTGTTTGGTTTGTTTGAACGCCTGGGGGTCGCCAACTCGATGGTGCGCCGCCAGCGTTGGTCGCGTTTCTTCATGGCGCGGCTGACCAACGCGCTGCCCTTTCGCGTGACGGTGCACGGCGCGTTGCCGCAAACACCGATGCTGTGGGTGAGCAATCACGTATCCTGGACCGACATTCCGCTGCTGGGCGCAGTGGCGCCGATGTCGTTTCTGTCGAAGGCAGAAGTGCGCACCTGGCCGGTGGCTGGCTGGTTGGCGGCCAAGGCTGGCAGCCTGTTTATCCGTCGCGGCTCGGGCGACAGCCAGTTGATCCGCAAGCAGATGACCCGCCATCTGGAGCAACAGCACCCGCTGCTGATGTTCCCCGAAGGCACCACCACCGACGGGCGCAGCCTGCGGACTTTCCACGGGCGCTTGCTGGCCAGTGCGATTGATGCGGATGTGCCGCTGCAACCGGTGGCAATTCGTTATCTGCGCAATGGCCAGGTCGACCCGCTGGCACCGTTTATTGGCGACGATGATTTGCTCTCGCACCTGATGCGCCTGTTCGGCAATGACCAGGGCGATGTGGAAATCCACGTGCTCAAGCCGATTGCCTGCGCCGGCCAGGAACGTGCGGCGCTGGCTTACCAGGCGCAGCAGGCGGTGCAGAAGGCGTTGTTCGGGCCGCTGCCGGAGGCTGAGCAAGTGGCGGCGCGACCTGCTTATGCTGCCTGAAGCGGGCACGGTCAAAAATGTGGAGGGGGCAAGCCCCCTCCCACATTTAGTCTTGTGTTGTCAGTTGAGACTGTGCGAACACCTGCAATTGAGGGTAGAAGCGCCGGAAGTCGTCACTCAACGGTTCGTATAACGTGCGCAACTCCTGCATGGCATGGCCCAACTCCTCGGGCTGTGTCAGGCGCCGCGAAATCCCGCGCAACACCTGGTCCATCACCGCAAATTCACGGTACGAACCCAACCAGTCATCCGCCGCCATATACGGCGCAATCTGCGCCAGCCGCCCCGGCAGTTGCGGTTCGGCGGCCAGCACGCGGTACACCCGAGAGGTGAAATGCTCCAGGGGCTGGTCGGCATACAGCGCCCAATCGCGCGCCAGGCAATGGTCAAAAAACACATCGAGGACGATCCCCGCATAGCGTCTGCGGGTCAGGCTGAAGCGCGACAGCGCCGCCCCTACCAGTGGGTGGCTGTCGGTAAAGCGGTCGATGGAGCGATGCAGTTGGATCGCCGATTCGATTTGCGGGCTGAACTGGCCCTGCAGGCGGCCTTTGACGAAATCGCCATAGAGGCTGCCCAGCAGTTGTGCAGGAAGTTGGCCGCCCAGGTGCAGATGTGCGAGATAATTCATGGCGCGCAGTCTAGCACTGCCGTCAACGTATCGTTATAACCCGATATACCGATTTAGCCTGATCTCAGATCAAAATCATATTGGTGTATCGGGATATAACGATTTAAGGTTCGCCTCATCGCGATATAACGCTGTACGAAACCGAGCACCCTGCCATGTCCATCGACCTCGACGAAATAATAAAAGCCCTGGCACACCCAGTACGACGAGACATCCTCACCTGGCTGAAAGACCCGAAAGTGCAATTTCCCGAGCAACTGCACAACCACGAATACGGCATCTGCGCCGGGCAGATCGACCAGCGCTGCGGCTTGTCCCAGTCGACCGTGTCGGCCCACCTGGCCACTTTGCAACGTGCGGGCCTGATCAGCAGCCAGAAGGCCGGGCAGTGGCATTTTTTCAAACGCAACGAGGCAGTCATCCAAGCCTTCCTCGCAGCGCTTATTACAGAACTCAGCGCACCGGCGCTGTAACAAGGACACGCAAATGCCCCTCTCGCTTCTCATATTGGCCTTAAGCGCCTTCGCCATCGGCACCACCGAGTTCGTCATCATGGGCTTGCTGCCCGATGTGGCGGCGGACCTCGGCGTGTCGATTCCCGGCGCCGGCTGGCTGGTGACCGGCTATGCCCTGGGCGTGGCTATCGGCGCGCCCTTCATGGCACTGGCCACCGCCAAGCTGCCGCGCAAGGCCGCGCTGGTCGCGTTGATGGGCATCTTTATTGTCGGCAACTTGCTCTGCGCAATGGCCAGTGACTACAACGTGCTGATGGTTGCCCGTGTGGTTACCGCGCTGTGCCATGGCGCGTTCTTCGGGATCGGTTCGGTGGTTGCCGCCAACCTGGTGCCCGCCAACAAACGCGCGTCGGCCGTGGCCTTGATGTTCACCGGCCTGACCCTGGCCAACGTGCTCGGCGTGCCATTGGGCACCGCGCTGGGCCAGCAAGCCGGCTGGCGCTCGACCTTCTGGGCGGTGACGGTCATCGGTGTGATCGCGCTGATCGGTCTGATCCGCTTCCTGCCGGCCAAGCGTGACGAGGAAAAACTCGACATGCGCGCCGAGCTGGCCGCCCTCAAAGGCGCCGGCATCTGGCTGTCGCTGAGCATGACCGCGCTGTTCGCCGCGTCGATGTTCACCCTCTTCACCTACGTGGCGCCGCTGCTCGGCGACGTCACCGGCGTCTCGCCCAAAGGCGTGACCTGGACCCTGCTGCTGATCGGCCTGGGCCTCACCGTGGGAAACATCATCGGCGGCAAGCTGGCGGACAAGCGCCTGGCGGCCACGCTGATCGGCGTGTTCATCAGCATGGCGGTGGTGTCCACGGCGCTGACCTGGACCAGCGTCGCGGTGATCCCGACTGAAATCACCCTGTTCCTGTGGGCCACCGCCTCGTTTGCCGCCGTGCCGGCGCTGCAGATCAACGTGGTGACCTTTGGCAAGGCGGCCCCGAACCTGGTGTCCACCTTGAACATCGGCGCCTTCAACATCGGCAACGCCCTCGGCGCCTGGGTCGGCGGCAGCGTGATTGCCCACGGTTTCGGCCTGACCAGCGTGCCCCTGGCCGCTGCGGCCCTGGCAATCCTGGCGTTGCTGGTGACCCTGATTACTTTCCGTCAGAGCGGCAATGCCGACCTGGCCCCTGCGACTAACTGATCAAACTCAACAGAAGGGTGTAATCCCATGACGACTATTTTCGATCCGATCAAACTGGGCGACCTGGAACTGTCGAACCGCATCATCATGGCGCCGCTGACCCGCTGCCGTGCCGACGCCGGTCGCGTGCCCAATGCGCTGATGGCCGAGTACTACGTGCAACGCGCTTCCGCCGGGCTGATCCTCAGCGAAGCCACCTCGGTGACGCCACTCGGCGTGGGCTACCCGGACACCCCAGGCATCTGGTCCAACGACCAGGTGCGCGGCTGGGCCAACGTGACCAAGGCGGTACACGGTGCTGGCGGCAAGATCTTCCTGCAGTTGTGGCACGTTGGCCGCATCTCCCATGAGTCCTACCTGAACGGTGAAACCCCGGTCGCACCGAGTGCGATCCAGGCCAAAGGCCACGTCAGCCTGGTGCGCCCGCTGGCTGACTACCCTACCCCACGCGCCCTGGAAACTGCTGAAATCGCCGACATCGTCGACGCTTACCGCACCGGCGCCGAGAACGCCAAGGCCGCGGGCTTTGACGGCGTGGAAATCCACGGCGCCAACGGCTACTTGCTTGACCAGTTCCTGCAGAGCAGCACCAACCAGCGCAACGACCAGTACGGCGGCTCCCTGGAGAACCGTGCACGCCTGCTGCTGGAAGTCACCGACGCCGCCATCGACGTCTGGGGCGCCGGCCGTGTGGGTGTACACCTGGCACCGCGCGCCGATGCCCACGACATGGGCGACGACAACCTGGCGGAAACCTTCACTTACGTCGCCAGCGAGTTGGGCAAGCGTGGCATCGCATTCATCTGCTCGCGTGAAAAAGAAGCCGGCGACAGCCTCGGCCCACAACTGAAAAAAGCCTTCGGCGGCGCGTACATCGCCAACGAACGCTTCACCAAGGACAGCGCCAACGCCTGGCTGGCCTCAGGCAAAGCGGATGCGGTGGCCTTCGGCGTACCGTTCATCGCCAACCCGGACCTGCCGGCGCGCCTGAAGGCCGATGCGCCTTTGAACGAAGCGCACCCGGAAACCTTCTACGCCAAGGGCCCGGTCGGTTACATCGACTACCCGACCCTGGCGCTGTGATGTAAGCACTGAGAAGAAATGTGCTGAAACGAAAAAGCCCCGGCTCACAGGAACCGGGGCTTTTTTATAGGGGCCATGAAACATTCCTTCACAGCCTTGCAACAAAATCGCTACAAAATACTTAGGCGGCTACCTATCAACCACCCGCCAGGCCGTATATAAAGTCACCCCACTGATCAGGCGAAGGGACGATTGACTGTCCCTGGTCTTTACTGTTGACACAACTGGACGCAATTACGCATTTTGTCTCAATTGCGCAGGCTGGGGCTCCAGCGCAGCATGTCCAGCCCGGTATCGACCCAACGCTCGGCGTCCTGATGCAACTGGAAGCTGTCGGGCACCAACAGCCACTGGCCGATCAGCCCGTTGATGTAGGCATGAATACACACCGCGCCACGCGTGGTGTCGAGGTTTTCCGGAAGTTGCCCGCGATGGACCGCGTTACGTAGTGTCAGGCCGATACGCAGGTTGCATTCCAGGCTGTGGGTCTGGCGTTGGCGGCGCATGTCACACATTTCATCGGTGAATTCGCACTTATGGAACAGAATCTCATTGATGCGCCGGGTTTTCGGGTCCAGGGCAACTTGATGAAACAAGTGAATCAACAGCTTGCGCATGCACCCCAGCGGGTCGAGCTCGTCCTCACTCTCACTGGCCCTGGCCAACTCGTCCAGCGGCTCGTGCAGGGTGTCGAGCAACGCCTGCAGCAAGTCGGATTTATTGCTGAAGTGCCAGTAAATAGCACCCCGCGTCACGCCGGCCAGCGCGGCGATGTCCGCCAGCGTAGTCCGCGCAACACCGCGCGCATAAAAGGCTTGCTCGGCGGCTTCGAGAATTTGGCTGCGCGTTTCCTGAGCTTCCTCTTTGGTGCGACGAACCATGGCAGTAAAACCTCAATCAGAACACGTGGGACTATCGGTAACGCGGGATTAATAGGCGGTAACGATCATCTGAATAATTGTGGGACGACACCGTCATGGGCGCCGAACGTACTAAAATCGAGGCTTTCGGCGTTGCTTTGTATACAAAGCGCGGAGCCTGTCAAGAGTTTACAAACAACCATGAACGTAAGTATATTGCGTAGCAAGCTACTTATCTACACACAGCCTGTTTTTTACCCTTACACACTTCTTGTGCGCACCCTGCGCGCCTGACCCGAGGATCTTCATGCAACTTAAGCCAGCTGTTACCGCTCTGGTCACTGCCGTCGCCCTGGCATCGCTGCTCAGCGGATGTAAAAAGGAAGAAGCGGCTCCGCCCGCTCAACCCCCTCAGGTCGGCGTGGTCACCATCCAACCGCAAGCCTTTACCCTGACGTCCGAGCTGCCAGGCCGCACCACCGCCTTCCGCATCGCCGAAGTTCGCCCACAGGTCAACGGCATCATCCTCAAGCGCCTGTTCAAGGAAGGCGCGGACGTGAAGGAAGGCCAGCAGCTCTATCAGATCGACCCGTCGGTCTATGAGGCCACCCTGAAAAGCGCACAGGCTACCCTGACCCAGACCAAGTCCATCACCGACCGCTACAAGCAGTTGGTCGATGAGCAAGCCGTCAGCCGTCAGGAATACGACACCGCCGTCGCCAACCGCATGACCGCCGAAGCCAACGTTCAAACCGCCCAGATCAACGTGCGCTACACCAAGGTCTACGCACCGATTTCCGGGCGTATCGGCCGTTCCGCCGTCACCGAAGGCGCACTGGTCAGCAACGGCCAGGCCGATGCCATGGCAGTGATCCAGCAACTGGACCCGATCTACGTCGACGTCACGCAGTCTTCGGCTGAAATGCTGAAACTGCGCCGCGACCTGGAAAGCGGCCAGCTGGAAAAAGCCGGCGCGAATGCCGCCAAGGTCAAGCTGACCCTCGAAGACGGCAGCGACTACGGCCAGGAAGGCAAGCTTGAGTTCTCCGAAGTGTCGGTCGACCAGACCACCGGTTCCGTAACCCTGCGCGCCGTGTTCCCGAACCCTGACCACACCCTGCTGCCGGGCATGTTCGTCCACGCCCAACTGCAAGCCGGTGTGAACAGCAAGGCCATCCTGGCACCTCAGCAAGGCGTGACCCGTGACCTCAAGGGCATCCCGACCGCACTGATCGTGAACAAGGACAACAAGGTCGAGCAGCGTCAACTGGTCGCCAACCGCACTGCCGGCGCCTACTGGCTGGTGGAAAAAGGCCTGGATGCCGGTGACCGTGTGATCACCGAAGGCTTGCAGTACGTCAAGCCGGGCGCCGAGGTCAAGGTCAAGGAGGCTGACAACGCCAAGCCCGCCGGTACTGCTGCTCCTGCTGCCGCTGCTGGCAAAGGGGAGTAACCCATGTCGAAATTTTTTATCGACCGTCCCATTTTCGCCTGGGTAATTGCCCTGGTGATCATGCTGGTCGGGGCACTGTCGATCCTGAAGTTGCCCATCAACCAGTACCCGGCCATTGCGCCAACCGCCATTGATATCCAGGTGACCTACCCAGGCGCGTCCGCACAAACCGTGCAGGACACCGTGGTGCAGGTGATCGAGCAACAGCTCAACGGTATTGACAACCTGCGTTATGTCGCCTCGGACAGTAACTCCGACGGCAGCATGACCATCACCGCGACGTTCAACCAGGGTACCAACCCGGACATCGCCCAGGTTCAGGTACAGAACAAGCTGAACCTGGCGACCCCATTGCTGCCGCAAGAAGTGCAGCAGCAGGGTATCCGCGTGACCAAGTCGGTGAAGAACTTCCTGATGGTAATCGGTCTGGTGTCGGAAGACGGCAGCATGACCAAGGACGACCTCTCCAACTACATCGTGTCCAACATCCAGGACCCGATCTCGCGTACCGCGGGTGTGGGTGACTTCCAGGTGTTCGGTTCGCAGTACGCCATGCGTATCTGGCTCGACCCGGCCAAGCTGAACAACTTTCAGCTGACCCCGGTCGACGTCAGCACCGCGATTTCGGCGCAGAACGTCCAGGTAGCCACCGGTCAATTGGGCGGCCTGCCTGCCCTGCCCGGCAACCAGTTGAACGCCACCATCATCGGCAAGACGCGCCTGCAGACCGCTGAGCAGTTCGGCAACATCCTGATGAAGGTGAATGCCGACGGTTCCCAGGTTCGCCTGCATGACGTCGCACGGATCGAACTGGGCGGCCAGAACTACAGCATCAGTGCACAGTTCAACGGCAACCCGGCGTCCGGGATGGCGATCAAGCTGGCGTCGGGCGCCAACGCCCTCGACACCGCCAAGGCCATCCGCGCCACCGTGGCGTCGCTGGAACCGTTCTTCCCGCCTGGCATGAAGGCGGTGGTGCCATATGACACCACCCCGGTGGTCACCGAATCGATCTCCGGTGTGGTTCACACCCTGATCGAAGCGATCGTGCTGGTGTTCCTGGTGATGTTCCTGTTCCTGCAGAACTTCCGCGCCACCATCATCACCACCATGACGGTACCGGTGGTCTTGCTGGGTACCTTCGGGATCCTTGCGGCATTCGGCTTCACCATCAACACCCTGACCATGTTCGGCATGATCCTGGCCATCGGCTTGCTGGTGGATGACGCCATCGTCGTGGTGGAAAACGTCGAGCGGGTCATGGCCGAGGAACACCTGTCGCCGAAAGAGGCGACGGTCAAGTCCATGGGCCAGATCCAGGGCGCCCTGGTGGGTATTGCCCTGGTACTGTCGGCGGTACTGTTGCCGATGGCCTTCTTCGGCGGCTCCACCGGTGTGATCTACAAACAGTTCTCCATCACTATCGTTTCGGCGATGGCGCTGTCGGTACTGGTTGCCCTGATCTTTACCCCGGCCTTGTGCGCCACCATGCTCAAGCCGATCGACCCGGAAAAACATGGCCAACCCAAGCGTGGTTTCTTCGGCTGGTTCAACCGCACCTTCGACCGTGGCGTACTGAGCTACGAGCGCGGCGTGGGCAACATGATCAAGCACAAGATCCCGGCGTTCCTGGTGTACGCACTGATCTTCGCCGGCATGATCTGGTTGTTCATGCGCATTCCTGCCGCGTTCCTGCCCGACGAAGACCAGGGCGTGATCTTCGCCCAGGTGCAGACACCGGTCGGTTCCTCGGCTGAACGTACGCAAAAAGTCATCGACGACATGCGCGCCTACCTGCTCAACGACAAGGAAGGCGAGCCGGGCGAAGGCAAAGGCGTGAAATCGGTGTTTACCGTGAACGGCTTCAACTTCGCCGGTCGCGGCCAGAGCTCCGGCCTGGCGTTTGTGATGCTCAAGTCCTGGGATGAGCGCGATGCGTCCAACTCGGTGTTCGAGATCGCCAAGCGCGCCCAGGGCTACTTCATGCAGACCTTCCAGGACGCCATGGTGTTTGCCATCGTGCCGCCGTCTGTACTCGAGCTGGGTAACGCCACCGGTTTCGACGTGTTCCTGCAAGACCAGGGCGGCGTCGGCCATGAGAAATTGATGGATGCACGTAACCAGTTCCTCGGCATGGCTGCCCAGAGCAAGATCCTGGCCGGTGTGCGCCCCAACGGCGTGAACGATGAGCCGCAGTACGAGCTTACCGTCGACGACGAGAAGGCCAGTGCCCAGGGCATTACGCTGTCGAACATCAACCAGACCCTGGCGATTGCCCTGGGTGGCAGCTACGTCAACGACTTCATCGACCGTGGTCGGGTGAAGAAGGTGTACGTGCAAGGCGAAGCCGCCAGCCGCATGTCGCCCGAAGACCTGAACAAATGGTACGTGCGCAGCGACTCCGGGAAGATGGTGCCGTTGTCCGCCATTGCCTCGGGCAAGTGGATCTTCGGTTCGCCGAAACTCTCGCGCTATAACGGTGTGGCGGCGATGGAAATCCTCGGCACCCCGGCACCGGGCTACAGTACCGGTGACGCCATGGCCGAAGTCGAGCGCATCGCCAAGCAACTGCCGGCGGGTATCGGCTACGCCTGGACGGGCCTGTCGTATGAAGAACGCCTGTCCGGCTCCCAGGCGCCTGCGCTGTACGCCCTGTCGCTGCTGGTGGTGTTCCTGTGCCTCGCGGCTCTGTACGAAAGCTGGTCGATCCCGATTGCGGTGGTGCTGGTAGTGCCGCTGGGTGTGGTGGGTGCATTGATTGCGACCAGCATGCGCGGGCTGTCCAATGACGTGTTCTTCCAGGTAGGCCTGTTGGTAACGGTGGGCCTGGCGGCGAAGAACGCCATCCTGATCGTGGAGTTCGCCAAAGAACTCCACGAACAGGGCAAAGGCATCGTCGAGGCGGCCATCGAAGCCTCCCGCATGCGTCTGCGGCCGATCATCATGACCTCCATGGCGTTCATCCTCGGCGTACTGCCGCTGGCGATCTCCTCGGGCGCCGGTTCAGGCAGCCAGCACGCAATCGGTACCGGCGTGATTGGCGGTATGATCACGGCCACTGTCCTGGCGATCTTCTGGGTGCCACTGTTCTTTGCAACCGTGTCGTCCGCCGGCGAGCGCAAAAAGACTGATACCCCTGAAACTCCTAAAGAGGCTGGCCAATGAGCAAGTCGCTACTTTCCCTAGCCGTCACGGCATTCGTGCTCAGTGGCTGCTCGCTGATACCTGACTACCAGCGCCCCGAAGCGCCGGTAGCAGCCCAGTACCCGCAGGGGCCGGCGTATTCGTCGGCCCAGGCGCCGGGCCAGGCCGCTGCCGAGCAGGGCTGGAAGCAGTTTTTCCACGACCCTGCCCTGCAACAGCTGATCCAGACCGCGTTGGTCAACAACCGTGACCTGCGCGTCGCGGCCCTGAACATCGACGCCTACGCCGCGCAGTACCAGATCCAGCGTGCCGACCTGTTCCCGGCCATTTCGGCCACGGGCAGCGGCAGCCGTACCCGTACTCCGGCCAAGCTGTCGCAGACCGGCGAAGCGGGCATCACCAGCCAATACTCGGCGGGCCTCGGGATCAGCGCGTATGAACTGGACCTGTTCGGTCGCATTCGCAGCCTCAGTGAAGAAGCGCTGCAACAGTACTTCGCTACCGAAGAAGCGCGTCGCAGCACCCAGATCAGCCTGGTGGCCAGTGTGGCCAACGCCTACCTGACCTGGCAGGCCGACAAGGAGCTGCTCAAGCTGACCCAGGACACCCTCGGGGCGTTCGAGCAGAGCTACAAGCTGACCTCGCGCAGCAACGAAGTCGGCGTGTCCTCGGCCCTCGACTTGAGCCAGGCACGTACTTCGGTCGAAAACGCCCGTGTGGCACTGGCGCGTTACACCCGCCAGGTGGCTCAGGATGAGAACAACCTGACCCTGCTGCTGGGCACCGGCCTGCCGGCGAATATCGCCAGCAAGCCGCTGTCGGATGACCTGCTCAGCGAAGTGCCGGCCGGGTTGCCCTCGGACCTGCTGCAACGTCGTCCCGACATTCTGCAGGCCGAGTACAACCTCAAGGCGGCCAACGCCAATATCGGCGCGGCCCGTGCTGCGTTCTTCCCGAGCATCAGCCTGACCGCCAGCGCCGGCACCGCCAGCCCGACCCTGGGCGGCCTGTTCAAAGGCGGTTCGGGCACCTGGTCGTTTGCCCCGCAGATCAACATCCCGATCTTCAATGCCGGTAGCCTGCGCGCGAGCCTGGACTACTCGAAGATCCAGAAAGAGATCAACGTGGCCAACTACGAGAAGGCAATCCAGACCGGCTTCCAGGAAGTCTCCGACGGCCTCGCCGCGCGGGAAACCTACAAGCAGCAACTGGACGCCCAACGTGGCTTCGTCGCGGCCAACCAGGATTACTACCGCCTGGCCGAGCGTCGCTACCGCATTGGTGTCGACAGCAACCTGACGTTCCTCGACGCCCAGCGCCAACTGTTCAGTGCCCAGCAATCGCTGATCACCGACCGCCTGGCGCAGCTCAACAGCGAGGTCAACCTGTACAAGGCCCTCGGCGGTGGCTGGAACGAGCAGACCGCGCAGAACGAACCGTTGAAAGAAGAAGCACCGCCGTTGAAGTTGTTCTGATAACGGTGCAGTAAACAAAAACCGCCGCCCTTACGGGAGGCGGTTTTTTTATGCCCGATACCTATCCATAGCGGCATGACAACTTACGTTCGATCATCGCCCACAACCCGCTCTCCCCCACTTTCACCGCCCCCGCACCGCCCCGCACCATGGCCGCCACCTGCATAAACCCAATAACAACAGGTCCAACACCATGAGCACCTTTCACCCGCGCCGGCTCTTGCTGGCAACCGCTGTCGCCAGTCTTGCCTTACCCGTTGTCGCGCAAGAACACGGCTTTCTGGAAGACGCCAGCGCTAACCTCAACCTGCGTAATTTCTTTTTCAACCGCAACTACACCAACCCGACCAAAACCCAGGGCGGCGCGCAGGAGTGGACGCAGAGCTTCATCCTCGACGCCAAGTCCGGCTTCACTCAGGGCACGGTCGGTTTCGGCGTGGACGTGCTGGGGCTGTACTCACTGAAGCTCGATGGCGGGCGCGGCACGGGGGGCACCCAGCTGTTGCCGCTGGACCACGACGGGCGCCCGGCGGATGAGTTCGGGCGCCTCGGGGTGGCCTTCAAGGCGCGGATGTCGAAGACAGAAGTGAAGGTCGGCGAATGGATGCCGGTATTGCCGATCCTGCGTTCGGACGATGGCCGCTCCCTGCCGCAAACCCTGCGCGGCGGGCAGATCACCTCCAGGGAAATCGACGGCCTGACCCTCTACGGCGGCCAGTTCCGCGCCAACAGCCCGCGCGACGACAGCAGCATGACCGACATGTCGATGGTCGGTAAAACCGCCTTCACCTCCGACCGTTTCAATTTCCAGGGCGGCGAATACGCGTTCAACGACAAGCGCACCCAGGTCGGCCTGTGGAACGCCCAGCTCAAGGACATCTACCGCCAGCAATTCATCAACCTGATCCACAGCCAGCCCCTCGGTGACTGGACCCTGGGCGCCAACCTCGGGTTTTTCTACGGCAAGGACGACGGCAGCGCACGCGCCGGCGACCTTGACAACAAGACCTGGTCCGGCCTGTTCTCGGCGCGCTATGGCGGCAACACCTTCTACGTCGGCCTGCAAAAACTCACCGGCAACAACGCCTGGATGCGCGTCAACGGCACCAGCGGCGGCACCCTGGCCAACGACAGCTATAACAGCAGCTACGACAACGCCGAGGAAAAATCCTGGCAGGTGCGCCATGACTACAACTTCGCCGCCCTCGGCGTGCCGGGCCTGACCTTGATGAACCGCTATATCAGCGGCAGCAATGTGCACACCGGCACCGTCACCGACGGCAAGGAATGGGGCCGCGAGAGCGAAGTGGGCTACACCGTGCAGAGCGGCAGCCTGAAAAACCTCAACGTCCGCTGGCGCAATTCGAGCATGCGGCGCGACTACAGCAACACTGAATTCGATGAGAACCGGTTGATCGTCAGCTATCCGATAAGTCTGCTGTAAACCGCAGCCGATCTTGCTGTATGGTGCGCGCCTGCCGCTGCTGATCCGCCCAGCAGCGGCTTTTATCCGAGCCCGCGCAGACCATGAAATCCCTTGCTACCGCATTCGCTGTGCTTGTCCTGGCGCTGAGCCTCAGTGGCTGCATAAGCGCGCCCATCGCATTGACGCCGCACACCGAGCAACGCCTGCAAGCCCAGGCGCCGATCCGCTTCCTGCTGACCTTCGATGACGGCCCCAGCGCTTCGGGCTACAACAACCCGAGCCGTTCAGTGGTCGCCGACCTGGCGCACAACCCGGTGCTGCCGGGGATCAAGGCGGTGTTCTTCCTGCAGACCGAGGCGGCGCGTTCCGGCGGCAGCGCGCGCGGGCGCAAGACCATGGAGCGCGAGTACGCAGGCGGGCATATCCTGGCGTTCCACACCGCCACCGGGTTTCACACCAACCATCGCTGGCTGGGCGACGCCGAGCTGGAACGCACCCTCGGCCAGGGGGCCGCGGACATTGCCTCGATCACTGGCACCCCGCCCCTGCTGGTGCGCCCGCCGTTCTGGAACTATGACCACCGCACTTTCGCCGCCTACCAGCGCCATGGCATGCAAGTTTTGCTGACGGATTTGAGCGCCAATGACGGCAAGATCTGGGGTTTCAATGGCAGCCCGCGGCGCCGCGCCAACCTCTATCGCCAACTGTCGGTGGTGCGCGAGCGCATCGCGCTGGGAGAGTTGCCGACGGTGGACGGCGTGATCCCCGTGGTCGTGACCTTCCATGACATCAACCGCTACACCGCACGACATATGCAGGAGTACCTGCAGATCCTGCTCGACAGCGCGCGCATCAACGGCATGAAGACTGCTGCCGAGCCCTTCTACACCGAACGTGCCGCACTGCAACGCGCGGCGCTGGCGCGTACGGTCAAGGATATGAATGAACCCGTGCATCTGCCGGGGGTATGGAATTGGGTGTGGGACGCGGATTCCCACTGACCCCTCAAAGCTGTGAAGGTCTGTTGTGGGAGCGGGCTTGCTCGCGAAAGCGCTGGCTCAGTGAGTACAGCTGTTGACTGAAACACCGCGATCGGGGGCAAGCCCCCTCCCACATTTTTTATCGCATTCCAGCTCAACCTTCGCGTGACTCGACGCCCAACTCATCCCACACCGACTCGGCCAGGTGAAACGTCGCATTCGCCGCCGGAATCCCGCAGTAGATCGCGCTTTGCATCAGCACTTCCTTGATTTCCGCGCGGGTCACGCCATTGCTGGCGGCGGCGCGCAGGTGCAGCTTGAGTTCTTCGCTGCGGTTCATGCCGATCAGCATGGCGATGGTGATCAGGCTGCGGGTGTGCCGCGGCAGGCCTGGGCGGGTCCAGATATCGCCCCAGGCATGGCGGGTGATCATTTCCTGGAACTCGTTGTTGAACTCGGTCAGGGCGTTCAGGCTGCGGTCGACATGGGCATCGCCCAGCACTTCGCGGCGCACTTGCAAACCATCGGCGTAACGTTGTTTCTCGTCCACAAAAGACTCCTCAGCGGGCCAGCAGAAATTCAAGCACCCGATCACTGAACGCAGCACCGGCCTGTACGTTGGACAGGTGCGCGGCATAGAACTCGGCGTACTCGGCGCCCTTTACATGGTTCTGGATAAAGTGGCCGCCGGCCGGCGGAGTGACGGCGTCTTCGGTACCGGCGATCACCAGCGTCGGTACTTTGATCGAGGCCAGTTGCTCACGGAAATCCGCATCACGCACGGCAGCGCAGTTGGCGGCATAGCCTTGCGGGTCGGTCGCCGCGAGCATGTCGGTGATCTGCTGGGCCTGGTGCGGGTTGGCGGCCGCGAAATCGGCGGTGAACCAGCGCGCAATCGATGCGTCGCGCAGGGCGACCATGGCGGCCGCGCCATCGCGCAGAACCGTCTCGATGCGCGGGTTCCAGATGTCCGGGGTGCCGATTTTCGCGGCGGTATTGCACACCACCAAACGGTTCAACCGCTCACCGGCGTTGATCCCCAGCCACTGGCCGATCAGCCCGCCCATGGACAGCCCGCAAAAATGCGCACGCTGGATACCCAGCGCATCCAGCAGCGCGATCACATCGTGGCCCAGCTGCTCGATGCTGTAGGGCCCCGCGGTGACCAAGGATTTGCCATGGCCCCGGGTGTCGAAGCGCAGCACGCGAAAATGCTCGGCAAAGGCCGCCATCTGGATATCCCACATGTGCAGGTCGGTGCCCAACGAGTTGGACAACACCAGTAGCGGCGCCCCTACAGGCCCATCCAATTGGTAATGCAGTTCGCCCTCGGCGAGTTGTACAAATGCCACAAAGGCCTCCTTAGGCAGTCAATGCAAAGTGTTCGGTCACGGCGCGTGTCACCCAGGTGTGCGCCTGGCCCAGGTAGTGGGCCGGATCGAGCAGGCGGTCCAGTTCAGCCGAAGACAACTCGGCGGTGACCTGCGGTTCGTCCGCCAGTACCGCACGCAAGTGGCGCCCGCCTGCCACCGCGCGCTTGCAGCATTGCTCGAGCAGATGGTGCGCAGTCTCGCGGCCCAGGCGCTGGGCCAGCACGATACTGACGGCTTCGGCGAGCACCAGGCCCTGGGTCAGGTCGAGGTTTTGGCGCATGCGCTGGGGGTCGACTTCCAACCCTTCGTTCACCAGTAACGCCTGCTTCAAGGCACCGGAAACCAACCGGCAGATTTCCGGCAAGGTTTCCCATTCGGCATGCCACAGGCCCAGGCTGCGCTCGTGCTCCTGGGGCATGGTACTGAACATTGTCGCCACCAGGCCGGGCACGCGGGTGGCCGCGCTGATCAGCACGGCGGCGCCCACCGGGTTGCGTTTGTGCGGCATGGTGGACGAGCCGCCCTTGCCCGGTGCCGACGGTTCGAAAACTTCTGCGGCTTCGGTCTGCATCAGCAGGCTGATATCGCGCCCCAGCTTGCCGAGGCTGCCGGCGATCAGGCCGAGCACACTGGCGAATTCCACCAGGCGATCGCGTTGGGTGTGCCAGGGTTGTTCGGGCAAGCTCAGTTGCAATTCATCCGCCAAGGCTTCGGCGATCGGCATTGCCTGTTCGCCGAGGGCTGCCAGGGTGCCGGACGCGCCGCCGAATTGCAGCACCAGCAGGCGCGGTTTCAGCTCGACAAGCCGTTGCCGACTGCGCGTCACCGCCCCCAGCCAACCGGCGATTTTCATCCCCAGGGTGACTGGCGTTGCATGCTGCAACCAGGTGCGCCCTGCCAACGGCACGTCGGAATAACGCTGAGCCTGGGCGGCCAGAATGTCCCCCAGCCGCGCCAGATCGCTCTCGATCAACTCGACGGCGCGCCGCACTTGCAGCACCAGGCCGGTGTCCATCACATCTTGGCTGGTGGCGCCCAGATGCACGTAGCGCTCGGCCCCGGCGTCTTCACTGGCAATCAGCTTGCCCAGCGCCTTCACCAGCGGAATCGCCGAATTGCCCGCCGCAGCAATCGCCACGCCGAGGGCATCCACGTCGTACAGCGACGCCAGGCACGCCTGGGCGATCGGTGCTACGGCGGCCTGCGGGATCAAGCCAACCTGGGCCTGCGCGCGGGCCAGGCCGGCTTCGAAATCGAGCATGCCCTGCAGGCGTCCCTGGTCGCAGAACACCTCGGCCATGCTGTCGGCGGTGAAATAAGCGTCGAACAATTGGTTGCTCGTGCGCAGCGTCATATCCCCTCCCTTAGAGATCGTGGTGCAGGTAGGCCGCCTGTTTCGGCAAGCGCAAGCTGAACAGGAAGGCCACCGCCATCATGGCCGTGACGTACCAATAGAAGGTGTTTTCCATACCGATGGATTTCAGGCTCAGCGCGACCACTTCCGCCGAACCGCCAAACACCGCATTCGCCACCGCGTAGGCTAGGCCGACACCCAGCGCGCGCACCTGCGGCGGGAACATCTCGGCTTTGACCAGGCCGCTGATCGAGGTGTAGAAACTGACAATCGCCAGCGCCAGGGTGATCAGCACAAAGGCCAGGAACGGGCTGGTGACGGTTTTCAGGGTCAGCAGGATCGGCACGGTGAACAGCGTGCCAAGGCCGGCGAACCAGAGCATCGAGTTACGCCGGCCGATCTTGTCGGCCAACATGCCGAACAACGGCTGCATGCACATGTACAGAAACAGCGCGCCGGTCATGATGTAGCTCGAGGTCTTGGCGTGCATGCCGACCGTATTCACCAGGTACTTCTGCATGTAGGTGGTGAAGGTGTAGAAAATCAGCGAGCCGCCGGCGGTGTAGCCCAGCACGGTGATAAACGCTTTGCCGTGGTCGCGAAACAGCGCGGTAATGCTGCCGGCGTCTTTGTCTTCACGCATTTCCTTGCTGGTGGTTTCTTTCAAGGTGCGGCGCAACATCAGGGAGATCACCGCCGCGACGGCGCCGATCACGAACGGAATCCGCCAGCCCCAGGCGCGCAACTCGTCCTCGCTGAGAAACTGCTGCAGGATCACCACCACCAGCACCGCGAGCAATTGCCCGCCGATCAGGGTCACGTACTGGAACGAGGCGAAGAACCCGCGCTGGCCCTTGAGCGCCACTTCACTCATGTAAGTCGCGGTGGTGCCGTACTCGCCGCCCACCGACAAGCCTTGAAACAGGCGCGCGACCAGCAACAGGATCGGCGCCCAGACGCCAATGTCGTTGTAGGTCGGCAAACAGGCGATGACCAGTGAGCCGGCACACATCATCAGCACCGAGATCATCATCGAATTCTTGCGACCATGCTTGTCGGCCACCCGGCCAAACAGCCAGCCGCCAATCGGCCGCATCAGGAACCCGGCAGCAAACACCCCAGCGGTGTTGACCAGTTGCACGGTGGGGTTGTCCGAGGGGAAAAACGCCGGGGCAAAGTAGATGGCGCAGAAGGCGTAGACGTAGAAGTCGAACCATTCGACGAGGTTGCCGGAGGACGCACCGACAATCGCAAAAATCCGTTTGCTGCGTTCTTCTCCGGTGTAGTGGCTGGTTTTTGTTGTCATGGTTTTTCACTCAGTGGGAACGGTTATAGCCTAGACATACTTTGCAACAACCATGTCATGCAAGCAGACTTTTGGGGAAGTGCAGCCCAGCAGGCCCAATCGGGGGCAAGCCTCCTCCCACATTCCGACCGCGCCGCCTATCAAATGTGGGAGGGGGCTTGCCCC
>NZ_JBAWDE010000441.1:0-8223 GCF_049590575.1 Pseudomonas sp.
GTTGTTCAACTGACCCACCGCATCGGGGGCAAGCCCCCTCCCACATTGGGACCCGTGTTGTTATTCAGATCTGTCTTTTCCTCCAGAAGCGCCGCACACCCACCGGTGTGCAGGTGCTCACCGCGTGAGATTGCGTTATGGATGGTATTTTCCTGCAGCAACTGGTCAATGGCCTGACCCTCGGGTCGGTCTATGGCCTGATCGCCATCGGCTACACAATGGTCTACGGCATCATTGGCATGATCAACTTCGCCCACGGCGAGGTTTATATGATTTCCGCTTACCTCGCGGCGATCAGTCTGGCACTGCTGGCTTACTTCGGCATCGAATCCTTCCCGCTGCTCATTCTCGGTACGTTGATTTTCACCGTGGTCGTCACCGGCGTTTACGGTTGGGTCATCGAACGGGTCGCCTACAAACCGCTGCGCAACTCCACCCGACTGGCCCCGCTGATCAGCGCCATCGGGATCTCCCTGATCCTGCAGAACTACGCGCAGATCGCCCAGGGCGCGAAACAACAAGGCATTCCAACCCTGCTGGCCGGCGCCTGGCGCGTCGACATCGGCAGTGGGTTCGTCCAACTCACGTACACCAAGGTCTTTATCCTCGTGGCGGCGTTTGCCGGCATGGCGTTGCTCACCTACATCATCAAGTACACCAAGCTCGGCCGCATGTGCCGCGCCACCCAGCAAGACCGCAAGATGGCCTCGATCCTGGGGATCAACACCGACCGCGTCATCTCCTACGTGTTTGTCATCGGTGCCGCCATGGCGGCCCTGGCCGGCGTGCTGATCACCCTCAACTACGGCACGTTCGACTTCTATGCCGGCTTCATCATCGGCATCAAGGCGTTTACCGCAGCGGTACTCGGCGGCATCGGCTCCCTGCCTGGGGCGATGTTGGGCGGGATCATCCTGGGTATTTCCGAGTCGCTGTTCTCGGGGTTGATCAACTCTGACTACAAAGACGTGTTCAGTTTCTCCCTGCTGGTGGTGATTCTGATTTTCCGTCCCCAGGGCCTGCTTGGTCGCCCACTCGTGGCTAAGGTGTAAACATGTCTGCTGCCAAACCCATCGATATCAAGAAAAGTGTGGTCGATACGGTCCTTGCCGGGCTGATTTCGTTGATCGTGTTCGGTCCGATCGTCGGCGTGGTCCTCGACGGCTACAGCTTCAACCTGGAACCGGCCCGTGTGGCTACCCTGGTCGCGATCGTGATGGCCGGGCGCTTTGCCCTGAGCCTGTTCCTGCAAACCCCCAAGGGCGTGAAGATCCTGCAGGGTTTCGAAAGCAGTGGTTCCGGCGTGCATGTGCTGCCCCCGGACTACAAATCGCGGCTGCGCTGGATCATTCCGGCGCTGATCGTGATTGCCATCGTGTTCCCGATCTTTGCCAACAAGTACCTGCTGACCGTGGTGATCCTCGGGCTGATCTACGTATTGCTCGGCCTGGGCCTGAACATCGTTGTCGGCCTGGCCGGGCTGCTCGACCTGGGTTATGTGGCGTTCTACGCCATCGGTGCCTACGGCCTGGCGCTGGGTTATCAATACCTCGGCCTGGGCTTCTGGAGCGTGCTGCCACTGGCAGCCATCGCGGCAGCGCTGGCGGGGTGCATCCTCGGGTTCCCGGTGCTGCGAATGCACGGGGACTATTTGGCCATCGTGACCCTGGGCTTCGGTGAAATCATCCGCCTGGTGCTGAACAACTGGCTGTCGTTCACCGGCGGGCCAAACGGCATGCCGGTGCCGTCGCCGACCTTCCTCGGCCTGGAGTTCGGGCGCAAAGCGAAGGACGGCGGGATTCCGTTCCATGAGTTCTTCGGCCTCGATTACAACCCCAATATCAAGTTCATGTTCATCTACATCGTGCTGTTCCTGGTGGTGCTGGCGGTGCTGTATATCAAGCACCGCCTGACCCGCATGCCGGTCGGCCGCGCCTGGGAAGCCCTGCGCGAAGATGAAATCGCCTGCCGTTCCATGGGCCTGAACCACGTGCTGGTCAAGCTCTCGGCATTCACCATCGGCGCGTCCACCGCAGGTCTGGCCGGGGTGTTCTTTGCCAGCTACCAGGGCTTCGTCAACCCATCGTCGTTCACCTTCTTCGAGTCGGCGCTGATCCTGGCCATCGTGGTGTTGGGCGGCATGGGCTCGACGGTCGGCGTGGTGATCGCGGCCTTCGTACTGACCGTCGCGCCGGAATTGCTGCGCAGCTTCAGTGAATACCGCGTGCTGCTGTTTGGCGTGTTGATGGTGGTGATGATGATCTGGCGTCCGCGCGGCCTGATCCGCATCAGCCGTACCGGTGTGACGCCACGTAAGGGGGTAGCGCCATGAGCAAGGAAGTCGTCCTCTGTGTGGAACACCTGATGATGCACTTCGGTGGCATCAAGGCCTTGAGCGATGTGAGCCTCAAGGTCGAACGCAACTCGATCTTCGCCCTGATCGGCCCCAACGGCGCGGGCAAGACCACCGTGTTCAACTGCCTTACCGGCTTCTATAAAGCCAGCGGCGGCAAGATCGAACTCAATATCCGTGGCAAGCAGACCAACGTGATCCAGTTGCTCGGCGAGCGGTTTAAAGCGGTGGATTTTGTTTCGCCGAAAAGCTTCCTCAGCCGCGTGTACTACAAGATGTTCGGCGGCACCCACCTGGTAAACCGTGCCGGCCTGGCCCGTACGTTCCAGAACATTCGCCTGTTCAAGGAAATGTCGGTGCTGGAAAACCTGCTGGTGGCCCAACACATGTGGGTTAACCGCAACATGTTGGCGGGCATCCTCAACACCAAGGGCTACCGCAAGGCCGAAAGCGACGCAATCGACCACGCGTTCTACTGGCTCGAAGTGGTGGACCTGGTGGATTGCGCCAACCGCCTGGCCGGCGAGCTTTCCTACGGCCAGCAGCGCCGCCTGGAAATCGCCCGGGCCATGTGCACCCGGCCGCAGATCATCTGCCTGGACGAACCGGCAGCGGGCCTCAACCCCCAGGAAACCGAAGCCCTCAGCGCGATGATTCGCCTGTTGCGCGACGAACACGACCTCACGGTGGTGCTGATCGAACACGACATGGGCATGGTGATGAGTATTTCCGACCACATCGTGGTGCTGGACCACGGCAACGTGATCGCCGAGGGCGGGCCGGAAGCGATCCGCAACGACCCAAAAGTGATTGCCGCCTACCTGGGCGCAGACGAGGAGGAGCTGGTATGAGTGCACCTATCCTCGAAATGAAGGACCTGGACGTGTTCTATGGTCCGATCCAGGCCCTTAAAAAAGTTTCGCTGCACATCAACGAAGGCGAAACCGTGAGCCTGATCGGCTCCAACGGCGCGGGTAAATCCACGCTGCTGATGTCGATCTTCGGCCAGCCACGGGCCGAGTCGGGGCAGATCATCTACAACGGCGTCGACATTACCCAGAAGTCGTCGCACTACATTGCGTCGAACGGCATTGCCCAGTCGCCGGAAGGGCGGCGGGTGTTCCCCGACATGACTGTCGAGGAAAACCTGTTGATGGGCACCATCCCGATTGGCGACAAGTTTGCCCAGGAGGATATGCAGCGCATGTTCGAGCTGTTCCCACGGCTCAAGGAGAGGCGTAACCAGCGTGCGATGACCATGTCCGGTGGCGAGCAGCAAATGCTCGCTATCGCCCGTGCGCTGATGAGCCGGCCCAAGCTGTTGCTGCTGGACGAACCGAGTCTGGGCCTGGCACCGATTGTGGTGAAGCAGATTTTTTCGACCTTGCGCGAGCTGGCGTCCACCGGGATGACTATTTTCCTGGTGGAACAGAACGCCAACCATGCTCTGCGCTTGTCGGACCGGGCGTACGTGATGGTCAACGGCGAGATTCGCCTGACCGGCACCGGCAAGGAATTGCTGGTGAACGAGGAAGTGCGCAACGCCTACCTGGGTGGGCATTGATCTAAAAGCTTGATGCAAGTCCCTTGTGGGAGCGGGCTTGCTCACGAATGCAGTGTGTCAGTTTCAGATGTTCTGACTGACCCACCGCACTCGCGAGCAAGCCCGCTTCCACATGTGTTTTGCGGTGCGCGGAAAGCCTCCCGCCAAATTGTGGAAAACAAATCCAGCCACCCTCCAAAGCGCGACATATAGCCGCCGCAAATCCCTGTTTTGTCACAGTTTTGACTTGTCCCCATCCGCTGTGGAACCGGCTGTGGGTAACGTGGGTGTAGCTGGCTGAAGCCCTTTGTTTACGTGGCTTTCAGCGCAGTGGTTGTTTTTTGATCAGTGGCTTTTTTGCGGCCAGTCGACTGCTTTGTCAACCTGTTTAAAGACACAGGTATATGACCGAAATATGTCCCGTCGGCCTGTGGATAAGTCTGTGACTAAACTCTGGAAAGACCGCCGCAGAGGCCGGAATGACTGGCCTGGAGCCATCGTTGTGTTTTCACCTTGACGCCTGGGCCTACATACGCCCGAACCCAGGTCAAGCAAAAAACTTTCTAAAACCGCCTGCAGGCCTTGTCTACAGGGGCCTGGGGCTTTTCACAGTTGCCCCCAAAGACTGTGGGCGCAGTTGTGGATAACCTGCGTGCATATGGCTGCAGGCCACGGTTTACAAGGCTTCGCCAGGGTTGATCGAAAAATGATCAGATTTCGCTTAAGTTTATCCACAGCAGTTGCTGCCACTGCGGCGTAAGGGCATTCTGCTGGCTGATTTTTTTCTCGATGCCCGCAAGGAGAACACCATGTCCGACACGCTATTTATTACTGGCGCAACCTCAGGTTTCGGCGAAGCCTGTGCCCGTCGTTTTGCCGAAGCCGGCTGGAAACTGGTGCTCACCGGCCGTCGCGCGGATCGCTTGAATGCCTTGGTTGAAGAGCTTTCCAAGCAGACCGAAGTGCACGGCCTGGTCGTCGACGTGCGTGACCGCAAGGGTATGGAAGACGCCATCGCCAACCTGCCACCCTCGTTCGCCAAGCTGCGCGGGCTGATCAACAACGCCGGCCTGGCCGTGGGCACCGACCCTGCACCCAAGTGCAGCCTCGACGATTGGGAAACCATGGTCGACACCAACATCAAGGGCCTGCTGACCACTACCAGCCTGCTGCTGCCGCGCCTGATCGCCCATGGCCGTGGCGCCGGGATCATCAACCTGGGCTCCATCGCCGGCAGCTACCCGTACCCGGGCAGCCACGTGTATGGCGGCTCCAAGGCGTTTGTGAAGCAGTTCTCGCTGAACCTGCGCTGCGACCTGCAAGGCACTGGCGTACGCGTGACCAACATCGAGCCAGGCCTGTGCGAAAGCGAGTTCTCGCTGGTGCGCTTCGGCGGCGACCAGGCGCGCTATGACGCCACCTACGCCGGCGCCGAGCCGATCCAGCCGCAGGACATTGCCGACACCATCTTCTGGGTGCTGAACACACCTGCACACGTCAACATCAATCGCCTGGAGCTGATGCCGGTGAGCCAGACCTGGGCCGGGTTTGCGATTGAGCGCGGGGCCAAGTAAGGCTTTAGACCGCGTCGCTGCCATTGGGGGCAAGACTCCCTCCCACAGTTGATTGCATTCCAATGTTGGGTGGGAGGGGGCTTGCCCTCGATGGCGTCAAATCGGCCAAAACAGGACATAAGGTACACTCCACTCCGGCAAACCCCTCCGCACTGTGCGGTTTTAA
Organism: Pseudomonas sp.; assembly: GCF_049590575.1. Classification (GTDB taxonomy): domain Bacteria; phylum Pseudomonadota; class Gammaproteobacteria; order Pseudomonadales; family Pseudomonadaceae; genus Aquipseudomonas. The sequence continues at coordinate 5,637 of NZ_JBAWDE010000441.1, forward strand.
GGTTTTGACAGGAGGAAATGTGAGTAACCGAGGTGAGCAGGCGCTGCTCAAACAATCGACCATCCTGATGTTCGCCGTTGCGATCGCCGGGATCGTCACGGGCGTGGTATCCGGCGCCCAATCGATTTTATTCGACGGCTTTTTCTCGTTGATCGCCACCGCCATCAAGGTGCTGATGCTGATCACGGCCAAGCTGATCGCCAAGAAAAGCAACCAACGTTTCCAGTTCGGCTATTGGCACCTGGAACCCATGGTGCTGTTGATCGAAGGCAGCTTCCTGCTGCTGATCGCCATCTACGCGTTTCTCAACGGCGTGTTTGGCATCATCAATGGCGGGCGCGAGATCGAGCTGGGATTGGTGATCATCTACGCGGCGGTGTTTACCGTCGTCGAGTTCGCCTACTTCTTCTACGTGCGCTACCGCAATCGCACGCTCAAATCATCACTGATCCAGTTCGACAACATCAGCTGGCTGGTGGACGCAATGCTCTCGGTGGGCTTGCTGATCAGCTTTCTTGCCGCGCTGTTGCTCAAGTCCCAGGGCTACGGCGAGTGGGCGGTATACGTCGACCCGCTGATCCTGATCTTGCTGGCCCTGAGCATGCTGGCGCCTGCGTTCAAGATCCTGCGCCCGGCGTTGCGCGAGGTGCTGGGGATAGCGCCGGACCACCTGGACGACACCGTGCGTGAAGTGATGGACGCGGCGCAGGCCAGACATGGTTTCGACGACTACGTGTCCTATGTGCAAAAGCACGGGCGCGCGCGATTTATCGAGATTCATGTGGTGCTGCCGGCGGATTACCCAGTGGATAACGTCGCCACGCTCGATGCGCTGCGCGAAGAAATATCCACAGGGTTGGGCACGCCGGATGCGGCGCGCTGGCTGACGATCAGTTTTACCGGGGACCGCAAGTGGGTCGCGTGAGGGGCAGCTAGACCGAGGTGAGGCCTTCGCGAGCAAGCCCGCTCCCACATTCGACCGCGTTTTAACGCAAGGACGCGGTTGAATGTGGGAGTGGGCTTGCCCGCGAAGAGGCCCTTGAGGTCAGCCGAAATGCTGGATCAGCCCCTGATAGCAGGTCGCCAAGTGATACGGCGTGGTCGACGGCATGTCCCGTCGGCTCACGGCGCCCTGGGCATCCAGGCACTCATTCCAACCCTTTTCATGCAGAAAGTGCTGTTGCAGCGCCAGCAATTGGCGCTGCAGCACAGCCTCGCTGCCCGGGCGCAAGGTCAGTGCCCGCAGGTACTCGGCCTGGGCCCAGATCCGCTGGGTACCGTCGCGTACAGTACCGTCCAGGGCGAGCATGCCGCTTACCGCGCCGTTCGATGTATCCACACCCTTGCGTTCAGCGTAGGCAAACGCTCGCGTCAGTGACGCATGCAGTGGCGTGCCGCGCAGCACCTCGGAAGACTCCAGCAAAAAGAACCACTCGAACTGGTGTCCTGGCTCGAACCAGTTATCCACAGCGCCCAGCGGTTTTTCCATCATCACGCCGTGCTGGCGGTCGATGAAACGCTTTTGCAGGGCGGTGGCAAGGTCCAGCAGCGCGTCTTGCGTGATGGCGTCTTCGCGCACCGCCAGCGTGGCGAGGAAACCTTCGGCCAGGTGCATCAGCGGGTTTTGCAGGGGGCCGGAATTGAGCGATGACCAGTTGCGCTCCAGTACCGCTTCGTACAGGCCGTCGCCGCTGGCGAAACGTTCGGCGACCACGGTCAGGGCCGCGTCGAGCACCGACTCCACCAGCGGTTCACGCACCTTGGCCCAGTAGTGCGCACAGGCGAAGATGATGAACGCGTGGGTGTAGAGGTCTTTGCGCTTGTCCAGCGGCTGGCCGGCGGGGTCGATGCTGTAGAACCAGCCGCCGTGCTCGGCGTCGTGGAAATGCCGTTGCAGGGACCGGAACAACGCCGCCGCGCGCTCCTCGGCGAAGGCCTTGCCGGGCTCGCTGATCAGGCTGGCGAACAGGTACAACTGCCGCGCACAGGCCATGGCGCGGTAGCGTTGCGGCGGCAAAGGCTGGTGATCGGCGCCCAACGCCTCATAGGGCAACGCCAAGTCGGCGTTCCAGCCCGGGCCCTGCCAGAGCGGCACGATCAGGCTGTGGAAGTGCGCAAGCACGGAGTTCAAGGAGGGTTGGGAAGCGCTGGGCATCGGCTGGCGTCGTCACGGCATGTGTGTAGGCGCGCATGGTATCAGGCTTGGGATTGGTGGTGTCTGTGAGTGAGCCATCGGGGGCAAGCCCCTCTCACACTTTGATCTGTGAACCCAATCAAATGTGGGAGGGGGCTTGCCCCCGATGAGGTCTTCAGCAGCGCTGCAAATCAGCCCGCCAGCAACCACACCCCAGTCGCCGCCGAGGCCGCCCCGGCAACTCGTACCAACGGCGCCGCCGCAGACGGCAGGAAGCGCACCACGGCATACCCGGCAGCGTGCAACACCGCCGTCGCGCCGACAAAACCTGCGGCGTACGTCCAAGGGCTGGACATGTCCGGCAACTCCAGGCCATGGGCCACGCCGTGGAACAGCGCGAACAGCGCCGTGGCGCCGACCGCCACGAACAACGGTGGCCGCACCGCCAGCGCC
>NZ_JBAWDE010000442.1:0-17053 GCF_049590575.1 Pseudomonas sp.
GCCTGGCCCAGGCCGATGTCGCACTGCCCACGCCCAGCGAGGTATACCCCAGCAGGCTCTGCAGCAGGTCGTAGTCGTTGATCACCTGGGTGCCGGCGGAGTTGTCCAGTTCGCGGCGTATGGCCTCGGCATGGCGAACCAACCAGGCCTCTTCCCTTGAGCAAGTCACGCTGTAGGCGTCGGGCACAATCACCAACTGCCCAGGGGCCACCAGCCCACGGCGCAGGTGGCGGTTCAGCAGGTCAAAATGGTCGGAACGCGGCTGGCTGCTGCCATGGCCCATCAAGCGGGATTTCAAGCTGTGGTAGTCCGTCGTGCGCTCGTTGATATAGCCCTGCGCCATGCCCTGCATCCCTGAATGCAACGAAGATGGCGTGGGAATATAAGCAAGCGAATAGGCCGAGGACACAAGCCCGGTGGGTCTCCATTACATTTGGGAAGTTGCCTACACACCGGGGAATCACCACCTACAAAAACGCCGTTCGGCACCTCTGACAGGTGGGGGGTTGATGGCCTTTCGTCATGGTTTGTAAAGGGCCAGCAAGCCGTGTCTCTTTAAATTGCAGGACGTTTCCTAGACAATCCCTGCCGCCTTGTGCCTGTTGGAATCGGTGGCTAGTCTGCGATCCGTCACTGCTAATCAGTGATCGGGTTTAGTCGCCCAGGTTTGGAGCAGGTGAAGGGCCCCATGAAGCTTTATGGTGGCTGTGCGCAGGGCGCCCTTGGGCGCGCCGGGTGCTCCAGACCGGTCGACTAACCTGCGTACAGCCGCCACCCTACGTTTAGTCGCGAAGCGTGTCGGCTCCTTGATCCCCTGGAGCTAAACAATGAAAAAAACCGTCCCCGACCCACCCCGCCATTGCGCCAAAGACCGTGCCGCCTTCAACCGCGCCATCGACCATTACCTGCCCATCCAAGGGGTTCAAATCGAAGACCTGAGCTTCGAAGACGCCCTGCTCTACACCGCCAGCTTGCTCGACAGCGCCTGCGCCACTGCCCTCGATTGCAGTGAGCAATTGGAGAGCCCCCAGCGGGCGAAGATCCTGGCGGTGTGGCATTTGCTCGAGATTGCCAAGACCACCGTGGACCGCTCCATCGAGTGCGTGAACCCCACGCAACCGCCTGCCTGAACGATCCACCGCTGCCGGTGGTGAGCGGGCAACCCCGCTCACCACAAAAGCCTATTCGCCACGGGTGTAGGCCGAAAGCAGTGCAATCCTCTCGAATACTTGCCTGATCCTGCGAACTTAGGCTTTTGCCGATAGATACCCCTTGCGCAGTGGTCTAGAGTTCGACAATAAGCGGCCATCGCACCCTCACTATTAAAAAGGCCGCACCTACCGTTGATCAGCAGGTGAGCCATGGAATTAAGAATCAACAATAAGGCCTATCAGGTCGATGCAGACGCGGACACGCCCCTACTCTGGGTAATCCGCGATGATCTCGGCATGACCGGCACCAAGTACGGCTGCGGCCTGGCCCAATGCGGCGCCTGCTCGGTACTGGTCGACGGTAACGTGGTACGCAGCTGCGTCACGCCGGTGGCGGGTGTGGTCGGCCGTGAGATCACCACCATTGAAGCGATTGAAGCCGATGACGTGGGCAAACGCGTGGTCGCGGCCTGGGTCGAGCATCAGGTCGCGCAATGCGGTTACTGCCAGTCCGGGCAGGTGATGGCGGCCACTGCGCTGCTCAAGCACACCCCGGCACCGAGCGCTGCGCAAATTGACGCGGCGATGATCAACCTGTGCCGCTGCGGCACTTATAACGCGATCCACAGCGCCATGGACGACCTGGCCAAACCGGAGCGTGCCTGATGAATACGCGCTCCGAATTACCCAACCTGATCCTGGATGAGCCGATCAACCTATCGCGCCGGCGCTTTCTGGCGAGCACCGCAGTTGGCGCCCTGGTAATCGGCTTCGGCTTGCCCATGGGCTCGGCCCGGGTGCAAGCCGCCACCGCCAACGCCGCCGAACGCGGCACCCAGGTGCCGGCGTTTCTGGAAATCCGCCCCGACGGCAGCGTGCGCCTGCTCAGCCCCTTCATGGAAGGCGGCCAGGGCACCCACACCGCCATGGCGCAGATTGTTGGCGAAGAACTCGACGCCGACCCCGCCACCTTTATCGTCGAAGCCGCCCCGCCTGGCGAAGCCTATGTAGTGATGGAAAACGGCATGCGCATCACCGGCGGCAGCATGTCGGTGCGCATGAGCTACCCGACCATGCGCCGCCTGGGCGCCCTCGCCCGCACCATGTTGCTGCAGGCCGGTGCTGCGCAACTGGGTGTGCCGGTGGCCGAACTGACCACCCAACCGGGCCGCGTGGTGCATGCCGCCTCCGGCCGTTCGCTGGGCTACGGCGAATTGGCCGGCCGCGCGCTGGACATGCCAGTGCCCGACCCGGCCAGCGTCACCCTGCGCGACCCGAGCCAGTTCCGCTGGATCGGCAAGCCGGTGAAGCGCCTGGACGCCTACGACAAATCCACCGGCAAAGCGCTGTACAGCATCGACCTGAAAGTCGACGGCATGCTCCACGCTGCGGTGCAACATGCGCCGCGCCTGGGCATGACCGTGGGCAGCCTGCGCAACCAGTCGCAGGTCGAGGCCATGAAAGGCGTGCATTCCGTGCACACACTGCCCGGCGCAGTGGCCGTGGTGGCCGAGCGCTGGTGGCACGCCAAGCGCGCGGTGGAAGCTATCCAGGTCGATTGGCTGGAAGCCGCCGCCGATTCAACCCTGCGCGCAATGCCGGCGGACTTTTCCAGCGACAAGCACCGCGATTTCCTCGCCGCCCAGCAGGGCCCGGCCCGCGATGATGAAAACGAAGGCGATGTGGCCGGTGCCCTCGCCGGCGCCAAAACCAAGGTCGAAGCCACTTACCACAACCAGTACGTCAACCACGCCCAGCTGGAGCCGCCGTCTGCGCTGGCGCGCTTCAACCCGGATGGCACGCTGGAGGTGTGGCTGCCCAACCAGGCGCCGGACATGTTCCGCGCCGACATGGCCAAGCGCACCGGTCTGGATATCTCGAAAATCACCCTGCACTCGCCGTTGCTCGGGGGCTTTTTCGGTCGGCACTTCCTGTATGAATCGGCCAACCCCTACCCGCAGGCCATTGCCTTGGCCAAGGCGGTGGGCCGTCCGATCAAACTGATCTGGACCCGCGAAGAAGAATTCCTGCGCGATGTATTGCGCCCGGTGGCCGTGGTCAAGTTCCGCGCCGCACTGGATGACAAAGGCCTGCCGGTCGCGATTGAAGCGGTCAGCGCCACCGAGGGCCCGACCGAAGCACTCGCCGGCAAACAGGGCGAAAAAATCGACCCCACTGCCCTCGAAGGGCTGTCGGGCAAGAGCTACGCGATCCCCAACAAACGCATCGCGCAGATCTACGTCAAGGGCCCGGTCATGCTCGGTTACTGGCGTTCGGTGGGCAACTCGTTGAATGACTTTTTCTACGAAGCGTTCCTCGATGAGCTGGCGGACAAGGGCGGCCATGACCCGTACGAACTGCGCCTGCACCTGCTGCGCGACAACCCACGGCTGACCACCCTGCTGCAAGCGGTGGGCGAACTGTCCGGCGGTTGGAAACGCGGCCCGTACACGGCCGAAGATGGCAGCCGTCGCGCACGCGGCGTGGCCATGGCGTCGCCGTTCGGCTCGCACGCGGCGGTGGTTGCCGAAGTGTCGATCGAACAGGGCCAGGTCAAGGTGCACCACATCTGGGAAGCAATCGATCCGGGCAGCATCGTCAACCCGGCCATCGTCGAGGCGCAGGTGCAGGGCGCGGTTGCCTTGGGCCTGTCGCAAACCCTGCTGGAGGAAGCGGTGTACGTGGACGGCAAGCCACGGGCGCGCAATTACGATTTGTACCCGATCCTGCCGCCTTCGCGGATGGCGCAGGTCCACGTAAAAATCGTCGAAAGCGGTGAAAAGATGGGCGGAATCGGTGAGCCACCGTTGCCGGCAGTCGCGCCGGCGGTGGCCAATGCGGTCGCACACTTGACCGGGCAGCGTATACGCAGCCTGCCATTGAGCCGATACACCTTCAGTTGACCGACAAGGAACGCCCATGAACAACCGCCGATTCGCAAGAACCGCAGGCTGGCTGGTGCTGGCCTGCCTGGTCGCTGCCGGCCTGCTCGCCTGGTACGTAACCCGCCCGCCCGCCACCCCGTTCGAACAGGAACACAGCGCTCAATTCGACCCGGCACAGGTCAGCCGCGGCGAGTACGTTGCACGCCTCAGCGACTGCGTGGCCTGCCACAGCCTGGCGGGCAAGGCGCCGTTCTCCGGCGGGCTGGAAATGGCCACGCCGCTGGGGACGATTCACGCCACCAACATCACCCCCGACCGCGACACCGGGATCGGCACCTACAGCCTGGCCGACTTCGACCGCGCGGTGCGCCACGGCGTGACCCCGGATCGCCGACGCCTGTACCCGGCCATGCCCTACCCGTCTTACGTCAAGCTCAGCGATGACGACATTCGCGCGCTGTACGCCTTCTTCATGCAAGGCGTGCAGCCGGCCAAGCAGCCGAATATCCCCAGCGATATTCCCTGGCCGCTGAACCTGCGCTGGCCTATCGCGCTGTGGAACGGCGTATTCGCCCCGACGCACACCTACGCCGCCAAGCCGAACCAGGATGCGCTGTGGAATCGCGGCGCCTACATCGTCCAGGGCCCGGGCCACTGCGGCAGTTGCCACACCCCGCGCGGCCTGGCCTTCAACGAGAAAGCCCTGGACGAGTCCGGCAAGCCGTTCCTCGCCGGCGGCCTGCTGGATGGCTGGTACGCCCCGAGCCTGAGGCAGGATCCCAACACTGGCCTGGGCCGCTGGAGCGAGCCGGAGATCGTGCAGTTCCTCAAGACCGGCCGCAACAAGCATGCGGTGGTCTATGGCTCGATGACCGAGGCGTTCAACAACTCGACGCAGTTCATGGCCGACGACGACCTGGCCGCCATCGCCCGCTACCTCAAGTCCCTGCCCGGCGACCCGCAGCGTGACGGCACAGCGTGGCAGTACGTGACCGCCGAGGCGCGCCAGGACATTCCCGGCGCCCACACCTACGCGACCCGTTGCGCCTCCTGCCACGGCCAGGACGGCAAAGGCCAGCCCGACTGGATGCCACCGCTGGCCGGCGCCACCTCGGCACTCGCCAAGGAAAACGCCTCGGCAATCAACATCACCCTCAACGGCTCTCAACGCATCGTCGCCGCCGGCGTGCCCGACGCCTACCGCATGCCGGCGTTCCGCGAGCAACTGTCCGACGCAGAAATCGCCGAAGTGCTGACCTACGTGCGCAGCACCTGGGGCAACCACGGTGAAGCGGTCGACGCCAAAGCCGTCGGCAAACTGCGCGAGCACACGGACCCGGCGAGCAGCAGCCCGATTATCTTGCAGATGCGTTGAAAAACGGCGCCCATTCCCCGGCGTGGTCAGTGAAATGACCGCGCTGGGGGGCGGCCCGTTAAAACCTGCACAGTGCTTACGCGACCTTGATGACCACCTTGCCAAACGCGCCTCTGGCCAGGTGTTCATAGGCTTCTCGCGCCTGATCAAACGCATACACATGATCAATCGCCGGGCGAATCCGATGCTCGTTCAAGAATGCATTCATGCGATCAAACGAGGTACGCGGGGCCACGGCGATGCCGCGTATGGTGGTTTGCCGAAAGATCAGCGGCATCAGGTTGAGCGCGGCGGTCTGGCCCGTCAGGAAGCCGATCTGGGCAATGCGCCCGCCGACTTTAGTGGCTGCGATGGACTGGTTGATCCCCTTCCCGCCGGCCACGTCCAGCAGCAAATCCACGCCTTGGCCATCGGTGAGCTTGAGCACCTCGCTGGCCCACTCAGGGTGGGTGCTGTAGTTGACGCCCGCAATGGCGCCCAGTTCTTTCACCGCCTGCAGGTTGGCATCGCGGCTGGAGGTCACGATGACCTTGGCACCGAGTGCCGTTGCGATCTGTGCGGCAAACACGGAAACACCGCCTGAGCCTTGCACCAGCACGGTTTGGCCGGCTTGGATCTGGCCAAAGTCCACCAACGCATACCAGGCGGTGAGCGCGGCAATCGGCAACGTAGAGGCTTCTTCATCGGACATGTCGTCGGGCGCGCGCACAGCACTGTCTTCATGAATGATCATGTATTCGGCCAGGCCGCCGGGCAGCGGCGAGCCAAAGCAGTAGTCGGGTTCGTCCGGCCCTGGCATGCCGTCCAACCAGCGTGAATACAAGTGGGAGTTGACCCGGTCACCCAGCGCAAAACGCGAGACACCCGCGCCGACGGCAACAACCGTGCCTGCCGCATCACTGACCGGGATCAGCGGTTTGGGTACGCTGTGGGGTTCATAGATACCGTCCACAATCGCTTTGTCACGGAAGTTGAGCGACACAGCCCCCACCTTGATCAGCAATTCACTGGCCTTGGGCACGGGCGTTTCCACCTCCCCCTGCACCAGATTGTCCAAGCCGAAATCCTGCAAAAGCCATGCTTTCATTATCTGTCTCCGAACGGTTTGAAAGGCCGGGCAACTTCAGTGCTGCCTGCGCTGAAAACAGTGTCGAGGGATTGAGCCAGGGGATAAATGCGCCAAACCCGTCAGGATTGTTATCATTACAAGCAACAATTAATACTCTCGGAGAGGCAGATGGCGCTATTACAGTCGATGGAGGTGTTCGCCAAACTGGCCGAGCTGGGCAGCTTTACCAAGGTCGCCGAAGCGCTTCAGAGCGGGCGGCCCCACGTCACGCGGACTATTCAGGACCTTGAAGCCTCACTAGGCGTGCGCCTGTTCCAGCGCACTACACGCAAAGTGCAACTGACGGCCGAGGGCGAGCGTTTCTACGAGCGGGTCAAAGAGATCCTGGCGACCATCGCCGACACCACCGCGATGTTTGATCGCAGCGGCTCGACATTACGTGGCCGGCTGCGGGTGGATATTCCCACGGCGTTCGCCCAGCGCAGCTTTATGGAAAGCCTGCGCACGTTTACCCTGGCCTTTCCCGATATAGAACTGGTGTTGGGTGTGACGGACCGCACGGTCGATCTGGTTGCCGAAGGCGTCGACTGCGCGTTGCGCATCGGCGAATTGCCCGATTCGAGCATGGTTGCCAGGGAGATCGGCAGCGCCACCATGGTCACCTGTGCCTCTGCAGACTATCTGAAGACCTGGGGCGTACCCAACAGTGTGCAAGCGCTGGCAAACCACCGCGGAGTCAACTTCCTGTCGGGACATAACAACCGCCCCCTGCCCTGGCATTTTCTGGAAGACGGGGAAGACCGGCCTTATGTCCCCCGTGGTGGCATTACCGTGAACGAGTCGAATGCCTATGTGCAGTGCGGCGTTGCCGGATTCGGCCTGATCCAGGCGCCCGGCATCACGGTGGAGACGTTTCTGGCGAGCGGCGATTTGGTAGAAGTGCTCAGCGACTTTCGTCCACGTCCGCGCCTGGTCTCGGTGCTGTACCCCAGCAGAAGCCACCTCGCGCCGCAGGTGGACGCGTTCGTTGACTGGTTGAAGGCACATTTCCCGAAACTGCACCCCGCTTGGCTGAGCACACGCTAGGCGCGAGTCATCACTTGCTGTCGTCGGCCTTGCCTTCCTGCATCTGCACTGAGGATTTGCTGCCGCTGGTGTTGTCTTTGGTGGTGTTGTTGGAGCTGTCGAAACACCCGTGCAGCAGAAACACGCTGCACAGGCTCAGGCACATCGTGAGTTTTTTCATGGTCGCTCTCCTTCAGATGAGATTCACAGGGGCAAGGCCCTTACCTATCTGGGTGAAATAGGCGTTGGCTCGTTCAACAAATCCAGGCGCTGCCGGACGAGTGGTCAGGCTTGCACTAATTTGAACGATCCTGGCGCTTTACCTCTCCATACAGCAGGACAACCCGGACACAAGAACGGCTTGTGTCAGTCCTTGCGCGAGCTACGCATACAGCAGCCCCTGTCGGCGCTTTGCCTTTCGCTCGCCTATGACGACCTTGAGGTGAAGGCCATGGCTGCGAACAGGCAAGAAGCATCTGAATCCCTCGACCCGGAGCAGGAACTCGCCCGGAACACCGAACTGTTTTTTGAAGCGGACCGACTGGAACAGGTGGCCTACGCCATCATCGGCACCAGCCTGGCCGATGCCGACGCGTGGTTGCGCTTTACCGAGGCGAAACGCGTAGCGGACGAAAAACGTACCGAGGCCTACCAAGACTTGATGCGTATCCGTCGCCGCATGTTGGCGCCGCGCTCCAGCTGAGGCTGAGCGGTAAAAAAGATGATAAGGGCCGCACCCTGAAAAAACTGGCTCGCCCCTGAGAATCAGACTTTAATTGCCGGGTCCCCGTACTCCGCCACAATTGAACCCTCTGGCAGGCGCGCAGGTCATACAGCGGCTTGGTTGCTCCCTCTAACTCATCTTTGGAAACAGCAGTGAAAGACCTGACGCGTGAAGCGCTGGAGGCAGAAGTCCTGCGTCTGCGTGGCCTGCTGACAAACGCTGGCATCGACCCCCTGTCGGGCGGCTGCCTGACGCCGGGGCCCAGTGAAGCAACCGAGGAGCGCTACCGCCAGGCGATGCTCGACATGTCCGACATGCGTGTCGCGCAGACCGAACTGCGCCAGAGTGAAGAACGCTTTCGCACGATTCTGGAAACGGTCGAGTCGGCGTTTGCCATCGTCGACGTCAAGTTCGATGCCGACGATCAACCGATCGACTACCGCTTCGTCGAGGCTAACCCGGCGTTCGAGCGTCAGGCCGGGGTCAACCTGCAAGGCAAGTGGGTCACCGAATTCGCACCGGACCTGGAACGCTTCTGGTTCGAGACCTACGGGCACGTGGCCAAGACCGGTGAGCCGGCGACGTTTGAAAACTACGCCGAAGCGTTCAAGCGCTGGTTCGACGTGCGCGCGGTGCGCGTCGGCGACCCGGCCGACCGGCAGATCGCAATTATCTTCAGTGACGTCACCGAACGGCGCAACGCTCAGGAGCGCCTGCGGATCAGCGAAGCGGTGGCGCGGCAAAACGTGCAGCGCGTGCAACTGGCACTGGCCGCCGGCGCGATCATCGGCACCTGGCACTGGGACCTGCCCAGCGACCGTTTCACCATCGATGAGGCCTTCGCCCGTGCCTTTGGCGTCGACCCGGCGCTGGGCTATGAGGGCCTGAGCCTGGCGCAGGTGATCACCTCGGTGCATCCGGAAGACCGCGACGGTTTGATCAGCGCCATCAATGCCGCGATTGCCCGTGGCGGTGCCTATGCGCACCAGTACCGCGTACTTCGTGGCGACGGTAAATACTATTGGATTGAGGCCAACGGGCGGGTCGACCTGGCCGAAGACGGCACGCCCCTGACCCTGCCGGGCGTGGTAATCGACGTGGAGGGCCGGCGCTCCGTCGAAGCCGAACGCGACCGCGCGACTGCCGCGCTGCGCGCCCTCAACGAAACCCTGGAACAGCGCGTGGCCGAGCGCACGGTCGAGCTGATCCAGGCTGAAGAGAAACTGCGCCAGTCGCAGAAAATGGAAGCCGTCGGCCAATTGACCGGTGGTCTCGCCCACGATTTCAACAACCTGCTGGCGGGTATTTCCGGCGCGCTGGAACTGACCATGCTGCGCATCACCCAGGGCCGCTGGGCGGAAGTGGACAAGTACATCACCACCGCCCAGGGCGCCGCCAAACGCGCCGCTGCGCTGACCCATCGCTTGCTGGCGTTCTCGCGCCGGCAAACCCTCGACCCCCGGCCCACCGATGTGAACCTGCTGGTGGAGGACATGGGCGAGCTGATCCAGCGCACCGTGGGCCCGAGCATCACCGTCGAGACCTTGGGCGCCAACGGCGTGTGGCCGACGCTGGTGGATGCCAGCCAGCTGGAAAATGCCCTGCTGAACCTGTGCATCAATGCCCGCGATGCCATGCCGGACGGCGGGCGCATCAGCATCGAAACCGCCAATGTCTGGGTGGACGCAGCAACCGCCAGCGCCCATGACTTGAGCGAGGGCGAATACCTGACGCTGACCGTCACCGACACCGGCACAGGCATGACGCCCGAGGTCATGGCCAAGGCGTTCGACCCGTTCTTCACCACCAAACCCATCGGCCAGGGCACTGGCCTGGGGCTGTCGATGATCTATGGGTTCGCCCGGCAATCCGGCGGGCAGGCGCGGATCGCCTCCGAGGTCGGCCGCGGCACCGCCATCAGCCTTTATCTGCCGCGCTACCTGGGGGAGGCCGTTGCGCCCACACCCGAGCAGAACACCCCCTGCGCGACGCCGGCGGAATACGGCGAAACCATCCTGATCGTGGACGACGAGCCCAGCGTGCGCACGCTGCTGATGGATGTGCTGGGCGGTCTCGACTACAGCCTGATCGAAGCGAGTGACAGCATTACCGGGCTGAAAATTCTGCATTCCGATGTGCACATTGACCTGCTGATCACGGACGTCGGCTTGCCGGGGGGCATGAACGGCCGGCAGATGGCCGACGCCGGGCGGGAAGTGCGCCCGGCGCTGAAAACCCTGTTCATCACCGGCTACGCCGAAAGCACCATCATCGGCGACAACAGCCTGGGCCCCGGCATGCAGGTGCTGACCAAGCCGTTTGCGATCGACACCTTGACCTCGCGCGTGCGTGAGCTGATCAAGTCCTGACATCAACCGCGCGTAGGTAGACCGCCTGGCGGCGGTCTCGTACGCGGTTGCTCTCCCCCTGCCCATTAGCCTTGCGCAAACACCTGCGTTCGACCTTTCATCGCGACAACTCGTCTTGAGTTTATCGGTGACTCTTGCGCTTCCGATATTATGGTATACCATCATACACAAACCAATCAGCACCCCCGATGGAGCAGCCATGAGTTTCGAAATCCGCAAGATCGTCAGCTACGTAGAAGAAACCTTTATCGAAGGCGGCAAAGCCTCTGACACGCCGGTCACCATGGTCGGCCTGGCGGTGGTCCTGAAAAATCCGTGGCTGGGTCGCGGTTTTGTCGAGGACCTGAAACCGGAGATCCGTGCCAACTGCTCGGACCTCGGCGCGCTGATGGTGGAGCGTCTGGTCGGCATTATTGGTGGTGCAGACAAGATCGAAGCCTACGGCAAGGCCGCCGTGGTCGGTGCCGACGGCGAGATCGAACACGCCTCGGCCATCATCCATACCCTGCGCTTTGGCAACCACTACCGCGAAGCGGTCAAGGCCAAGAGCTACCTGAGCTTTACCAACAAGCGCGGCGGCCCGGGCACTTCGATCCAGATCCCGATGATGCACAAGGACGACGAAGGCCTGCGTTCGCACTACATCACCCTGGAAATGAAGATCGAAGATTCGCCGCGCGCCGACGAGATCGTGGTGGTCCTGGGCTGCGCCGACGGCGGCCGCCTGCACCCGCGCATCGGCAACCGTTATATCGACCTGGAAGAGTTGGCGGCTGAGAAAGCCCAGTAAGAAAGAACGGCCACCACAACAAAAAGCATGCAGGAGCGCTCCATGATTCGGCTCACCGCTGAACGCACCCCGGCTGGCACCAGTTATCTGGCGACCGGCCAAGGCCAGCCTGTGGTTTTGATCCACGGCGTGGGCCTGAATAAAGAAATGTGGGGCGGGCAAGTCGTTGGCCTGGCCACGAAATACCGCGTGATCACCTATGACATGCTCGGCCATGGCGCCAGCCCGCGCCCGGCCGCCGGCACCCCGCTGCTGGGGTATGCCGACCAATTGCTGGAACTGCTTGATCACCTGCAACTGCCTCAAGCCACGGTGATCGGGTTTTCCATGGGTGGCCTGGTGGCACGCGCGTTTGCCTTACATTATCCCGAGCGCCTGCACGGCCTGGTGGTGCTCAACAGTGTGTTCAACCGCAGCGCCGAACAGCGTGCCGGGGTGATTGCGCGCACGGCCCAGGCCGCCGAACACGGCCCGGATGCGAACGCCGAAGCCGCCTTGTCGCGCTGGTTCAGCCGCGAATACCAGGCGGCCAACCCGGCGCAGATCGCCGCGCTGCGTGAAACCCTGGCGGGCAACGATCCCCAGGGCTACCTCACCACCTATGAGCTGTTTGCGACCCAGGACATGTACCGCACCGACGACCTCAAAACGTTGCGCGCGCCCACGCTGGTGGCGACTGGCGAACTCGACCCAGGCTCAACCCCCGAGATGGCCCGGCAACTCGCCGACCGTATTCCCGGCGCCACGGTTGCCGTGCTGGCCGAGCAACGGCATATGATGCCGGTTGAATCGCCGCGCCTGGTCAACCAGTTGCTGCTGGGTTTTCTTGACACGGTTTACGCCCAAAACAATCCAATTAAGGGGATCGTTGCATGACACTCGCACGCTTCCAGATGTGCATCGGCGGTGAATGGGTCGATGCCCTGTCCGGCAAGACTTTCGACAGCCTCAACCCCGCCCTGGCCGAACCCTGGGCGCAACTGCCCGACGCCGACGAAGCCGATGTGGAACGCGCGGTGCAGGCTGCGCAAAATGCTTTCGACAGCCCGGCCTGGCGTGGCCTCACGGCGACCACGCGGGGCAAATTGCTGCGCCGCCTGGGCGACCTGATCGCCGAGAACAAGGAGCAACTGGCCCAGCTCGAAAGCCGCGACAATGGCAAGCTGATCCGTGAAACCCGCGGCCAGGTCAGCTACCTGCCGGAGTTTTTCCACTACACCGCCGGCCTGGCCGACAAGCTCGAAGGCGGCACCCTGCCGCTGGACAAGCCGGACCTGTTCGCCTACACCGTGCACGAAGCCATGGGCGTGGTCGCCGCGATCATTCCGTGGAACAGCCCGCTGTACCTGACCGCAATCAAACTGGCGCCGGCCCTGGCGGCGGGCAATACCATCGTGATCAAGCCGTCGGAGCATGCCTCGGCGACCATCCTCGAACTGGCGCGCCTGGCCCTGGAAGCCGGGATTCCGCCGGGCGTGGTCAACGTGGTGACCGGCTACGGCCCAAGCACCGGCGCCGCCCTCACCCGCCACCCGCTGGTACGCAAGATCGCCTTCACCGGCGGCGCGGCCACGGCGCGGCATGTGGTACGCAGCAGCGCCGAGAACTTCGCCAAGCTGTCGCTGGAGCTGGGCGGCAAGTCACCGAATATCATTTTTGCCGACGCCGACCTCGACAGCGCCATCAACGGTGCAATCGCCGGGATCTACGCAGCATCCGGGCAGAGCTGCGTGTCCGGTTCGCGCCTGCTGGTGCAGGATGAAATCTACGATGAATTCGTCGAGCGCCTGGTGGCCCGTGCCCAGCGCATCCGCATCGGCAACCCGCAGGACGACGCCAGCGAAATGGGCCCCATGGCCACCGCCCAGCAACTGGCCGTGGTCGAAGGCCTGGTGGCGGATGCCATCGCTGAGGGCGCGCGCCTGCGCACCGGCGGCAAGCGCCCGCAGAACCTCGGCGAAGGCTGGTTCTATGAGCCGACGCTGTTCGAGTGCGACACCAATTCGATGAAGATCATGCAGGAAGAAGTGTTCGGCCCGGTGGCCTCGGTCATCCGCTTCAAGGACGAAGCCGAAGCCCTGGCCATCGCCAACGACTCGCAGTTCGGCCTCGCCGCCGGCATCTGGACCCGCGACCTCGGCCGCGCCCACCGCCTGGCCCGCGACGTGCGGTCGGGGATCATCTGGGTCAACACCTACCGCGCCGTCTCGGCCATGGCGCCCATCGGCGGCTTCAAGAACAGCGGCTATGGACGCGAAAGCGGCATTGATTCGGTACTGGCCTACACCGAGCTGAAGACGGTGTGGATCAACCTCTCCCAGGCGCCCATGCCTGATCCTTTTGTGATGCGCTAAGAGACCCCGACCATGATCGAACCCGGCATTTACAAAGACGTCATGAGTTCATTCCCCTCCGGGGTCACGGTGGTCACCACCCTCGACCCGGACGGCGGCATCGTCGGTATCACCGCCAGCGCGTTCAGCGCGCTGTCGATCGACCCGGCCCTGGTGCTGTTCTGCCCCAACTACGCCTCGGACACCTACCCGATCCTGCGCGACAGCAAGCGCTTCGCGATTCACTTGCTGTCCGCCGACCAGACCGCCGAGGCCTATGCCTTTGCCAGCAAGGGCAAGGAAAAAGCCAAGGGCATCGAGTGGCATTTGAGCGAACTGGGCAACCCGCTGCTGGCCAAGGCCACGGCGATCATCGAGTGCGAGTTGTGGCGCGAATACGACGGCGGCGATCACGCGATCATCGTCGGTGCGGTGAAAAACCTGATTCTGCCGGCGGAACCGGTCACGCCGATGATCTACCACAAAGGCAAGCTGGGCCCGCTGCCAACCCTGGCCTGAGCAGCGCCGGGGGGGGCCGGATGGCGGGGCCGCGAGGGTTTGTCGCTTAAAGAACGCAGCATGATAAACTTCGGCACGATTTCGGCCTCAAAACGGTCCCCGCCGGCCCTGGCCCCCAGTTAACCGCTAAATTCAGAGCAGACCCCATGAAACGCGCGCCCCTCGACGACAGCTTCAAGGTCAACCACAACCCGGTCACCCTGCGCGAAATCGTGCTGGAAAAACTGCGCAGCGCCATCATGAACTTCCAACTGCTGCCGGGTGACCGCCTGGTGGAGCGCGACCTGTGCGACCGCCTCGGCGTCAGCCGCACTTCGGTGCGTGAAGCCTTGCGCCACCTGGAGTCCGAAGGCCTGGTGGAGTTCGCCGATGCCAAGGGCCCGCAAGTGGCGATCATCACCCTGGCCGATGCCGTCGACATCTATGAACTGCGCTGCGTGCTCGAAGGGTTGATCGTGCAGCTGTTCACCCTGCGCGCCAAGGCCAAGGACATCAAGGCCCTGGAAAAAGCTCTCGAGGAAAACCGCAAGGCCCTCAAGGACGGCGAGCTGCAGCAGGTCATCGATTCGGTTCAGGGCTTCTACGACGTGCTGCTCGAAGGCTCCGGCAACCACGTGGCGGCTACCCAACTGCGCCAGTTGCAGGCGCGCATCAGCTACCTGCGCGCCACCTCGGTGTCCCAGGAAAACCGTCGCGGCACCAGTAACCAGGAAATGGAACGCATGGTCCAGGCGATCAAGAGCGGCGACCCACTGGCTGCCCACCAGGCCTGCGTCGACCACGTGCGCGCAGCGGCTGCCGTGGCCCTGGATTACCTCAAGCGCAAGCAGGAAGAGACCGGCAAGCTCCCCGAGATCACCCTGCCCATCGCCCTCAAAGAACCGCGCATAGGTCACTGACCATGCCCAGCCCCAGCTTTTGCCCGACTTGCGGCAGCAGTGACCTCGGTCACCAGCTGCCACCGGGTGATACCCATGAGCGCCTGATGTGCCGGGGCTGCGGCTATATCCACTACCTCAACCCCAAGATCATCGCCGGCTGCATCATCGAGCAGGACGGCAAATACCTGCTGTGCCAACGCGCGATCCCGCCGCGCCCCGGCACCTGGACGCTGCCGGCCGGGTTCATGGAAGCGGGCGAAACCACTGAGCAGGCGGCGTTGCGCGAAGTCTGGGAAGAAAGCGGCGTGCGCGCGGACATCCTCTCGCCCTACTCGATCTTCAGCGTGCCGAAGATCAGCGAGGTGTACATCATCTTCCGCGCCATCGCGCTGGAGATCACCGGCCAGTTCGGGCCGGAGACCCTCGACTACAAGTTCTTCGCGCCCGAGGAGATTCCCTGGGACAGCATCTACTACCCCGCGATCCGGCAGATCCTTGAACGCTATATCGAAGAACGCCAGGCCGGGGTGTACGGCATTTATATCGGGAACGATGACAGCGGCAAGATTCACTTCATTCGCTGATCTCACAGCCAAACACAGATCAAAATGTGGGAGGGGGCTTGCCCCCGATGACGGTGGTTCAGTGACCTTATCCAGTGGCTGACACACTGCTATCGGGGGCAAGCCCCCTCCCACATCTGGTCTAATGTTTGGCCTGATGACCTAGGGCGCCAGCCCTTCCACGATGATGATCTGCGCCACTCCCGCGCCCTCACGGTGCCCTTTCGCCTCTTGATACTGCGCAGACTCATAACAGGCCACTGCCTGCTCGTAGCTGTCGAACTCAATCACCACATTGCGCGGCCGTGCCGGCCCGCCCTCCATCGCTTGACTGCGTCCGCCCCTGGCGAGGAAGCGCCCGCCAAACTTCGCAAAAGCCGCCGGGGCGCGCTGGGTGTACTGCGTGTACTGCTCTGCATCGGACACATCCACATGGGCAATCCAGTAAGCCTTCATCGCGACATCCTCTCTTTGAGTTTTTGTGGTATACCATAATACATACAACCAACAAATCGAGCATCCAACATGGCTTTCAACAGCATCGCAGACATCATCGAAGACTACCGCCAGGGCAAAATGGTGCTGCTGGTGGACGACGAGGATCGGGAAAACGAAGGCGACCTGTTGCTGCCCGCAGCGTGCTGTACCGCCGAGACTATCAGCTTCATGGCCCGCGAAGCGCGTGGCCTGATTTGCCTGACCCTCACCGACGAACACTGCCAGCGCCTCGGCCTGGAACAGATGGTGCCGAGCAACGGCAGCGTGTTCAGCACTGCGTTTACCGTGTCCATCGAAGCCGCCAGCGGGGTGACCACCGGCATCTCCGCCGCTGACCGTGCGCGCACTGTGGCGGCGGCCGTCGACCCCGACTCCGGGCCCGCCGACATCGTGCAACCGGGGCATATCTTCCCATTGCGCGCCAAGGACGGCGGCGTGCTGACCCGCGCCGGCCACACCGAAGCCGGCTGCGACCTGGCGCGCCTGGCCGGGCACACGCCGGCCTCGGTGATCGTTGAAGTGATGAACGATGACGGCACCATGGCGCGTCGGCCTGAGCTTGAGACATTTGCGCGCAAGCACGGGATCAAGATCGGCACCATCGCCGATCTGATCCACTACCGCCTCAGCACCGAACGCACCGTGGTGCGCATCGGCGAACGCGACCTGCCCACGGTGCACGGCACGTTTCGCCTGATCACCTTCGAGGACCGCATCGACGGCGGCGTGCACATGGCGATGGTCATGGGCCAGTTGCGCCGCGACACGCCCGCGCTGGTGCGCGTGCATGTGATCGACCCGCTGCGCGACCTGGTCGGCGCCGAATACAGC
>NZ_JBAWDE010000443.1:0-21617 GCF_049590575.1 Pseudomonas sp.
CAAATGTGGGAGGGGGCTTGCCCCCGATGGCAGTGGGTCAGTCAATAGATGCAGTGACTGACACTCAGCAATCGGGGGCAAGCCCCCTCCCACATTTGATTGCATTTCACGTCGACTATGCAGCCCACGGCGACGTGCGAATCACCTCCACAAAGTTCATCGGCTTGAACCCCGGCTCCTGATCCACCAGCACGTCGGTCTTCACGTTGCCAAACGTGGTCTGCGGGCGATGGCGCAAACCGTCGGCAAACGCGCAGATGATGCATTCCTTGAACCCCTCACCGCGTGGATGCGCATGCACCACGGCTTCGCGCTGCACGTGGCTAAACGCGGCGTAGTCCACGCCCAGCACGTCCATCTCCACGCCTGCCGTCACCAACGCCACGGTCGGGCGCAGGTGTTGCGGCACACCCGGCGTGGTGTGCAGCGCGATGGACAACCACACCTGTTCGATATCGTCATCGCTCAGGCCGTAAGGCTTGAGGAACGCCGCCGCCGCATTGGCGCCGTCCACTTCGAACCGCTCATTGTCACTGCGATGGCCTGCAACCAGGCCCAGGTCGTGGAACATCGCGCCGACGTAAAGCAGCTCGGGGTTGTAGGCGAGTTGTTTGCGTTCACCGCTCAAGGCGCCGAACAGGAATACCCGACGCGAGTGGTGGTACAGCAGGTCGGATTCGACGTCGCGGATGTACTCGGTAGTGGCCTTGGCCAGGGCGCTGTCCGGGATCTGGATGCCGGCGATGGTGGTGCTCATGGTCGTTCTCCTCAAGCAAGCGCCGGGGGTGGCGCCGATGAGTCCAGTCTGGTCGCGTGCCCGCGACGCGGCTATTGCGGCGAGGGTGCGATCCCGGCCAATGTGGTTGCACATCGTGCCAAGGCCGTGCACGGTCAAATGTGGGCGCTGGCTTGCCTGCGATGCTGGCGCCTCGGTCTGTCAGTTAGACTGGGGGATGCCATCGCAGGCAAGCCAGCTCCCACAGGGATTTATGTTTTTTCAGTAGAAGGTGAGTTGTTGATGAGCAAAACCGTCGCCATCCTGATCTTCCCCGGCGTCCAGTCACTGGACGTGACCGGCCCCATGGATGTGTTCTGTGAGGCCAACCGTTTTTTGCCGCCGCAGGACCATTACCAGCTGGAAGTGATCGGCCTGGGCCACGGCACCCTGGCGGCGTCCAACGGTTTGTCATTGCAGGCCCACCGGCATTACAGCGACGCCGTGCAAGCCTATGACCTGCTGCTGGTGGCGGGCGGCCCGCAGTTGCCGTTCGAGGATATCGGCGTGGCGTTTGATGACTGGCTGCGCGCGGCTGCGGCGAGGGCAGGGCGCTTCGGTTCGATCTGCAACGGCGCCTTTATGCTGGCCCGGGCCGGTCTGCTCGATGGCAAAACCATCACCACCCATTGGAACGATGCGGCGGACCTGGCGCGCCTGTGCCCCTCGGCCCAGGTCGACGCCGACCGCCTTTACGTGCAAGACGGCAACCTCTACACCTCGGCCGGGGTCACGGCGGGTATCGACTTGTCGTTGTACCTGCTGGCCCAGGACCATGGCCCGGAAGTGGCGCTGAGCGTGGCCAAGCGCCTGGTGGTGTTTACCCAGCGTTCGGGTGGGCAATCGCAGTTCAGCCCGTTCCTTACACCCCACGCCGAGGCCACCTCGGCGGTCGCGCTGGTGCAGCTGTATGTGCTGGCCAACCTGACCGGTGACCTGAGCATCGCCGACCTGGCCACGGCGGCCAATATGAGCCCGCGCAACTTCTCCCGAGTGTTTGCCCGCGAGGCGCGCATCACCCCGGCAGAGTTTGTCGAGCGGGCACGGGTGGATGCGGCGCGGGTGATGCTCGAAAGCAGCCGTGCACCGCTGAAAACCGTGGCCTATCAATGCGGCTTTCGCGACGCCCAGCACATGCGCAGCGTGTTCAACCGCCGCCTGGGGGTGACGCCGCAACAATTCAGGCTGAACTTCGCGGCGCCGGGGCCTCTGCCAGCGCGGTGACGGTCACACTGCAAGTCGAATGTGGGAGCGAGCAAGCCCGCTCCCACATTTTGACTGATTTACACGCGGCTATCGTGCGGGCAACAGCTTGAGGGTGCCACGCGTATTTGCGGTGATCTCCTCATCACTGAAATGCGCCTGTTCGTAGCCGCCTTCGATATAGGTTTCGGCCTGGTCGCCATAGTGCTTGTCGAACGGCACGCCGCTTTGCCCGACCGGGTTGATGGTCAGGGCGTGGGCCGCGTCGGCAAAGTCGATCAGGCGGCGGGTGGACGGGCCGTAGGTCACCTGCCACGGCGCCGGGCCGATGTTCGCCGATTGGTTGTTCGGCACTTCGTGAGTGCCCGGTGCCGGGAACGGGCCGACGTTGACGATCAGGTCCAAGGGTTTCTGCGAGCCCAGCGGATGGCCGTGGGTCAGGGTGTGGGCCTTGCCCCATTGCCACTGGCCAGGGTCGTCGCCGAAGGTGGCCTTGAGGTGCGCGAGGCTGTTGTCCCAGGCGAGTTTGACCTTGGCCGGGCGCTGGCCGTCCCACCAAGGCGAATCGGCAGCGGCCGCCAGGCGCGGCAAGGCAGCATCGATCACGCGTGTGCTGAGCAGGGTCTTGAACAGGCCGTCGCCGAGTTTCGGGTGGAAGGTGACGTCAGCGAGGTTGAACAGAAACTGGTTGAACAGCGTGGCGCTGGTGGAGTCCAGCGGGTAGTCACCCTTCCAGCTGGCAAGCTGTTCCACCAGTTTCAGCTGTGCCGGGTCCTTGACGACCTCGCGCAACACCGGCAAGAGCGGCGCCAGCAGGCGTGGGCCGAAGGCCGTGGTGGTGCCAAGCTGCAAGGCCTGGCTGTTGTTCACGTCCCACTTCACGCTGTTGTCGCTCAGTTGCGCGTTCAACTGCTGGCCACGGTCGGCAAGGTTGTAGTAACCGGGGATCTCCATGCCGGTCGGCGACACCGGCTGGGCATTGGCCGACACCACATAACCGCGCGCTGGGTTTTCTTCCTGGGGGTTGGCGCTGAAGGGGTAAAAGCCCAGCTTGTCGGCCATGGCGGTGCTGCCGTCGAGGATAAACCCAGGGGTGGCGCCGGCCGGGCGAATCGGTAACTGCGCCGCCGCCCACCAGCCGATATCGCCCTTGGCATTTGCCCATACGATATTCAGCCCCGGCGCCGACACCTTGGCCGCCGCCGCGCGCGCCTTGGCCAGCGTGTCGGCGCGGTTGAGCTGGTAGAAACCTTCGAGGATCGGGTTCTGGGTGTCGAGGAATGCCCACCACATGGCAATCGGCGTGTTGCCGCCGTTCTCGCCGAGCACGTCATTGACGATCGGGCCGTGGGGCGACTGGCGCAGCGTGAGGGTGACTGGCGCCTGACCCTTCACGGCAATCTGTTGTTCGCTGCGGGTCATGTCGACCCACTGGCCGTGGTACCAGACCTGGTTGGGGTTGTCCGGGTTGACCTTTTCGGCGATCAGGTCGAGGTCATCGTTCTGGAACATGGTCAGGCTCCAGCCGAAATCCAGGTTGTGCCCCAGGAACGCCATCGGCACCAGCGCGTTGTGATACCCGTACAGCTCAAAGCCTGGCGCCGAGAGTTGCGCCTCGTACCACACCGACGGCACCGAGAAACGGATATGCGGGTCGCCCGCCAACAGTGGCTTGCCGCTCCTGGTGCGGCTGCCGCTGATGGCCCAGGCGTTGCTGCCTTCGAATTGCGGCAAGCCGTTATCCGCCAGCGCCTGTTCGCTCAGGGCGGCGAGGGCGCCGAGGCTGTGCCAATCACTGGCGGCCAGGTTGAGCGCGCCCTTGGGTTGCCAGTCGAGGTCAAAGACCTTCAGGTAGTCGCTGCCCAGTTGGTCGCGGACGTAAGTGAGCAAGGGTTCTGTACGAAACGCAGCTGCAAAGCTGTAGGCCATGTACCCGGCGACACTGATGGTGTCTTCGGCGGTAAACCGCCGCTTGGGGATACCCAGCACGTCGAACTCCATGGGGCTGGCGTGGCTGTCCTGATATTGGTTGATCCCGTCCAGATAGGCTTGCAGGGCCTTCCATGCCGGGGCGTCGTGGTCGAGCTGTTCCACGTAACTCAAGGCGCGTTCACGGATACGCAAGCTGCGGAACAGCTTGTCGGTGTCCAGCAGCTTGGGCCCCAGCACCTCGGCCAGCTCGCCACGGGCCAGGCGCCGCATGATCTCCATCTGGAACAGACGGTCCTGGGCATGCACATAGCCGAGGGCGCGATACAGGTCGGTTTCGTTTTCGGCACGGATATGCGGCACGCCACGGTCGTCGTAGCGCACCGTGACCGAGCCTTGCAGGTTGGCCAGCTCAACCGTGCCCTGACGGGTGGGCTGCTTGCTGTAGACGTACCAGCCAGCGCCGAGGGCGATCAGTACCACCAGCACCGCGAGAACCCGCAAGACGCGCTTCATGAACATTCCTTAGCAAAAGTGAGGTGGCGGGCTACAAATCCTTCGACCACGAACAATAGCAGCCCACTGCGAGGGTGTGCGTGGCATTCACCTCACGGCCCTCTTCAAGGGCTTTTAAAATCGGCTCGATAAAACTGTTATTGGAATTGCACGTCAGCCCTTCGCTGTAGGGCCCGAAATACGCGAGCTTGCCGGTCCGGTCCCAAATCCCCACGGCCGGGCTGGCCGGTACGTGGTCGGCGCCGGGCAACAGGGTGAGGGTCTTCATGTTGCGCAGGTTGTCGGGCAGCTTGCCGTGGCTGCCGGGTTTTTGCAGGGCATAGAATTCGACGCCCTGGGGGGCGTAATGCTCGATCAGTTCGCCCAGGTGTTGCTGGTTGCCGACGTTGCACGGGCAGGCCGGGTCCCAGAAGTGCACCAGGCGGATCGGGCCGGGGCCGCTGAGCTCGGCGGGCAGGCGCAGGGCATCGCCGGAGAACACTGCCGTGTGTTCGCTGAAGGCCCGCAGGTAGCGGCCCTGGAACCAGTCATACGCGGCCCACAGCACGCCGGCGCAGATAACCAGGATCAGGCTGGCGAACAGGGTGGCGCGGTAGGGCTGTCGCATTCGGATGTATCCTCGCAGGTCGCGTAGCTTGCCATGCTTGTCCTGACAGATGAATATCGCAGCTCGATATTCATCTTCGCCGTCAGTCTGGAACCCTTTATGCCCGTTACCTTTGACCCTGATCATCTGCGCGACAGCTTGCGGCCTCTGTCGGATGCCCAGCCGCTGAGCGCCGAGGCGCGGGTCTACCAGCGTTTCTACGGGCTGGACCTGGCCGCACGCAGCGTGCCGCCGGTGAGCCGCCTCGGGCGCTTTGAAGTCGATGGGTTTGCGGTGGTCGCGCAGGTGTGGTGGCCGCCAACGCCGGTGGCGACGATGTTCATGTTCCACGGCTTCTACGACCATATGGGCCTGTACCGCCATGTGGTCGATTGGGCGCTGGACCAGGGCTTTGTGGTGATTGCCTGCGACTTGCCGGGCCACGGTTTATCCAGTGGCGCGCGCGCCAGCATCGATGATTTTGCGGTGTATCAGCACGTGATGCAGGGCCTGTTCGCCCAGGCCGAGTCGTTGCAGTTGCCGCAGCCCTGGCACCTGTTCGGGCAAAGCACCGGCGGCGCGGTGGTGGTAGACCACTTGCTCACCCAGGGTGCTACCAGCCCGGCGCAGGGCAAGACGTTTCTGCTGTCGCCGTTGGTGCGGCCGCGTGCGTGGGGGTGGTCGCAGGTCAGCTATTACCTGCTGCGCCCGTTCGTCAAAGGCATCGCGCGGCGCTTCAGCGAGAACACCCAAGACCCGGCCTTCAAGCCGTTCCTGGAAGCCGACCCGCTGCAACCGCGCCAGCTGCCCACCGCTTGGGTGGGCGCGCTGGCGCGCTGGATCAAGCGCATCGAAGCCGCACCGCGCAGCCAGCGGCGACCGGTAATTGTGCAGGGTGAGGAAGATATGACGGTGGACTGGCAGCACAATTTGCAGGTGCTGCGGGGCAAGTTCGATCAGCCTGACGTGTTGATGCTGCCGCGTGGTCGGCATCACCTGGCGAATGAGATTGCGCAGATTCGTGATGAATACTTCAGGTACCTCACAGACCATCTGAAATAACACGATCCAATTGTTGGAGGGGGCTTGCCCCCTCCCACATTGGTTACTGCGACAGGCTGGAGGTGCTTTGGCCGACTGCCAGACCTGCGCGAATCGCTGCCAGCGCCGCCTGGTAATACGTCTTACCCTCCGGCGACTCGGCAAACGTGGCGAATTCTTCCAGCTCCGGGTCGGATAAGTCCCGGTACACGTACAGCAGCGTATTGTTCAGGTCCTTGTCGATCTGCTGCATCAGCCGCTCACGCTGGCCGTTCAACATGCCTTGGGCCTGACCGCCGCCGAGCAGGCCGGGGATCATCTGGCTCAGGCTGTCGGCGGCCACTCCGGCAATCGCCAGGCTGACTTCCGCACCGGCTTCGCGCGCGGGCAGGGCCTGGGCCAGGTGGCCGATGATCAGGCTGCGGGTGGCGTCGGCTTCGATTTTCGGCAGGCCCTGGGCGTTTTTCGCCAGCTGGTCGCGGCGCGTGGCGAGCAATTCGGCGGCGACGATCTTGCGGCCCAGTGGCGATTGGAAAAACGCCAGGGCAGGTTTCGGATCCGCAAGGTTTTTGCGCAACTGCGCCTCGGCACGCTGGTCCATGGCCTGGGCCGCAAAGCGTTTATTGCTGTTGTCCACCAACGCCTGGTACACCGCCGGCGGCAGGCTATTGCGGTAGCGTTGCTGGGCGGCACTGAGGGCGTCATTGAAATGCGCACGTTGTTCGGCCCAGCCGGCAACCTTGTACAACTGGTCATGGCCGTCTGCCCAGGCGGGCAAAACGCAGAACATCAGCAAGGAAAAAAACAAACGACGCATATGGACTCCTGTCAGTCGGCCACTATTGTCCGTGTCGGGCGTACGATTTGTCGAGAAATCCTATCGGTCACCTGACTAAAGTGTATTCAGACGCTCGGCGGCTCTGTCGGATTCACAGGCGTATGGATACTATGCGCGCCATGCAAATACCCCTTGATCACCCCCTGCTGCAACGCATTGTCGACGACCTGGCCGAAAAAGGCTGGTCGCAGCAGAACGGCTTCCTGCCCCAGGCTCTGACCCTGGAACTGGCGGCTGAGTGCCGTAAACGTGCGGCCGAAGGTGAACTGGCCCCGGCGTCGGTGGGGCGCGGGCCGGCACAGGAGATTCGCGAAGGCATTCGCGGTGACCATATCCAGTGGCTGGAAGAGGGCGACGCGGCGGTCTGCGACAACTACATGACGTTGATGGACAGCCTGCGCCTGGCGATGAACCGCCATCTGTTTCTCGGCCTGGAAGATTTCGAAAGTCATTTCGCGATGTACCCGCCGGGGGCGTTTTACCTCAAGCATCTGGACCGTTTCCGTGACGATGACCGGCGCATGGTCTCGGCGGTGATCTACCTGAATGACGCCTGGCTGCCCGAGCATGGCGGGCAGTTGCGCATGTACCTCAAGGGCGGCGTCGAATACGATGTGGTGCCCACCGGCGGTTGCCTGGTGGTGTTCCTGTCGGGCGAGGTGCCCCACGAAGTCATGCCCGCCACGCGCGAACGCCTGTCCCTGACCGGCTGGTTCCGTCGGCGGGGCAACGAGCCGTTTTAACCATGCAAAAGATTCTGATCAGCCGCTGCCTGCTGGGGCACAAGGTGCGCTACGACGGCGGGGCCAGCGGGCCGTTCGACCAACTGGCGGCGTGGCAGGCCGAAGGCCGTGTGGTTGCGATCTGCCCGGAAGTCTCGGGCGGTTTGCCCACGCCGCGGCCGTCCGCTGAAATCCCGGGCGGGCAGGGCATTGATGTATGGGAAGGGCGCGCCCAAGTGCTGACCGCCGACGGCGAAGATTTCAGCGCCGCCTTTCTCGACGGTGCCCGCCAGGCCTTGGCGCTGGTGCGGCGCCACGACATCCGCATCGCCGTGCTCAAGGCCAATAGCCCATCCTGCGGCAACCTGCTGACCTATGACGGTACGTTCAGCGGCGTAAAAGTGCGCGGCGAAGGCGTGACGGCGGCGCTGCTCAGGCGCCACGGGGTGCGGGTGTTCAGCGAGTTGGAATTGGCCGAAGCGGCGCTGCATCTCTCAAGCCTTGCCTAGATCAAAATGTGAGAGCAAGCCCGCTCCCACCGTTGATCTACTGTGCCTTGACTGCCGGCGTGCCGTCTTCGAGCCATTTTTGCGCTAGCGCTTTCAAGCGGCCATCGGCCTTCACGCGCTGCAACGCCTTGTCCAGGCTGGCCTTGAACGCCGGGTTGCCTTTTTGAAACGGAATCACCAGCTCCGGCTTCTCGTTGTAAGCCTCACTGAAATCGAAACGATCCTGCAGCTCGGCAGTCATAGCGATATGGTTGATGGCCACGTCGTACTTGCCGCTTTCAACGCCTGGCAGCATGTCGGTGTCATCGGTGGTGATGAATGAGGGACGTACGTCCATCTCCTTGGCCAGTTGCTCGCCGAGTTCAACTTCGAAGCCGGTGAGTTTGTCGCCTTCCTTGAAGTTGAACGGCGCAGTGTTGGCTTCCAGTGCGATGCGCAGTTCGCCGCGGTCAAACACGTCATCGACCAATTCGGCGTGAGCCAGGGGGCTCATGAGGGGCAGCAAAAGTAACAGGCCAGGCGAAAAGCGCATGGTCACTCCTAAAGAATTCGTCTGTGCGAGGCGCCGTTCAGCATCGCTTTGCTAGGGTGTTGAGTGCCTTGGACAGCAATTTGTCGCGAAGTTGTCACAACCCAACAGATTTCCTGGAAAAACTGGAGAAGCGAATGAAAGCCTTATTGTCCCGTGCAACGATTGCCAGCCTGTTGCTGGGTACCTCGATGTTGGCCAGCGCCGCAGACCTTCCGCGTACGCCTGCGCCCAAAGGTGCTGAAGTGTTTATCGTCTCGCCGAAGGACGGCGCAACGGTCGACAAAACCTTCACCGTCAAATTCGGCGTCAAGGGCCTGGACCTGGAGCCGATCGACAAGCAAATCCCCAACGCCGGTCACCACCACCTGCTGGTCGACCAGAACGTGAAGGCGCTTAAGGCCGACGAGGCTATCCCGGCCACCGCCACCTCGATTCACTTCGGCAAGGCGCAAACCGAAACCGAACTGACGCTGACCCCGGGCAAACACACTTTGCAACTGGTGGCTGGCGACAACGTGCATCGCCAGTTCAAGCCTACTGTAGCCTCGAAAGTCATCACGGTTAACGTCAAGTAAGATTTGTTCAGATGCAAAAAAGGGAGCCCCGAGGGGCTCCCTTTTTATGCAGCGCTGGAAACCTCAGAACAACACGCGGCTACGAATCGTGCCGTTGATGTGCTGCAGCTTCTCTTGCGCCAGGTCCGAGTACTCGGCGTCGACGTCGATCACCACGTAGCCGACTTTCTCGTTGGTCTGCAGGAACTGACCGGAGATGTTGATGCCGTTTTCCGCGAAGACCTTGTTGATCTCCATCATCACGCCAGGGATGTTCTGGTGGATGTGCAGCAGACGGTGCTTGCCAGGGTGAGCCGGCAGGGCCACTTCCGGGAAGTTGACCGAGGACACCGACGTACCGTTGTCGCTGTACTTGACCAGCTTCTCCGATACTTCCAGGCCGATGTTGGCTTGGGCTTCCGCGGTGGAACCGCCGATGTGCGGGGTCAGGATCACGTTGTCCAGGCCACGCAGCGGGCTTTCGAAGATGTCGTCGTTGGAGCGCGGCTCTACCGGGAACACGTCGATCGCGGCGCCGATCAGGTGTTTGTCCTTGATCGCGTCGGCCAGGGCGTCCAGCTCGACCACGGTGCCGCGCGCGGCGTTGATCAGGATCCCGCCTTTCTTGATCGCGCGGATTTCCTTCTCGCCGATCATCCACTGGGTCTCAGCGGTTTCCGGCACGTGCAGGGTGACGATGTCGGACATGCCCAGCAGCTCGGTCAGGCTCGACACCTGGGTGGCGTTGCCCAATGGCAGCTTGGTCAGGGTGTCGTAGAAGAACACCTGCATGCCCAGGCCTTCAGCCAGAACCGACAACTGCGTGCCGATCGAGCCGTAACCGACGATACCCAGCTTCTTGCCGCGGATTTCGAAGGAGTTGGCCGCGCTTTTGATCCAGCCGCCACGGTGGCAGGAAGCGTTCTTCTCAGGAATGCCGCGCAACAGCAGGATCGCCTCGGCCAGCACCAGCTCCGCAACGGAACGGGTATTGGAGTACGGTGCGTTGAACACCGCGATGCCGCGCTCGCGCGCTGCGTTGAGGTCGACCTGGTTGGTGCCGATGCAGAAACAGCCGACAGCCACCAGCTTCTTGGCGTGGTCGAAGATCTCTTCGGTCAGCTGAGTGCGGGAGCGAATGCCGATAAAGTGCGCGTCGGCGATCTTTTCCTTTAACTGGGCTTCCGGCAGAGAACTGGTGATGTACTCAATGCTGGAGTACCCAGCGGCCTTCAGTACGTCGACAGCCGATGGGTGGACGCCTTCCAGAAGAAGGAACTTGATCTTGCTCTTATCGAGAGAAGTCTTGCTCATCTGCGTAAACCTGTATCCCGGAGAAAAATGGCAGGGAATCGAGCAGCGCAAGCTGACCCGGACGGCAGGAAAGCCGTCACCGCAGAAACGCCCTTGGGCTCTGTCCTGCGGGGGCGGTATGCTAGCATACGTGCCCCGCTAAACACCCATTCCTGCGACGTGAAGCGTTCTCAGGATGACCATGAATTGTTCGAGAGTTCTGTCGATGACCCATCCTGCCCTGATTGATGAGCTGAAGACCCTGGTTGAGCCTGGCAAGGTCCTGACCGATGCCGACTCCCTGGAGGCTTACGGCAAGGACTGGACCAAGCACTTCGCGCCCGCGCCGAGTGCCATCGTGTTCCCCAAGACCACCGAGCAGGTGCAGGCCATCGTCCGCTGGGCCAATGAACACAAGGTCGCGCTGGTGCCATCCGGTGGTCGTACCGGCCTGTCGGCAGCCGCCGTTGCGGCGAATGGCGAGGTGGTGGTGTCGTTCGACTACATGAACCAGATCCTCGACGTGAACCTCACCGACCGCACCGCCGTGTGCCAACCGGGTGTGGTCACCAAGCAACTGCAGAACGTCGCCGAAGAAAAAGGCCTGTACTACCCGGTGGACTTCGCGTCGTCGGGTTCGAGCCAGATTGGCGGCAATATCGGCACCAACGCCGGCGGGATCAAGGTGATTCGCTACGGCATGACCCGTAACTGGGTGGCGGGCATGAAGGTCGTCACCGGCAAGGGCGACCTGCTGGAGCTGAACAAAGACCTGATCAAGAACGCCACCGGTTACGACATGCGCCAGCTGTTTATCGGCGCCGAAGGCACCCTGGGGTTCGTGGTGGAAGCCACCATGCGCCTGGACCGCGCGCCGAAAAACCTCACCGCCATGGTGCTGGGCACCACTGATTTCGACTCGATCATGCCGGTGCTGCACGCGTTCCAGAGCAAGCTGGACCTGACCGCCTTCGAGTTCTTTTCCGACAAAGCCCTGGCGAAAGTCATGGGGCGTGGCGATGTGCCGGCGCCGTTCGAAACCGACTGCCCGTTCTACGCACTGCTGGAATTCGAAGCCACCACCGAAGAAGTCGCCAACCATGCGCTGGAAACCTTCGAGCATTGCGTGGAGCAGGGCTGGGTGCTGGACGGCGTGATGAGCCAGAGCGAAACCCAGCTGCACAACCTGTGGAAACTGCGCGAGTACATCTCCGAGACCATTTCCCACTGGACCCCGTACAAGAACGATATCTCGGTGACTGTCTCCAAGGTCCCGGCGTTCTTGAAGGAAATCGACGCGATCGTCGGCGAACACTACCCGGACTTCGAAATCGTCTGGTTCGGTCATATCGGCGACGGCAACCTGCACTTGAACATCCTCAAGCCGGAAAACCTGAGCAAGGACGAGTTCTTCGCCAAGTGCGCCACCGTGAACAAGTGGGTGTTCGAAACCGTGCAGAAGTACAACGGCTCGATCTCCGCCGAACACGGCGTGGGCATGACCAAGCGCGATTACCTGACTTACAGCCGCTCCCCGGTTGAAATCGAATACATGAAAGCAGTGAAAGCGGTGTTCGACCCGAACGGGATCATGAACCCTGGCAAGATCTTCGCTGTTTAACCGCCCTTAAGGAGTCGTTTCATGAGCTACCAGCACAAGTACGTCGACGGCACCAACATCCACTTTCCTGTGGGCAAAGTGGTGTGCATTGGGCGTAACTACGCCGAACATGCCAAGGAACTGGACAACCCGGTGCCGACCGAACCGTTGCTGTTCATCAAGCCGGGCAGCTGCGTGGTGCCGCTGGAGGGCGGTTTCGCTATTCCTACCGAGCGCGGTTCGGTGCACTACGAAGCTGAAATCGCAGTATTGATCGGCAAACCGTTGTCGACCAAGCCCAGCCGTGAAGAAGTGCTCGATGCCATCTCCGGCTTTGCCCCGGCGCTGGACCTGACCCTGCGCGACAAGCAGGCCGAGCTGAAGGCCAAGGGCCTGCCGTGGGAAATCGCCAAGTCGTTCGACGGCGCGGCGGTGATCGCGCCGTTCGTGGTCGGTAGCACGTTCCCGGACGTGACCGATATCGGCATTCGCCTGAGTATCAATGGCGAAGTGCGCCAGGACGGCAACAGCTCGCAGATGCTCAACCCGATCATCCCGATGATCCAGCACATGGCCGGCTGCTTTTCGCTGCAGGCGGGTGACGTGATCCTCACCGGCACCCCGGCTGGCGTGGGCCCGCTGAATGTCGGCGATGAGCTGGTGCTTGAGCTGTCGGGCGTGAACAGCTTCGAAAGCAGCGTTCGCTAACCAAGCGAGGTCAAAAATGTGGGAGCGGGCTTGCTCGCGAATGCAGAGTGTCAGTCGCCAAATCAGCGGGCTGACACACCACTTTCGCGAGCAAGCCCGCTCCCACATTTATTTGCGTACAGCCGAGAAATCCAAGGTTTCGCATTTTTTTCACACACCATCCGGATAATCCTTGGCCTCCAGCACGCGGGCCCCTCGATCCTGTGCTACCCCTTAAGCTGACTTCCCGGAAAAGCGCTCAATGGCCGTGCCTCTGCCTTCTGCTACCTCCAAGCCTCGCTCTCGACTGGCGCTGCGCTGGTATTCCTGGTTGTTCCTGACTGGCGTGATCGTCTATGGCGTCGCGTGGGTCATGCACTGGGACGATCGCGGCCTGCTGTGGGTGCTGGAACGCTTCGAAACCCCGGCCGAGCGCCAGGAAAGTGTGTGGCTGCCGGACTACCACGCCGTCATCGATGGCAAGTTGTTGCCGGGCATGGAGAAGGACGAGGCCTCGGACGTCTCCTACAATCCGCAGACCAAAACCCTGTTCTCCGTGATGGGCAAAAACCCCTTCCTGGTCGAACTGAGCCTGCAAGGCGATGTGCTGCGCAAGATGCCGCTCAACGGCTGGGATAACCCGGAAGGCGTGACGGTGATGGAAAACGGCCTGTTGGCTGTGACCGACGAGCGTCAGCACACCCTGACAATCGTCAAGGTCGATGCCACCACTCAGCAATTGAACAAGGCCGATTTCCCGAATTATGACTTGGGCCCGTCCGCGGACCAGAACAAAGCCTTTGAAGCCGTGGCCTGGGACAAGCGCAACCAGCAACTGGTGTTAGGCGAGGAGCGTCCGCCGGCCTTGTTCACCTGGAAAAGCGACGGCGGCCCGACCTTGTCCGGCGACAAGCAGAAGCTGGCCAGTAAAGAGTTGGACATGCGCAACTTGTCGGCCCTGGCCATCGACCCGCGCACCGGCCACTTGCTGGTGCTCTCGGCTGATTCCCACTTGTTGCTCGAGCTGGATGAAAAAGGCGAACAAGTCAGCTTCATGACCCTGCTCGGCGGTTTCAACGGGCTCAAAAATACTATTCCGCGCGCGGAAGGCGTGACCCTGGACGAGAACGGCACGCTGTACATGGTCAGTGAGCCCAACCTGTTCTACCGCTTCGAAAAGCAGAAATAGCCAGCGGTTTACGCCGCTTACGGCTCCATGAGCGGCATTCACCAGACATTCGGGCGTGTTTAAGTTTAAATTCAGACAGGCGTGATATTCATTCGCCACTTCTGACTTTGAGCCCGCCCGATGCGCCGACTTGCCCGCCCCAAACCCCTACTGTTATTGCTCGTGCTGATCGCCTTGGTCAGCGCCGCGGCCATTGCGCAGCACTTTCGCCTGTTCGAGCGCGCCTGGTTCAACTGGCAAGCCTGGCACCAACCGGCGGACGAGCGCTCGATTGGCCTGGCCGAATACCGCGTGGCGCTGGAAGCCCAGGTGATCGAGGGGTTGGACGACGACGTGTCGGCCCTGACCTACGACCCAGTGCGCAAAAGCCTGTTTACCGTCACCAATAAAAACGCCGAGCTGATCGAGCTGTCCCTGGAGGGCAAGATCCTGCGGCGTATTCCCTTGGTAGGCTTTGGCGATGCCGAGGCGGTGGAATTTATCAGCGACAACATCTATGTGATCAGCGATGAGCGCCAGCAGCGGCTGATCAAAGTGCATGTGGACGACGACACGCAATTTCTTGACGCCGCCGATGCGGAACAGATGACCTTGGGCCTGCACGTGGGTGGCAACAAGGGCTTCGAAGGCCTGGCCTACGACTCCGTCGGCAAGCGCCTGTTCGTGGCCAAGGAGCGCGACCCGATGCTGATCTACGAGGTCCACGGCTTCCCGCATTTCAAGCCGGAAAAAACCTACTCGGTGCACGTGATCAACAACCCCAAGCGTGACGCCGGGCTGTTTGTGCGCGACCTGTCGAGCCTGCAATACGACGAGCGCAGCGGCCATTTGCTGGCACTGTCGGATGAGTCGTTTCTGGTATTGGAACTGGATATCGACGGTCGCCCGTTGAGCAGTCTGTCGTTGCTCAACGGGCGCCACGGCCTGACCAAGCGAGTGCCGCAGGCCGAAGGGATCGCCATGGATGACCATGGCACTTTGTACATGGTCAGCGAGCCGAACCTGTTTTACGTGTTCAAAAAACCAAATCCCTGACACTGCACAAATCAAAATGTGGGAGGGAGCTTGCTCCCTCCCACATTTGACCTGTAGCGTTCTCAGGCCTTGAGGGTTTTCACGCCTTCGGAAGTGCCCAGCAGCAGCACATCCGCCGGGCGCGCAGCGAACAGGCCATTGGTGACCACGCCGACGATCGCATTGATCTGAGTTTCCAGCGCCACCGGATCGGTGATCTGCATATTGAACACATCAATGATGATGTTGCCGTTGTCGGTCAGCACGCCTTCGCGGTACACCGGGTCGCCGCCCAGCTTCACCAGCTCGCGGGCTACGTGGCTGCGGGCCATCGGGATCACTTCGACCGGCAGCGGGAACGCGCCGAGTACCGGCACCAGCTTGCTGGCGTCGGCGATGCAGATAAAGGTCTTGGCCACGGCCGCGACGATCTTCTCGCGGGTCAGGGCTGCGCCGCCGCCCTTGATCAGGTTCAGGTGCGCGTCGCTTTCATCGGCGCCGTCGACGTAGAACTCCAGGTCGCTCACGGTGTTGAGCTCGTACACCGGAATGCCGTGGCCCTTGAGGCGCGCAGCGGTGGCTTCGGAGCTGGCCACGGCGCCGTCGAACGCGCCCTTGTGCTGGGCCAGCGCATCGATAAAGCAGTTGGCGGTGGAGCCGGTGCCGACACCGACGATGCTCTTGTCGTCGAGTTTTGGGAGGATTAAATCGACGGCGGCCTGGGCCACTGCCTGTTTGAGTTGATCCTGGGTCATGCGGGCTCCGGAACGGGCGGGGAGTTATCGAGGGGCGCGAGTATACCCCAACAAACCTTGGGATTCGTGTGGTCTCCCGGCCAAACGCTGGGTTAGACTCCTTGGCCCTGCCCAACCCGCCCAGTGATGCTTTCCGATGCTTGAACAGTACGTCAAAAAGATCCTCACCTCGCGCGTTTACGACGTTGCCGTAGAAACCCCGCTGCAGACCGCGCGCCAGCTCTCCGAGCGCCTCGGCAACAAGGTCTGGCTCAAGCGTGAAGACTTGCAGCCGGTGTTCTCGTTCAAGATTCGCGGCGCCTACAACAAGCTGACCCAGCTCAGCGCTGAAGAGCGCGCGCGCGGCGTGGTCACCGCCTCAGCCGGCAATCACGCCCAGGGCCTGGCCCTGGCGGCCAAGGTGTTGGGGGTCAAGGCGACCATCGTGATGCCCAAGACCACCCCGGAAATCAAAGTCGAAGGCGTGCGTTCACGGGGCGGCAAAGTGGTGCTGCACGGTGATTCCTTCCCGGAAGCCCTGGCCTACTCGCTCAAACTGGTCGACGAAAAAGGCTACGTCTACATTCACCCCTACGATGATCCGCACACCATTGCCGGGCAGGGCACCGTGGCGATGGAAATCCTGCGCCAGCACCCTGGGCCGTTGGACGCGATTTTCGTGCCGGTGGGCGGCGGCGGGCTGATCGCCGGCATCGCGGCGTACGTGAAATACCTGCGCCCGGAAATCAAGGTCATCGGCGTCGAGCCGGACGACTCCAACTGCCTGCAAGCCGCCATGGCCGCGGGCGAGCGCGTGGTGCTGCCGACCGTGGGCCTGTTCGCCGATGGCGTGGCGGTGGCGCAGATCGGCCATTACACCTTTGAAATCTGCAAAGACTATGTGGATGAAGTGATCACCGTCAGCACGGATGAAATCTGTGCGGCGATCAAGGACATCTACGACGACACCCGTTCCATCACCGAGCCGGCAGGCGCGTTGGGCGTGGCGGGCATCAAGAAATACGTCGAGACCCGTGGCGTCAGCGGGCAGACCCTGGTGGCCATCGATTCCGGGGCCAACGTCAACTTCGACCGCCTGCGCCATGTGGCCGAGCGCGCCGAACTGGGTGAGGGCCGCGAAGCCATCATTGCCGTGACCATCCCAGAGCAGCCAGGCAGCTTCAAGGCGTTCTGCGAGGCCGTGGGCAAGCGCCAGATCACTGAATTCAATTACCGCTACCACACCGGCAGCGAGGCGCACATCTTTGTCGGCGTGCAGACCCACCCGGAAAGCGACCCGCGCAGCGCGCTGATCGCCAGCCTGACCAGCCAGGGTTTCCCGGTGCTGGACCTGACCGAGAACGAGCTGGCCAAGTTGCACATTCGCCATATGGTCGGCGGGCATGCGGCCAAGGTCAGCGATGAGTTGGTGTTCCGTTTCGAATTCCCTGAGCGTCCGGGCGCGTTGTTCAACTTTCTTAACAAATTAGGCGGGCGCTGGAACATCTCGATGTTCCACTATCGCAACCACGGCGCGGCCGACGGCCGTGTGGTCGCCGGCCTGCAAGTGCCCGCGGACGAGCGCCACCTGGTGCCCGCCGCGTTGGCCGAGATCGGCTACCCGTATTGGGATGAAAGCGAAAACCCGGCCTACCAGCTGTTCCTCGGTTGAGCGACTACGCTGACTGAGCGGCCTTTAAGGAATCGAGACCATGGAAACGCTGACCACCCTCAAGGTTATCCACGTTGCAGCCACTGTGTTGCTGCTGCTCAGCGGCCTTGGCCTGGCGCTGCTGGCCTGGCGCAAACGTAGCGTCGGCCCGGCCGTTACCGTGCAGCGCCCCTGGGCGTTTGTGTGGTTGCTGATGGGAATTTGCGTGGTCAGCATGCCGTTTACCGGCTGGTGGCTGGTGCACTTGGTTGGCTGGCCGCTGGGGCAAACCTGGATCCTGGGCTCCAGCATCCTCTACACCGTGGCGGCGCTGAGCTGGTTCTGGCTGGTGGTGCGGCTTAATCGACCGCGATTGGGCGGGGCGGGGAGTTTGAACTTTACCGTGGCGCTGGCGGTTGTGAGCCTGGTGGGGTTTGTGGCGATTGCCGGGTTGATGGGTGCCAAACCCGTTTAAGACTTGAAACCGGGTCGCCTTCATTCGCGAGCAAGCCCGCTCCCACATTCGACTGCATTCCAAAGGTGGAACTCGATCAAATGTGGGAGCGGGCTTGCTCGCGAAAGCGTTATCAGCCGCGCAGAGTAATCACCGGCCAACCACGTTTCTCAGCCTCAGCCCGCAGACTCGGATCCGGATCCACTGCCACTGCATGCGTCACCTGCTCCAGCAACGGCAAATCATTCATCGAATCGCTATAGAAGTAGCTGTCTTGCAGGCTATACCCGGTCTCTTCCAGCCAACGATTCAAACGCGTCACCTTGCCTTCACGGAAGCACGGCACGTCGGTGCTGCGCCCGGTGTAGCGGCCATTTTCCATCTCGCATTCGGTGGCGATCAGGGTTTCCACGCCCAGGCGTGCGGCAATCGGCGCGGTGACGAAGCGGTTGGTGGCCGTGATGATCACCAGTTTGTCGCCGGCGGCGCGGTGCTTGGCCAGCAATTCCACGGCGAGCGGCAGCACGATCGGCTCGATGCAGTCGCGCATATAGTCGCTGTGCCACTCCTCGAGCTGAGCCATCTCGGTGCGGCCGAGAATCTCCAGGCAGAAGTTCAGGTACTCGGCGTTGTCGAGCGTGCCGGCCAGGTAATCCTGGTAGAACTCGTCGTTGCGCGCCTTGTAGGCCACCGGGTCGAGAATCCCGCGTTCACACAGGTAATCGCCCCAGGCGTGGTCGCTGTCACCGCCGAGAAGGGTGTTGTCCAAGTCGAATAAAGCCAGGCGCATTGCAGTTACTCGCTGAAAAGTCTGTAAAAAGGCGTCCAGAATACGGTCTTTTCACAAGAGTGCACATAAGGTAAGAAGCCTCGTTGCCGCTGTATCAATCTTTGTGGAACAATGCGGTGACATGCGTTTGCGAGGTTGTTGCCGTGATCGACCCCGATGGTTTCCGTCCTAATGTCGGGATTATTCTTACGAATGATGCCGGACAGGTGCTATGGGCTCGCCGAATCAACCAAGATGCCTGGCAGTTTCCTCAAGGCGGAATCAACCCCGATGAAACCCCTGAAGACGCCTTGTACCGTGAGTTGAATGAAGAAGTCGGCCTTGAGCGTGAAGATGTGCAAATTCTGGCCTGTACCCGTGGCTGGTTGCGCTATCGTTTGCCGCAACGCCTGGTGCGTACCCACAGCCAACCGCTGTGCATCGGCCAGAAGCAGAAATGGTTTCTCCTGCGCCTGATCTCCAACGAGCAGCGGGTGCGGATGGATTTGACCGGTAAACCGGAGTTCGATGGCTGGCGTTGGGTCAGCTATTGGTACCCGTTGGGCCAGGTGGTGACATTCAAGCGCGAGGTTTATCGTCGCGCTCTCAAAGAGCTTGCCCCGCGCCTTTTAGCGCGCGACTGACGACGGAGTTCGACCCCGAGCCATGCTCAATACGCTGCGCAAGATCGTCCAGGAAGTTAACTCCGCCAAGGATCTCAAGGCGGCGTTGGGGATTATTGTGTTGCGCGTCAAGGAAGCCATGGGCAGCCAGGTCTGCTCGGTTTACCTGCTGGACCCCGAGACCAACCGTTTTGTGCTGATGGCCACCGAGGGCCTGAACAAGCGCTCCATCGGCAAGGTCAGCATGGCGCCCAATGAAGGTCTGGTGGGCCTGGTGGGGACGCGTGAAGAACCCCTGAACCTCGAAAACGCGGCCGATCACCCGCGTTATCGCTACTTTGCCGAGACCGGCGAAGAGCGTTACGCCTCGTTCCTCGGCGCACCGATCATTCACCACCGCCGCGTTGTCGGCGTGTTGGTCATCCAGCAAAAAGAACGCCGCCAGTTCGACGAAGGTGAAGAAGCCTTCCTCGTGACCATGAGCGCGCAGCTCGCCGGGGTTATCGCCCACGCCGAGGCCACCGGCTCGATTCGCGGCCTGGGGCGCCAGGGCAAGGGCATCCAGGAAGCCAAGTTCGTCGGCGTGCCGGGCTCGCCGGGTGCGGCGGTCGGTACCGCGGTGGTCATGCTGCCACCGGCCGACCTTGATGTGGTGCCGGACAAGAGCGTCGACGACATCGACGCTGAAATCAAACTGTTCAAGACCGCCCTGGAAGGCGTGCGCGCCGACATGCGCAACCTGTCGACCAAGCTGGCCACGCAACTGCGCCCCGAAGAGCGCGCGCTGTTCGACGTGTACCAGATGATGCTCGACGATGCGTCCCTGGGTAACGAAGTCAAATCCGTGATCAAGACCGGCCAGTGGGCTCAGGGCGCGTTGCGCCAGGTGGTCACCGATCACGTCAACCGTTTCGAGTTGATGGACGACGCCTACCTGCGCGAGCGGGCCTCGGATGTGCGTGACCTCGGTCGCCGCCTGCTGGCCTACCTGCAGGAAGACCGCACCACCAACCTGGTCTACCCCGACAACACCATCCTGATCAGTGAAGAACTGACCGCCACCATGCTCGGCGAAGTGCCGGAGGGCAAACTGGTGGGCCTGGTCTCGGTCTTGGGTTCGGGCAACTCCCACGTCGCGATCCTGGCCCGGGCCATGGGCATTCCGACGGTGATGGGCCTGGTGGACCTGCCGTACTCCAAGGTCGACGGCATCGACATGATCGTCGATGGCCATCGTGGCGAAGTCTTCACCAACCCCAGCGAGCTGCTGCGCAAGCAATACGCCGAGGTGGTGGAAGAAGAGAAACAACTGGCGCTGGGCCTCGATTCGTTGCGCGAGCTGCCGTGCGTGACGCTCGACGGCCACCGCGTGCCGCTGCTGGTCAACACCGGCTTGCTGGCCGACGTGGCCCGTGCGCAACAGCGCGGCGCCGAAGGGGTGGGGCTATACCGCACCGAAGTGCCGTTCATGATCAACCAGCGTTTCCCGAGTGAGAAGGAGCAGCTGGCGATTTATCGCGAGCAACTGCAGGCCTTCCACCCGTTGCCGGTGACCATGCGCAGCCTGGACATCGGCGGCGACAAGTCACTGTCGTATTTCCCGATCAAGGAAGACAACCCCTTCCTGGGCTGGCGCGGCATCCGCGTGACCCTCGACCATCCTGAAATTTTCCTGGTACAGACCCGCGCCATGCTCAAGGCCAGCGAAGGCCTGAACAACCTGCGCATCCTGCTGCCGATGATCTCCGGCACCCACGAGCTGGAGGAAGCCCTGCACCTGATCCACCGGGCCTGGGGCGAAGTGCGCGACGAAGGCGCTGACGTGCCGATGCCGCCGATTGGCGTGATGATCGAGATTCCGGCGGCGGTGTACCAGGCTAAAGAGCTGGCGCGGCAGGTGGACTTCCTGTCGGTGGGTTCCAACGACCTGACCCAGTACCTGCTGGCCGTGGACCGCAACAACCCACGGGTGGCCGACCTTTACGACTATTTGCACCCGGCGGTACTGCAAGCCTTGCAACACGTGGTGCGCGACGCCCATGCCGAAGGCAAGCCGGTGAGCATCTGCGGTGAAATGGCTGGTGACCCGGCGGCGGCAGTGCTGTTGATGGCGATGGGCTTTGACAGCCTGTCGATGAACGCCACCAACTTGCCGAAGGTGAAATGGCTATTGCGCCAAGTCGAACTGAGCATGGCCAAGGAGCTGCTGGCGGAGTTGATGACTATCGACAACCCGCAGGTTATCCACAGCTCGCTGCAACTGGCGCTGAAGAACCTGGGGCTGACGCGGATGATCAACCCGGCTTCGGCCAAAACCCTCTAAGCAACATTGATCAAAATGTGGGAGCGGGCTTGCTCGCGAATGCAGAGTGCCAGTCGCCGAATATGTGGCTGACCC
>NZ_JBAWDE010000444.1:0-75295 GCF_049590575.1 Pseudomonas sp.
GTGAATACCTTCAAAGGTGGGAGCTGGCTTGCCTGCGAAAGCAATCGCCCAGTCACCGCAGACCTAAGGCTTGGCACTCACGGTCACCCACCACGGTGTGTGCTGCTCGATCTGCACCGGCAGGGTCGGCAGCAGGGCGTTGAGCGCCAGGGTGGTGTCATGCAATGGGAAGCTGCCGGTGATGCGCAGGTCGGCGATATTTTTATCCACACCCAGGTAACCGGTGCGGTAACGGCTGAGTTCGTCCACCACATCGCCCAGACGGGCGTTGTCGACCACCAGCATGCCGCGTGTCCAGGCGTCGGTGGCCGGGCTGACGGCCAGCGCAGGGCCGAGGCCGTCGCTGCGCATCAGCACTTGCTGGCCTTGCTTGAAAATCTGTTCCTGCTGCAGCGCCTCGGGCTGGGCGCCGACGGCCGATTGCAGCACGCTCAAGCGCGTGGCGTCGTCTTCGCGCTTGACGATAAAGCGCGTACCCAGCGCCCGCAGGCTGCCGTCGCGAGTTTGTACATAGAACGGTCGCGCATCGTTGTGGCCGGTTTCGACGAGGATTTCGCCTTCCTGCAACACAATCAGCCGGCGCTTTTCATCGAAACGCACGTCGATGGCGCTGTGGGTATTGAGGTTGATCACCGTGCCGTCCGCCAGTTTCAGCGTGCGCTGCTCGCCGGTGGCGGTGCGTTGGTCGGCCAACCAATAGTGGATCGGCACGTAGCGCTCGCCGGCAAACAACGCCAGACCGCACACCAGTGCAATGCTCGCCAAGCCGCTGCCCAGCTTGCGTACGCGCTGGCGAATGCCCTCGCGCGACTGCAATAACGCCGCCCGCGCCGGGCCCGAGGCCACGCTGAAACGCTGGTCGAGCATGCCCAGCTGGCGCCACGCGCGGGCGTGTTCTTCATTGCTGGCCAGCCACTTGCTGAATTCTTCGCGCTCAATCGGGCTGCCGTCACCCGAGTCCAGGGACAGTTGCCAGGCAATCGCCGCATCCAGCACCCGGGCCGATACGGGTTTGGCGCTGATCATGTTCACAGCGGTTCGCCATACAGCGCGATGTAGCACTGGCGAATGCCCTGGGCCAGGTACTGCCGCACGCGTGGCACGGATACACCGAGGCGCTGGGCGATTTGCGCGTGGCCCAGGCCGTCGAGGCGGTTGTACAGGAACGCCGCGCGGGCCTTGCTCGACAGCTTGCCGAGCAGGCGGTCGATGGCCTTGAGGTCTTCGAGGATCAGTTGCTGTTCTTCGGGCGAAGGGTGTTCGCTTTCCGGGATCAGCATCAGTTCGGTGAGGTAGGCCTGTTCCAGGGCCGCACGGCGGAAGTAGTCGAACAGCAAACCTTTGGCGATCGCCACCAGAAACGCGCGTGGCTCGCGCGGTTCGCGCAGCTCATCACGGCCGAGCAGGCGCATGAAGGTGTCCTGGCTCAGGTCTTCGGCGCGGCTCGGGCAGGCCACGTTGCGTCGCAACCAGGCCAACAGCCAGCCGCGATGGTCGCGATACAACGCGCCAACAAGCTCACTGTGTGGGGTCTGGACCGACGACAAGGCATCACCGAATAAACAATAGGTTTAAACTAACGAGAATTATTCGCGATTGTGTCAGAGGCGTGGGGTGGGCGCAATTGGCGTCTGTCGGGAGATGACATTAAAACGATGGCGCTTGTTTACGCCGTTTCCATTGGCCCAAACGCTGTTGCAGCGCGTGCGGCGTGTCGATTTGTTGCAAACGTGCGCGGCTGAACAGGATCAGCATCAGCTCCGCCGTGGCCAGGGCATCGGCGCTGGCGTGATGGCGTTCGCCCACTTGCAGGTTGAAGTGGGTGATCCAGTCGTCCAGCCCGGCCTCGCGAATGTGCGCCTCGGGGCACAGCAGCGGGGCGATATCGGCAACATCGAGAAACGAATGCGCCAACCGGTAGCCCAGGCTGTCCTTCAATGCCCGGCAGAGCATGTGTTGATCGAACGGCGCATGAAAGGCCAGCAGCGGGCTGTCGCCGACAAATTCCATAAAGTCCAGCAAGGCTTCCACCGGGTCGCTGCCCGCAGCAATCGCGCTGGGCCCCAGGCCGTGGATCAGCACGCTGGGGCTGAGCTTGGATTCGGCGCGATGCAGGGTGCGCTCGAACAGCTGGGAGAAATCCACCGCGCCGTCTTCGATCACCACCGCGCCGATAGACAACACCTGGTCGCGGTTGAGGTTCAAGCCGCTGGTTTCCAGGTCCACCACCACCCAGCGCTGGCTGTGCAGCGAACCGTCGCCCAGCACGGCGGGCGTAGGCAATTGCTCCAGGCGCCGTTGTTGCGCTGCATTCAGCCCGGGTTTGGCCGCGCGCAGCCAGCCGAACAGGCTCATAGCTGATACCGCAGGGTCAGGCTGCTTTGCAGGCGCTGAGCCTGGCGCAGGGATTCACGCAGGATGCGTCGGTCCAGGTGGTTGAGGCTGTCGGGGTCGACGCGGTTGGAGTACGGCTGGTTTTCCCGGGTCTGCAACTGATGCTGCTGCATGCGGGTTTGCTGGATAAAGTGGTAGGCCTCTTCATAGGCGGCACCGTCCAGCGGCTCGATGACTTCCTTGACCACCAGCTGGCGCAGGCGCTCCAGGGTGTTGTTGGCGTGAATGCCATTGGCCAGGGCGAGCAGCCGTGCGCCATCCACAAAAGGTGTAAGGCCCTGCACCTTGAGGTCGAGGGTGGCCTTTTCGCCGCCTTTACGCGTCAGCACAAATTCGCGGAAACGGCCTACGGGTGGGCGTTGGCGCAAGGCATTCTCGGCCAGCATGCGCTGGAACAGCCGGTTATCCGCGACTTGA
This sequence comes from Pseudomonas sp., assembly GCF_049590575.1. GTDB lineage: Bacteria > Pseudomonadota > Gammaproteobacteria > Pseudomonadales > Pseudomonadaceae > Aquipseudomonas. The sequence continues at coordinate 2,812 of NZ_JBAWDE010000444.1, forward strand.
TCGAGAATGCTCTGGCGCAATTGCTCGCAACCCTGTTCGTCGCCCCACACCACGCGCAAATCGAAATAGATGCTCGAACCCAGCAGGTTCTCCGGCGTCGCCTCGCGGATAAACGAACCGAACCGCCGCGCCCACTCGGCCCGCGACAGGCACAGCTCGGGGTTGCCGGCCATGATATTGCCTTTGCACAGGCTGAACCCGCACAACGCCAGGCTCTGGTTGATCTGCTGCGCCAGCGGCAGCAGGCGCCCACGGATCATCGCGGCTTCCACGGCGTCCTTGGCGTCGAACAGAATGCCGTTGTCCTGATCGGTAAACAGCGTTTGCTCACGGCGGCCTTCGCTGCCGAAACACAGCCAACTGAAGGGCACGCCAGGGTCGCCTTTCTCGGCCAGGGTCAGCTCGATCACCCGGCACACAGTGTGGTCATTGAGTAACGTGATGATGTGGGTGATCTGGGTCGACGACGCGCCATGGGCCAGCATGCGCTCGACCAACTGGCCGATCTCGCCGCGAATCGCCACCAGGTTTTCCACCCGCGGCGCGTTGCGGATGGTGCGGGCCAGGTGCACCAGGTCGACCCGCTGCAGGGAAAACAGGTCGCGCTCGGACACCACGCCACACAGGCGCTGGTCTTTGACCAGGCAGACGTGGGCGATATGCCGCTCGGTCATGGCGATGGCGGCGTCGAAGGCGCTGTGGTCCGGGGTCAGAAAGAACGGCGCCTGGGTCATGTGCTCGTCGATGCGCAGGCCGAAATCGCTGGTGCCGTCCGCCACCACCTGGCGCAGGTCGCGCAGGGTGAAAATCCCCAGCGGCGCCTTGTGCTCGTCGACGATCACAATGCTGCCGACCTGCTGCTCGTGCATTTGCGTCACGGCCTCGCGCAGCGGCGTGTCCGGGCTGCAGGTGACCGGGTGGCGCATGGCCAATTCGCCCAGGCGGGTGTTCAACGAGTATTGGGTGCCGAGGGTTTCCACGGCCTTTTGCTGGACTTGCTGGTTGACCTGGTCCAGCAGGCTGCTGACACCGCGCAGGGCGAAGTCGCGAAACGGGCTGGACAGCGCAAACAGTTTGATAAACGCCGGCTTGTTCAGTTGCAGGCAAAAGGTATCTTCGGCGGCCTTGTGCTCGGTGCGGGTTGCCCGCTCGCCGAGCAGCGCCGCGAGGGGGAAGCACTCGCCGGTGGTGATTTCGAAGGTGGTTTGTGTTGAATCCGGTCGCTCCCCCACAACTCGCCCCTGCTTGACGATATAGAAGTGCTCGACCGGCCCGCCCGACGGCTTGAGGATGCTCTCACCGGGGCCAAAGAAGCGTAATTGACACTGCTCGACCAGAAACGCCAGGTGCGCGTGTTCCATCTGGTTGAACGGCGGGAAACGTTGCAGGAATTGCAGGGTGCCGTGGATGTTCTGCAATACGGCAGTTTTCCCTGCCTGGGCGAAGGCATCAGCTTTACTCATAACAGTGACCGCAGTTTTTTTGTCGTTATCGTCCCTCATGGTCGACTCCTGCGCGGCGGGTGCCCATTGGACGTAAGTCTAGGTCGCTGAAAACGCCGCAAACTAAGGAAAAACCTTACATGACTATCGTCCAAACCCCGTAGAACACCCACTAGGCAAACTTTCCGACGAAGTGCACATTGTTCGCCCTTCCGCAGATGTCTGACGAGTGTGCTGGGAGATTGACGAAGAACTGCTGAGAACCGTATGTCCGACCACGATATTTTGAGTGATGCCGAGCGCGAGGCGCTGAGCGCCGTGATGCTGGAGCCTGATTTACCGCCACAACGCGTGTTGATTGTTGACGACGACAAGGACGCGCGTGAATTGCTGGCGGAGATCCTGGGGCTGGACGGTATTCGCTGCATGACTGCTGACAGTGGTGAGACAGCGTGGGATTTGTTGAAGTCGAGCAGCTCCATTGGTTTGCTGATTACCGACCTGCGTATGAAACCGAGTAACGGCCTGGAGCTGATCAAGCAAGTACGCGAATCTGATCGGGCAGCATTGCCGATCATCATCATGTCGGGGGATGCCGAAGCCCCAGATGTGATCGATGCGATGCATTTGAGCGTGGTGGATTTTCTGCTCAAGCCGATTGATAGCGTGAAGTTGGCGAAGATGGTGAAGAGGGAATTGGGGATGGCTTCCTGATTCGGTGGTGAATGTGCCGGCCTCAGCGGGGGCAAGCCCCCTCCCACAGGGGGAATGCACCCCAATCTGGCAGGGGCTTGTCACCGATAGCACCAGCCCGGTCACCACAAGCCTCAAAAAAAGGCCCTGATCTCACGATCAGGGCCTTTTTATTTACAGGCCGTTCCTGGCCTTGAACTCCCGACGCCGACGGTGCAACACCGGCTCGGTATAACCGTTAGGCTGCCGGGTCCCTTCAATCACCAGCTCGACCGCCGCCTGGAAGGCGATGTTGCTGTCGAAATCCGGTGCCAGTGGGCGGTACAGCGCATCCCCGGCGTTTTGACGGTCCACCACCGGCGCCATGCGCTTGAGGCTTTCCATCACCTGGGCTTCGTTGACGATGCCGTGGCGCAACCAGTTGGCAATGTGCTGGCTGGAGATGCGCAGCGTGGCGCGGTCTTCCATCAGGCCGACGTCGTTGATGTCCGGTACTTTCGAGCAACCGACACCCTGGTCGATCCAGCGGACGACATAGCCGAGGATGCCCTGGGCGTTGTTGTCCAGCTCGTTGCGGATTTCTTCGTCGGACCAATCGGTGTTGCTGGCCAGCGGAATCGTCAGAATGTCATCCACCGACGCGCGTTCGCGCTTGGCCAGTTCGGCCTGGCGGGCGAACACGTCAACCTTGTGGTAGTGCAACGCGTGCAGCGCGGCGGCGGTTGGCGAAGGCACCCAGGCGGTGTTGGCGCCGGCCAATGGGTGGGCGATTTTCTGTTCGAGCATCGCCGCCATCAGGTCGGGCATCGCCCACATGCCTTTACCGATCTGTGCACGACCTTGCAGGCCGGTGCTCAAGCCGATGTCGACGTTCCAGTTCTCGTACGCGCCGATCCATTTCTCAGCCTTCATCGCGGCCTTGCGTACCATCGCGCCGGCTTCCATGGAGGTGTGGATTTCGTCGCCGGTACGGTCGAGGAAGCCGGTGTTGATAAACACCACGCGCTCGCTGGCCGCCTTGATGCAGGCCTTGAGGTTGACCGTGGTGCGGCGCTCCTCGTCCATGATCCCGACTTTGAGGGTGTTGCGCGGCAGGTTCAGCACCTCTTCGATGCGGCCGAACAGCTCGTTGGTGAACGCGGCTTCTTCGGGGCCATGCATCTTTGGTTTCACGATGTACACGGAACCGGTGCGGCTGTTCTTGCGCGTGCTGTTGCCGTTGAGGCTGTGGATCGCCGCCAGGCTGGTAAGCAGGCCGTCGAGGATGCCTTCCGGGACTTCGTTGCCGTCTTTGTCGAGGATCGCGTCGATGGTCATCAAATGGCCCACGTTGCGCACAAACAGCAGCGAACGCCCGTGCAGGGTCACGTCCTGGCCATCCACGCCGGTGTACACGCGGTCGGCGTTCATGGTGCGGGTGAAGGTTTTGCCGCCCTTTTCCACTTCTTCGGCGAGGTCGCCCTTCATCAGGCCGAGCCAGTTGCGGTAGATCACCACTTTGTCATCGGCATCGACGGCAGCGACGGAGTCTTCGCAGTCCATGATGGTGGTCAGCGCCGCTTCCATCAGCACGTCTTTGACGCCGGCGGCGTCGGTCTGGCCGACCGGGGTGCTGGCGTCGATCTGGATTTCGAAGTGCAGGCCGTTGTGTTTCAGCAGGATCGCAATCGGCTGGGCCGCAGGGCCCTGGAAGCCGATCAACTGCGCGTCGTCGCGCAGGCCGCTGTTGCTGCCGCCCTTGAGGCTGACGATCAGCACGCCATCGACAATCTTGTAACCGGTGGAGTCGACGTGGCTGCCGGCGCTGAGCGGCGCGGCTTCGTCGAGGAAAGCACGGGCAAAGGCGATGACTTTGTCGCCACGCACCTTGTTGTAGCCCTTGCCCTTCTCGGCGCCGTCGGCTTCGCTGATGGCGTCGGTGCCGTACAGCGCGTCATACAGCGAGCCCCAGCGCGCATTCGAGGCGTTGAGGGCGAAACGTGCGTTCATCACCGGCACGACCAGCTGGGGGCCGGCCATGCGGGCGATTTCATCATCGACGTTTTGGGTCGAGGCCTGGAAGTCTGCGGCTTCTGGCAGCAGGTATCCGATGTCTTGCAGGAAGGCTTTGTAGGCCACCGGGTCGTGGGCCTGGCCGGCGTGAGTCTGGTGCCAGGTGTCGATCCGCGCCTGGAAATCGTCGCGTTTGGCGAGTAGGGCTTTGTTCTTCGGCGCCAGGTCATGGATGACCTTGTCGGCGCCGGCCCAGAACTGGTCGGCAGTGATGCCGGTACCGGGAATGGCTTCGTTGTTCACGAAGTCGAACAGGACTTTGGCGACCTGCAGGCCACCGACTTGAACGTGTTCAGTCATTGCTTGCCTCACTCTGCGGAGCTATGCGCTTTTTCAGATTTTCATTATGTAGTGCACGGTTGGGCATACTACATGATGACTTGCGGTTGTGAAAATTAGACTAAATACGTCGTTTAGCGACCCACTTTGGTCGTACGGTCACAGCGGAGAACCGGATGTTCTCAAAAAACTATTGGATTGTTCCAGATAAATATAAAAATGGTACACGATTTGTTTTCGCGGGCTTCCGAGTCCACCTTGTAGATTGAATTCAGAGGGCTTCGCCATGGACCATCTTGTACTCACAATTATCGCCGCCGACAAACCCGGCCTGGTTGAACGCATCGCGCAGAACATTGCCTCACATGGCGGCAACTGGCTGGAAAGCCGCATGGCCCATATGGCTGGGCAGTTTGCCGGGATCCTGCGGGTCAGCGTGCCAGCGGAAAGCCGCCAGGCATTGGTGGCCGCCCTCGAGGATTTGTCCACACAGGGTATTCGCGTGCTGGTGGGTGAGGGCAGTACCGGGCAGGCCTCGGCCTCCAAATCGATCCTGATGACGCTGGTGGGCAATGACCGTGGGGGCATCGTGCGCGAAATCACGGCGCTGCTGAGCCAGCAAGGCGTGAACCTGCAAAGCCTGAGCACGGATGTGCGCCCGGCGCCCATGAGCGGTGATCCATTGTTTACTGCCGAGGCGCTGTTGCAGGTGCCGGCGGCGTTATCCCTGGATACCTTGCAGCTGTCCCTCGAAACCCTGGCCGATGATTTGATGGTGGAACTGCACCACGAGGAATAATCGGCCCACAAGGTTATGCATGGAAATCTTGCATGGGCCTGTGGATAACCTGTAGAGACCCGGCGCCAGGCCACGCCGCCCGGGCTTCTTCGCCGGCTGAGCAAAAAACGAGCAGTTTCAACGGCTTGTGCACAAACGGCGGGGATGAGGCTGTGGATAACCTTGGGGTGGATGCCTGCAAGCCACGCCGGACGTGGCTTGCAGAGCTTTGTACGTTATTTGATCAGCGTTTGCGGACGGTCAGCCAGGCATCCAGGCTGTAGACCACCAGGCCCGCCCAGATGAACGCGAAGGCAATCAACGTGCTTTGCGCCAGGTGTTCACCGAACAGCAGCACGGCTTCAAGCAGCACCAGGGTCGGCGCCACGTACTGCAAAAAGCCTAGCGCGGTGTAGGGCAAGTGCCGCGCGGCGGCGTTGAAGCACACCAGCGGGATCAGCGTGACCGGGCCCGCCGCAACCAGCCACCAGGCTTCGGACGTGCTCCAGAACGCCAGCTGTGCGCTGTGTGCAGTCGGGTTGAACAGCAACCACGCCACGGCAATCGGCACCAGCATCCAGGTTTCCACCACCAGCCCCGGCAGCGCCTTGACCGGCGCCTGCTTGCGGATCAGTCCATAGAAACCGAAGGTCAGCGCCAACACCAGCGACACCCACGGCAGGCTGCCGACCTGCCACACCTGTTGCGCCACACCCACCGCCGCCAGCCCCACGGCTGCCCACTGCAAGCGGCGCAGACGTTCGCCAAGGATCAGCATCCCCAGCAGCACATTCACCAGCGGGTTGATGTAGTAACCCAGGCTCGCTTCGAGCATGCGCCCGCTGTTTACCGACCACACGTAGGTCAGCCAGTTACCCGCAATCAACGAGCCGCTGAGCGCCAGGATTGCCAGGCGCTTGGGGTTGTCACGCAGTTCGCGGAACCAGCCGGGGTGTTTCCACACCATCAACAACAAACCGCCAAACAGCGCCGACCACAGCACGCGATGTACGATGATTTCGGCGGCGGGAACGCTGGCGATGGCTTTGAAATAAATGGGGAACAGGCCCCAGATGACATAGGCGCTCAGGCCCAGGATGTACCCCTTGCGGGGGTTGGCGGCGTGCATTGCAGAATCCTTGCTTCGGCAGCTGACAAAGCCGCGATTGTAAGGAAATTTGTCAGGCAGTGGTCAGAACAGCTTCAAAGGCTCTTCATTCAGCGCCGACAACTGCTCGCGCAAAGCCAGCACCTGATCGCCCCAATACCGCTCGCTGCCGAACCACGGGAAGCTGTGGGGGAACGCCGGGTCATCCCAGCGCCGCGCCAGCCATGCGCTGTAGTGCATCAGGCGCAAGGCGCGCAGCGGTTCGATCAGCGCCAGTTCGCGCGGGTCGAAGTCGTGGAATTCCTGGTAGCCATCCATCAATTCTGAAAGCTGGCCCAGGCATTCCTGGCGGTCACCGGCGAGCATCATCCACAGGTCCTGTACGGCCGGGCCCATGCGGCAGTCGTCCAGGTCGACGATGTGGAACATCTCGTCACGGCACATCATGTTGCCGGGGTGGCAATCGCCGTGCATGCGGATGTTCTTGTGCGGCGTGGCCTTGTACACCTCTTCGACACGCTTGAGCAGGTCGCGCGCCACCGACTCATAGGCCGGCAACAGGCTTTTGGGAATGAAGTTGCCTTCGAGCAAGGTGTTGAGGGAGTCGTGACCGAAGTTCTTCACCCCCAAGGCTTCGCGGTGCTCGAACGGGCGGGTGGAGCCCACGGCGTGCAAACGGCCAAGCAGCTGCCCGAGGCGATAGAGCTGGTCGAGATTGCCCGGTTCCGGCGCACGCCCACCACGGCGGGGGAACAAGGTGAAACGGAAACCAGCGTGTTCGAACAGGCTTTCGCCGTTATGGATCATCGGCGCGACCACCGGCACTTCGCATTCGGCGAGTTCGAAGGTGAAACGGTGTTCTTCGAGGATCGCCTCGTTGGTCCAGCGCTGCGGGCGGTAGAACTTGGCGATCAGTGGTTCGGCGTCTTCGATGCCCACCTGATAAACGCGGTTTTCGTAGCTGTTGAGCGCCAGGACGCGAGCATCGCTGAGAAAACCGATGCTTTCGACGGCGTCGAGTACCAGGTCGGGGGTGAGTGTTTCAAACGGATGGGCCATGCGAACTCCTGCGCGCAGCAGGGCGCCGCGTCCGGCCGGGTATGGTAACAGTGATAGGTGGTGACTGTGCGGACGCCTTCGCGAGCAAGCGCGCTCCCACATTCGACCGCATTCTTATGCTGGAACTCGGCCAAGTGTGGGAGGGGGCTTGCCCCCGATGGGGCCCTGTCAGGCGCCGACGATCCCGCCGTCATCGCGCCGAATCGCCATCACCGACGAACGCGGCTTGCCATTCGGCAGGTGCTCCGGCCAAGTCGACCCCCCGGTCTCGCCCGGATGCTGAATCCCCACAAACAGCGTCTTCTGATCCGGCGAGAAGCTGATCCCCGTCACCTCACACGCCACCGGCCCCACCATGAATCGGCGAATTTCCCCGGTCGAAGGGTCGGCGCAGAGCATCTGGTTATTGCCCATCCCCGCAAAATCGCCGGCGTTGCTGTAGTCGCCATCGGTGAGGATCCACAGGCGCCCGGCCTTGTCGAAACCCAGGCCATCGGGGCTGTTGAACATGTTTTGCGGGTTGATGTTCGACGAGCCACCCTTGGGCGTACCGGCGTGCACGCCCGGGTTGCCGGCCACCACAAACAAATCCCAGCTGAACGTCATGGCCCCGTGGTTATCGGCGTCGGCCTTCCAGCGCAGGATCTGGCCGTAGACGTTTTTCTCACGCGGGTTGGGGCCGCCCACCGGTTGGCCGTCTTCGCCGCGTTTGGCGTTGTTGGTCAGGGTGCAATAAACCTGGCCGTCGGTGGGGCTGACCACGATCCATTCCGGGCGGTCCATGCGCGTGGCTTTCACCACACTGGCGGCCAGGCGTGCGTGGATCAGCACTTCGGCCTGGCTGGCAAAACCTGTGCTGGCGTCGATGCCGTTTTTGCCATGGGTCAGCTCGACCCACTGGCCCTTGCCCTTGGGGTGGTCGGCGTTGCCGTCGCCGGCATCGAAGATCGCCACGTACAAGGTGCCGTGGTCGAGCAGGTCTTTGTTGGCCTTGGGGTTCTTGTGGTTGATCTTGTCGCGGCTGACGAATTTGTAGATGAACTCCCCGCGCTCGTCGTCGCCCATGTACACCACGGCGCGGCCGTCACGGGTTTCGGCGAGGGCGGCGTTTTCGTGCTTGAAGCGGCCGAGGGCGGTGCGTTTGACAGGGGTGGACTGCGGGTCGAACGGGTCGATTTCCACCACCCAGCCGTGACGATTGAGTTCGTTGGGGTTCTTGGCGATGTCAAAGCGTGGGTCGTGCGGGTGCCAGTTGATGTCTTTGCTGGCCGCCACTACGCCGTAGCGTTTCTGCCCGGCGTCAAAGCTTTGCTGTGGGTTGCTGCTGCCAAAGCAGTCAGTGAAGTTCTCTTCGCACGTCAGATAAGTGCCCCACGGCGTCTTGCCGTTGGCGCAGTTCTGGAACGTGCCGAGGACTTTTTTGCCGGTCTTGTCGGCGTCTGTTTTCAGCCAGGCGTGGCCGGCGGCGGGGCCGCTCAGGCGGATCGGCGAGTTGCCGTGGATGCGCCGGTTGTAGCGCGAGTCCTGAACGAATTGCCAAGTGCCGCCGCTGCGCCGCACTTCGATCACCGACACGCCTTCGCTGGCCTGGGCCTTGTGCACGTCTTCAGCCGATTGCGGCGCGCCGCCGTGGGCGAAGAGGTAGCGGTAGTTGGTGTATTCGTTGTTGATCGCCATCAGCGCGCGGTTGTCGTCGCCAGGAAAGGCGAACAGGCTCATGCCGTCGTTGTTGTCGCCGAATTGCTGCTCCTGGGCTTTGGCGGTGCCGTTGCCGGACGGGTCGAAGGCCGGCGCGTTCTTTTGCAGCGGCTGGCCCCAACTGATCAACACCGACGCGCTGTAGCCCGGCGGCAGGGTGATGGCGTCGCTGGTGGCGGCAGCGATGCTGGTGAAACCCAGCAATGGGCTGGCGCTCACGGCATTCACGGCCATCGCGCTGCGGGTCAACAGGTTACCGCCCAGGAACATCGCGGCACCGCACAGGGCGCCGGCGCCGATAAAACGGCGACGGGTCAGGCCGACCATCTGTTCGAGATCGGTGGCTTGGTGTTCTTCTAATAGGTTCATATCAGGCTCCTTGCGTGCTTTTTGCGAACACCTTAAGGAGCGGGCGTGACGAAATTGTTGCAGTTAGAAGAAGGGCGTGGCCTAGACCGGCGTACCGAGTAGCACATTGCTCGGCGAGAATTGCATCTGGAGCGCCTGGCCTTTGGCGGCGCCCAAGGCATTGAGTACGACGGGCTGCGCCAGGGCGCATAACACCAGGCCGTTGGGCAGCGTGATGCGCACCTCGCTGGGGCCGTCGTCGGCGTCTAGAATCGCATCGACAGTGCCGTCGAAGCAATTGTGTCCAGGTGTTGCAGCTTGCTGCGGCGCCAGCAATTCCAGCCAGCCGGCCTTGATCAGCGCAACCACTTCCACGCCCATTTCCAGCTCCAGGCGTTGCGTGCTGTCGTGGGTGATTTGCGCTTGCAGGGTCAGCCCGCCGGCGAGCTGCAAGCGAATCAAATCGTTGCGGCCGTGGGGCTCGATGGCGATCACCTGCCCGTGCAACTGGTTACGCGCGCTGGTGCGCAGCATCAGGCGACCCAGCAGGTTGAAATCACTCGCCGCTTCGTCCGAACCCAACACCTCGGCCTGCAACATTTGCAGGCGTTGATAGAGCCGCAATACGCGCGCGCCTTCGGCGGTCAGCTTGGCACCGCCGCCGCCCTTGCCGCCGACGCTGCGCTCCACCAGCGGTTTTTGCGCCAGATTGTTCAGTTCATCAATCGCGTCCCAGGCGGCCTTGTAACTCAAGCCTGCGCTTTTCGCGGCGCGGGTGATCGAGCCTTGTTCCGCGATATGCCCCAGCAGGGCGATGCGCTGGGGGCGGCGGATGATGTGTTGGCTGAGGGACGGCGGCAGAGACATGGGGATACGCTTCAATGAGATGCGCCGACGTTGCCGCCCTGGCGCACGCGAGTCAAGTCAGTTGCCCGGTTTGGGCGTACGCGCCAGGCAATACACATCGACCTGCCGCGCGCCGGCCTGCATCAGCAGGCGCGCAAGGCTGTGGGCGGTGGCGCCGGTGGTGAGAACGTCGTCCACCAGCGCAAAGTGTCGGCCCTGCACCTGCGCATCGGGTGCCAGGACGAAGGCGCCGAGCAAATTGCGCTTGCGCGTCTTGGCGTCCAGCGCTTGCTGCGCGACGGTTTCATGCGGGCGCAATAACAGGTGTTCATCAAAGGCAATGCCCAAGTCCTGGCCTAGCCAGCGTGCCAGCATCTGGGCCTGGTTGTAGCCACGCTCGCGCAGGCGCTTGGCGGCCATGGGCACCGGCAGCAGGCAGTCGGGGCGGTGGAGTTCGGCGTTCTCGAAGCGATGGCGCAGGAAACGACCCAACAGCCGGCCGAGCAGATGCCCAAGTGGCCAGCGTGCCTGATGCTTGAAACGGGTGATCAAGGTGTCGACGGGAAAGCTGAACGTCCAGGGCGCAACCACCTGTTTAAAGGCCGGCGGTTGTTGCTGGCATTGGCCGCAGATCAAGCCCTGCATGGCCAAGGGCAGGGCGCAGATCTCGCAATGCTCTATCAGCCACGGCAGCTCGGTTTCGCAGCAGTTGCATACACAATCGGGGCTCTCGGTGCCCTCATCACAGATTAAACAGGTTTGTGTGTTTTTTAACCAGATGTAAACCGCGTGTTTGTGCTTGGGTTGACAGTGCATGAATCTTCCTTAAATATGCCGAGCATCCGTGTTGTATCTGTGGGTATTGCCCTTCCCGCAGCGTTAGCCCAAGCATAATCAAGGAAACGCCCATGAGCGCCAGCACCACCGCCACTTTGCGTCACGATTGGTCCCTAGCCGAAGTCAAAGCGTTGTTCGTGCAGCCGTTCAACGACCTGTTGTTCCAAGCGCAGACCGTGCACCGCGCGCACTTCGACGCCAACCGTGTGCAAGTGTCGACCTTGCTGTCGATCAAGACCGGCGCCTGCCCGGAAGATTGCAAATATTGTCCGCAGTCGGGCCACTACAACACTGGCCTGGAAAAAGAGAAGCTGATGGAAGTGCAGAAGGTCCTCGAAGAGGCCGCTCGCGCTAAAGCCATTGGCTCGACGCGTTTCTGCATGGGCGCCGCGTGGAAGCACCCGTCGGCCAAAGACATGCCGTATGTGCTTGAGATGGTCAAAGGCGTGAAGGCCATGGGCCTGGAGACCTGCATGACCCTCGGCCGCCTCGACCAGGACCAGACCGAAGCCCTGGCCCAGGCCGGCCTTGACTACTACAACCACAACCTCGACACGTCGCCTGAGTTCTACGGCTCGATCATCACCACCCGTACCTACGGCGAGCGCCTGCAAACTTTGGCCTACGTGCGTGACTCGGGGATGAAGATCTGTTCCGGCGGCATCCTCGGCATGGGCGAGTCGCTGGATGACCGCGCCAACCTGCTGATCCAGCTGGCCAACCTGCCGGAGCATCCGGAATCGGTACCGATCAACATGCTGGTGAAAGTCGCCGGCACGCCGCTGGAAAACGCCGAGGACATCGACCCGTTCGACTTTATCCGCATGCTTGCCGTGGCGCGCATCCTGATGCCGCAGTCCCATGTGCGCCTGTCGGCTGGCCGTGAGGCGATGAACGAGCAGATGCAGGCCCTGGCGTTTTTCGCCGGCGCCAACTCGATCTTCTACGGCGACAAACTGCTGACCACTGCCAACCCGCAGGCCGACAAGGACATGCAACTGTTCTCGCGGCTGGGCATCCTGCCGGAAGCCCGCGAAGAGCACGCCGACGAAGTGCATCAGGCGGCGATCGAACAGGCGCTGGTGGAGCAGAAGAGCAGCGAGCAGTTCTATAACGCCGCGGTTTGACGCCGCCCCCTATTTGGAATGCATTCCAAAGGTGGGAGCATTCAGTCTCAAGTTTCTTGATCTGCCGAGGCCAGCATGTCTTTCGATCTCGCCGCACGCCTCGCTGCCCGCCGTGCCGAACACCTTTACCGCCAACGCCCGCTGCTGCAGAGCCCTCAAGGCCCGCAAGTGGTGGTCGACGGCCAGCCGTTGCTGGCGTTCTGCAATAACGATTACCTCGGCCTGGCCAACCACCCGCTCGTGATCGAAGCCTGGCGCGCCGGTGCGTCCCGTTGGGGGGTGGGCGGTGGCGCTTCGCACCTGGTGGTCGGGCATGCCACGCCACACCATGAACTGGAAGAAGCCCTGGCCGACCTGACCGGTCGACCCCGCGCGCTGCTGTTTACCACCGGCTACATGGCCAACCTGGGCGCGGTCACGGCGTTGGTGGGGCAGGGCGATACGGTGCTCGAAGACCGACTCAACCACGCCTCGTTGCTGGACGCCGGGTTGCTGTCCGGTGCGCGTTTCAACCGCTACCTGCACAACGACGCCGCCAGCCTGGCCAAGCGCCTGGAGAAAGCCACCGGCAATACGCTGGTGGTCACCGATGGCGTATTCAGCATGGACGGCGATCTTGCCGACCTGCCCGCACTGGCCCGTGAAACCAAGGCCAAAGGCGCCTGGTTGATGGTGGACGATGCGCACGGTTTCGGCCCGCTCGGCGCGAACGGTGGCGGGATCGTCGAGCATTTCGGCCTGAGCCAGGACGACGTGCCGGTGCTGGTCGGCACCCTGGGCAAAGCGTTCGGCACGGCCGGCGCATTTGTGGCGGGCAGTGAAGAACTGATCGAAAGCCTGATCCAGTTCGCCCGGCCCTACATCTACACCACCAGCCAGCCGCCCGCCCTGGCCTGCGCCACGCTGAAAAGCCTGGCGCTGCTGCGCACCGAGCATTGGCGGCGCGAGCATCTCAACGGGCTGATCCGCCAGTTCCGCCACGGCGCCGAGCAACTCGACCTGGACTTGATGGACAGCTTCACGCCGATCCAGCCGATCCTGATTGGCGACAGCGCCAAGGCCGTGCGCCTGTCACAGATGCTGCGTGAGCGCGGGTTGATGGTCACCGCAATCCGCCCGCCGACCGTGCCGGCCGGCAGCGCGCGTTTACGCGTGACGTTGACGGCGGCCCACAGCGCCGCGCAAGTGCAGCTATTGTTAAACGCGTTGGAAGAATGTTTCCGCTTGCTCGGCACCACGGAGCCAGACCATGCGTGATCGACTGATATTGCTCCCCGGCTGGGGCCTCGGCGTCTCGCCGCTAGAGCCCTTGGCGGCGGCGTTACGTGGCTTGGATGAGCACTTGCAGGTGCAGATCGAACCGTTGCCGGACCTGCAGTCGGGTGATCTGCAAGAGTGGCTCGATGAGCTGGATTCGACCTTGCCTCAGGATGCGTGGCTCGGCGGCTGGTCGCTTGGCGGCATGCTCGCTGCCGAGCTGGCAGCCCGGCGCGGTGAGCATTGTTGCGGCTTGCTCACTTTTGCCAGTAACGTCAGCTTTGTTGCCTTTTCCCGCTGGGACCATGGCATGCACGAAGCAGACTTTTCAGCATTTCTTGACGGCTGCCGCCTTGATCCCGAAGCGACGTTGAAACGCTTCAGTCTCCTCTGTGCCAAGGGTTCTGCGGACCCCCGGGCGCTTGCAAGGCTGCTGCTGGCGGCTGCGCCTGAAACACCAACGCCGGTTTTGCTCGGCGGCCTGGAATTGTTGGGTCGACTGAACACCAGCCAGGCGCTGCTGGATTTTCAGGGCCCGCAGTTGCATCTGTTCGCCGGCCTTGACGGGCTGGTGCCCGCCGAGGCGGCCAGCGACCTGCTGGCCCTGCTGCCCGATGTAGAAATCGGCCTGATTGAACAGGCCGGTCACGCTTTTCTTCTGGAGGACCCGCACGGTGTCGCGGGGGCTATCCAGGCTTTTTTGCATGAGTGCGTTGATGACTGATTTATCCCAGCCCTGCCTGCCGGTCGGCTTGCCGGACAAGCGCCAGGTAGCGGCATCGTTTTCCCGTGCTGCGGCCAGTTATGACAGCGTTGCCGAGTTGCAGCGCGCGGTAGGCAGCGAACTGCTGGCGCGTCTGCCGGCTTCCATCGCCCCGCGGCGCTGGCTGGACATGGGCTGCGGCACCGGCTATTTCAGCCGGGTGCTGGGCGAATTGCTTACGGCCAGCCAAGGCGTGGCGCTGGATATTGCCGAAGGCATGCTCAACCACGCGCGACCCTTGGGCGGCGCCGAGCATTTTATTGCCGGTGATGCCGAACGCCTGCCGCTGCAGGACGCAAGCTGCGGGCTGATCTTCTCCAGCCTGGCGGTGCAGTGGTGTGCGAATTTCGACGCGGTACTCAGCGAGGCCCGCCGCGTGCTGCAACCCGGCGGAGTGCTGGCGTTTGCGAGCCTGTGCGTGGGTACCCTGGATGAATTGCGCGAAAGCTGGCGCGCGGCGGACGGGCTGGTACACGTCAACCGCTTCCGCACGTTCGAGGCGTATCAACACCTGTGCGCCGCCAGCGGCCTGCGCGTGGTGAACCTGGAGCGCCAGCCGCATGTGTTGCATTACCCGGATGTGCGCAGCCTGACCCAGGAACTTAAAGCGTTGGGCGCGCATAACCTCAACCCGGGCCGCCCGGGAGGGTTGACGGGGCGCGCGCGGATTGTTGCACTGGTGGATGCTTACGAGCAGTTCCGTCAGGCCCAGGGCCTGCCCGCCACTTATCAAGTGGTGTATGCCGTACTGGAGAAACCTCTATGAGCGCCGCTTACTTCATCACCGGCACCGACACCGATGTGGGCAAGACCACCATTGCCGCCGGGCTGCTGCATGCCGCGCGTCAAGCCGGCAAAAGCACGGCCGCAGGCAAACCGGTGGCCTCCGGCTGCCAGGTAACGCCCAAGGGCTTGCGCAACAGCGACGCCCTGGCACTGATGGCCGAATGTTCATTGCCGCTGACCTATGCCGAGGTCAACCCGGTGGCGTTCGAGCCTGCCATCGCCCCGCACCTGGCGGCGCGGGAGGCGGGCGTGGCGCTGACGGTGCAATCGCTGTTGAAACCGATGCAGCAGATCCTGGAGCGCCAGGCGGATTTCACCTTGATCGAAGGCGCGGGTGGCTGGCGTGTGCCGTTGGCCGACCAGGACAACCTGTCGGACCTGGCCATGGCGCTCAAGCTGCCGGTGATCCTGGTGGTGGGCGTGCGCCTGGGCTGTATCAGCCATGCCTTGCTCACCGCCGAAGCCATCGCGCGGGACGGTTTGCCGCTGGCGGGCTGGGTGGCGAATATCATCGACCCCAAGACCTCGCGCCTGGAAGAAAACCTCGCCACGCTGGCCGAACGCTTGCCCGCGCCGTGTCTGGGCCGGGTGCCGAAACTCAAGCACGCCACTGCCGAAGCCGTGGCCGAATACTTGGAGCTGGACCTGCTTGACTGATTTTGGCTATCGCTAAGGCATTATGCCATTAGTGTTTTTGACGGGCGTTTTGCCTGTATCTCTGCTTCAATCAGCGTTCATGATTCTCTAAAGGCAGGCTTACGCCATGGAAATCTCTGGAAGCAGCGCGTTTTATTCGGGCCTGAGCAGTATTCAGACCGGGCAGAACCGTGTCGACCTGGCCGCCGGCAAAATCGCCAGCGCCGCGACGACCCAGCCTTCGGACGCGCAAAGCGACCGTCTGCAAGCCAATGATCGCGCCCAGCCGTCGAATTCGGCGAGCAATATGGTCGAGATGGCCCAAGGCAAGTTTCAAGTGGAGCTGGGTGTGAAAGTCGCCAAGGCTTCGGATGAAATGCTCGGCACGTTGATCGATACCTACGCTTAATCTCCCTCCCCTCAGGTATGCCGGCTCTTCTGTGGGAGCTGGCTTGCCTGCGATGGCATCTACTTGGTTTGCCTGATACACCGCGGCGTCTGCATCGCTGGCAAGCCAGCGCCTACACGGTTGTTGTTCTCTCCTGATAGGTGTGTGGCATCCCGCCGCAGGCCTTGCCGTGCGCGCCGTTGATCCACGTCATGACAAACGGCGCCCGGACGACGCTTGACATCCCCAGGTCGTAAACGTATGTTTCAAACACCTGTTTGACCGCCTCAACAAATCCCACGCGGTTGTTCATTCCAGATACATCAGCAGAGGTTTATCGCTATGCCTGACTACAAGGCCCCCTTGCGTGATATTCGCTTCGTTCGTGACGAACTGCTCGGCTATGAAGCGCACTATCAGAGCCTGCCGGCTTGCCAGGACGCTACCCCGGACATGGTTGACGCCATTCTCGAAGAAGGCGCCAAGTTCTGTGAGCAGGTACTGGCACCGTTGAACCGTGTGGGCGACCTCGAAGGGTGCACCTGGAGCGAGTCAGGCGTTAAAACCCCTACGGGTTTCAAAGAAGCCTATAAACAATTCGTCGAAGGCGGCTGGCCAAGCCTGGCCCACGACGTCGAGCATGGTGGCCAAGGCCTGCCGGAATCCCTG
The DNA here is from genome assembly GCF_049590575.1 of Pseudomonas sp. Classification (GTDB taxonomy): domain Bacteria; phylum Pseudomonadota; class Gammaproteobacteria; order Pseudomonadales; family Pseudomonadaceae; genus Aquipseudomonas. Next base: position 19,578 of record NZ_JBAWDE010000444.1, read on the forward strand.
GGCCTGGCGGTCAGCGAAATGGTGGGTGAAGCCAACTGGTCGTGGGGCATGTACCCAGGCCTGTCCCATGGCGCGATGAACACTATTTCCGAGCATGGCACCCCTGAGCAGCAAGAGGCTTACCTGACCAAGCTGGTGTCGGGCGAATGGACCGGCACCATGTGCCTGACCGAGCCGCACTGTGGCACCGACCTGGGCATGCTGCGCACCAAGGCCGAGCCGCAGGCCGACGGTTCCTACAAGGTTTCCGGGACCAAGATCTTCATCTCGGCCGGTGAACACGACATGGCCGACAACATCGTCCATATCGTACTGGCCCGCCTGCCGGACGCACCGGCCGGCACCAAAGGTATCTCGCTGTTTATCGTGCCCAAGTTCCTGCCCAATGCAGACGGCTCGATCGGTGAGCGCAACGCGGTGTCCTGCGGCTCCCTGGAACACAAGATGGGCATCCATGGCAACGCCACCTGCGTGATGAACTTCGACGCGGCCACCGGTTTCCTGATCGGCCCGGCGAACAAAGGCCTGAACTGCATGTTCACCTTTATGAATACCGCTCGCCTGGGGACTGCGCTGCAAGGCCTGGCCCACGCTGAAATCGGCTTCCAGGGTGGCCTGAAATATGCCCGCGACCGCCTGCAGATGCGCTCCCTGACCGGCCCGAAAGCCCCGGACAAAGCCGCTGACCCGATCATCGTGCACCCTGACGTGCGCCGCATGCTGCTGACCATGAAAGCCTTCGCCGAAGGCAACCGTGCGATGGTGTACTTCACCGCCAAGCAAGTGGACATCGTCAAGTACGGCACCGACGACGAAGCCAAGAAACAGGCCGATGGCCTGCTGGCCTTCATGACCCCGATCGCCAAGGCGTTCATGACCGAAGTTGGTTTTGAGTCTGCCAACCACGGCGTGCAAATCTACGGCGGTCACGGTTTTATCGCCGAGTGGGGCATGGAGCAGAACGTCCGCGACAGCCGCATTTCGATGCTGTACGAAGGCACCACCGGTATCCAGGCGCTGGACCTGCTTGGCCGCAAAGTGCTGATGACCCAGGGCGAAGCGCTCAAGGGCTTCACCAAGATCGTGCACAAGTTCTGCCAGGCCAACGAAGGTGTTGAGGCGGTGCAGGAGTTCGTGACGCCGCTGGCGGCGCTGAACAAAGAGTGGGGCGAGTTGACCATGAAGGTCGGCATGGCCGCGATGAAAGACCGTGAAGAAGTCGGCGCCGCTTCGGTGGATTACCTGATGTACTCCGGTTACGCCTGCCTGGCTTACTTCTGGGCCGACATGGCACGCTTGGCCGCCGAGAAACTGGCTGCCGGCACCACCGAAGAAGCGTTCTATACCGCCAAGCTGCAAACTGCGCGCTTCTACTTCCAGCGCATCCTGCCGCGTACCCGCACCCACGTAGCCACCATGCTGTCGGGCGCCAACAACCTGATGGACATGAAAGAAGAGAACTTCGCCCTGGGCTACTAAGCCTCGGTCGGGTTCATAAAAAAGCCGCCGCTCTTTCGGGAGCGGCGGCTTTTTTGTGGGCGCCGGCAAAGTACTTACGGTGCCGGGATGAACGGCGAGCCGTCGCAATAGGTATCGCCGGGCAGAACGCCTCTGACTGGAGTTGCCACGGGTGCAGAGCGCAGCATTTGGCCTTGGGCGTTCGGCGCCGAATAGCTGAAATACAACACGCCCCTGCCGATCACTCCCATGGTGCTGGCGTAGGGCACATTTACCGTCTGGCCCAGAGTTGGAGCACCCGCTGCCAGTGTTACAGGTACGGTGACGGCCGGGACCATGGGGTTTGAGCCATCATCCTGCCGGCTCAATACGCAGCTTACCGTCAACGTTGTGCCGATGATCAACGTATTCGAAGGTGGGATGAAAACTTGAATGAAGCGGTTGAGATACGGTGTGTTCAAGGGGCGCGGCGAATTGCAGTTAAGGGCCCCGTTGTTCAAGTTTTGCACCTGCGGCGGCGCCAGCGTCATCAAGGTCGAAAGATTGAAGATCAGGTTACGCGCCGGTCCGTTGAAAACTACGCCGCCGCTGGTGATTCTGAACCTGACCGGGGCAGCAATATCATTGATGGTTGACCCCGTCACCGCGGCCTGGATTTGTGTCGCCGGAACAATCATCCGCAGGGGTAACGGCTGACCCGCGTAGGTCAAGGTGGTCACCGCGAAACCCGCGCCCAGGACGACGCTTATCAAGTCGCCGATTTGCAAGCCGTCGACGCTGTCTAGCCACACCTCCATCCCGCCCTGGCCAGCCTGGTTGATATCCCCCAGGGTCACGGTGTGGTCGGGCGCAATCGCCTGTGTCACCCGCGGGACGGCGATATTCGTGGGTGTTATGCGTACCGCCACCAGGACTTCGAGAATCAACGAGTCCATAGCGCGGCGACTATCTTGGGTAAGGCAGCGATAGGTCAGTTGTTGCCGGCCGTTACCGCGGGCGCGAATAACAGCCGCCGGCACGGGAATGAGACGGTCGGCCGGTAAGTCGGGCAATAGAGTGCCGGGGGGTACGGAATAGGATACTTGCATGTGGCTGGGGGTGTTTCCGTAGTAGGGAATTAAAACCAGGCTCCTCTCGCCGTTGATCTCCCGATGCGCGGGAACCCGAAACAGAACCGGGTCGTTGTTGGCCAGGTATTCCTCAGTAATCAGAGCGGTCGCAAGGTTCGCTGGCAGCAACGGGCGCGGCGGAGTGATGGTGAGGTAGCCGAACGGTGGCGTTCTTCGCACCCGCAAAGGCGTGCTGGCGGTGGCGCGCAGGACGTTGTTACCGTCTTCGAGGGTATAGGTCAGTTGATAGTCTCCTTCCACGCCCACCATGCGGCGCGGCACCATCACCTCCACCTCGTCGTCCGGATAACCTGTGAATTGCCTGTAGGCCACCAGTTGGTACTCACCCGGTGCGGGAGATTCAACGTATACCCTGATCGTTGCGCGAGCACCCGCAGGGACCGGCTGGGGCAGTTGCGGAATCGTCAGTGGCTGATCCCTATCCATCGTGAAAAGCGAGATCAAGCCGTCTGAGCCGTCGATGGCATTTGTTACGACCAGCGGCTTCAGCGCGGGGATTGCGTTGCGAATCAAAAACAGTGAATTGGTGCGTACCAGGTCGTTGGTTGAGGTTTCCATGGCGGTCACTTCCATCGTGGGTAAAGGACACTCCTTTTCCCGAAAGCCCGCTGGGTGGTGAGTGGTAATGGTGAGTAAACAGCGCAGAGCGTTCGATTAAAACTGTGAACGTTGACAGTTGACTAAGCCTCGCCAAGCGCGCAGCGCGTTGTTTGCGCCACAGGTCGGAAAAAACCACAGCGTGACACTCAGGGATTGGCCGAACCGGCCGTTAAAGTGATGGCAATGTGATACAGGTCACATTGAATGTGCTTAACTGTACGCAGTGAAGGCACTATGCCATCATTTTTGAATGGGTCGGAGCTTTACCCTTGTCGCGCGCGTCTGCTGTACGTTTCAGTCATTTTCTCCCTTCGTTGCTGCTCCTGCTGGCGGGGCTCTCGGCTGCGTATGTGAAGGACCTCAACGTGTTCTTCACCTCACTGTTCAATGTGTTGCCGACCTTGGTGCTGTTGCTGGGCGGTTCGTACTGTGCGGTGTATCGCCGCCAGCGTGAGCTGTTCCTGATGATCACGGTGTATGTGGCTTATTTCCTGCTCGATACCCAGACCGATTACTACCGCGACAATGGGCGGGTGCGCGAAGACGCGGCGGTGGTCTTTCATCTGTGCTGTGTGCTGCTGCCGCTGCTGTTCAGCATTTATGCGTTGTGGCAGGAAAAGACCCACCTGTTCCGGGACTTCGTCGCACGCGCTGCGGTATTGCTGGCGGTAGGCAGCGTGGCGCTGGCGCTGGAGCAAAGCTATCCCCAGGGCGTGCTGAACTGGCTGGCCGAGATTCGCTGGCCAGCGCTGCATGGCGCCTGGATGAGCCTGGTCCAGCTGTCCTACCCGATGTTTCTGATTGGCTTCCTGACCCTGGCCGCACAGTACTGGTATCAGCCACGGCCTTTGCACGCTGCGCAGTTGGTCGGTGTGTTGGGGCTGTTCTGGATGTTGCCGCAAACCTTCATCCTGCCGTTCACGCTGAACATCATGTGCAGCCAGGTAATGCTGATGATCGCCGCCGGTGTGGCCCATGAAGCCTATCAAATGGCCTTCCGCGATGAGCTGACCGGCTTGCCCGGGCGGCGTGCGCTCAATGAACGCATGCAGCGGCTGGGCCGCAACTATGTGCTGGCCATGAGCGACGTCGACCACTTCAAGCGCTTCAACGACACCCACGGCCACGATGTCGGCGACCAGGTGCTGCGCCTGGTGGCGAGCAAGCTGTCCAAGGTCAACGGCGGTGGGCGTGCCTACCGCTATGGCGGTGAAGAATTCGCCGTGGTGTTCGCCGGCAAGACCCTGGATGAGTGCATGCCGTATCTGGAAGAAATTCGCGCGATCATTGCCGACTACGACATCAAGCTGCGCAACTCCGATCGCCCTCAGGACGATCTGCAAGGCCGTCAACGCCGGGCCGGCAGCGGTGCCTCGAGTGTGTCGGTGACCATCAGCATCGGCGTGGCCGAGCGCCTGCTCGAGCACCGCAGCCCCGAAGAAGTGCTCAAGACCGCCGACCAGGCGCTGTATGCCGCCAAGGGCGCGGGGCGTAACTGCGTGGTCGCGGCCGGGCAAACTCGGCGTGGTGCGGTGCGTATGCAGACCGCTGCCGGTTGAGTGATGGCGGTGTATTCAGCGGTTCTACAGTGATTGTCCGCAACGTCGGCCGGCAGTAGGTTGGAGCTATCTGCTGCCGGAGACAGTGCCATGCCTGAATACAAAGCCCCCTTGCGCGACATACGCTTTCTGATCGACAACGTATTTGATTTCCACGGCCACTACGCTGCCCTGGGCGCGACGGACGCCAGCCCGGATATGGTCAGTGCCATCCTCGAAGAGGGGGCGAAATTCTGCGAAAACGTGCTCGCGCCACTCAACCGCAGCGGCGATGAAGAAGGCTGCCATTTCGACAATGGCGTGGTGACCACGCCCAAGGGCTTCAAGGAAGCCTTCGCCCAGTACGTGGAAGGCGGCTGGCACGGCGTAGCGGCGGACCCGGCCTACGGTGGCCAGGGCCTGCCGCAATCGCTGGGCCTGGTACTCAGCGAGATGATCGGCTCCAGCAACACCTCCTGGGGCATGTACCCGGGCCTCACCCACGGCGCGATGTCGGCGATCCACGCCCATGGCACCGATGAGCAAAAAGCCACATTCCTCAGCAAACTCACCGCGGGCGAATGGACCGGCACCATGTGCCTGACCGAAGCCCATTGCGGCACCGACCTGGGCCTGATCAAGACTCGCGCCGTGCCCCAGGCGGATGGCAGCTATGCAGTCACCGGCAGCAAGATCTTCATCTCGGCCGGCGAGCACGACATGAGCGCCAATATCATCCACTTGGTGCTGGCCAAGCTGCCGGACGCGCCGGCGGGCACCAAAGGTATCTCGTTGTTTATCGTGCCCAAGTTCGATGCCGATTCGGGCGAACGCAACGCGGTGCACTGCGGTTCCATCGAACACAAGATGGGCATCAAGGGCTCGGCCACCTGCGTGCTGAACTTCGACGGCGCCAAGGGCTTTTTGATTGGCGAGGCGAACAAAGGCCTCAATTGCATGTTCACCATGATGAACCACGCACGCCTGGGCACTGGCATGCAAGGGCTGTGCAACGGCGAAGCGAGTTTCCAGGGCGCGATCAAATACGCCAACGACCGCCTTCAGATGCGTTCGTTGACCGGCGCCAAGGCCCCGGAGAAAGCCGCCGACCCGATCATCGTGCACGCCGACGTACGGCGCATGCTGCTGACCATGAAAGCCTTCAACGAAGGCAACCGCGCGCTGACCTACTTCACCGCGCAATTGCTCGACACCGCGCACCTGAGCAGTGACGCCGGCCAGCGCCAGGAGGCGGAGGACCTGCTGGCGTTCCTCACCCCAATCTGCAAAGCCTTCATGACCGACACCGGGCTTGAGGTGACCAATCACGGCATGCAGGTCTTCGGCGGGCACGGCTACATTCGCGAGTGGGGTATGGAGCAATTGGCCCGCGATGCGCGGATCGCGCCGATCTACGAAGGCACCAACGGCATCCAGGCCCTCGACCTGCTGGGGCGCAAAGTGCTGGGTAGCCAGGGCAAATTGCTGCGCGGGTTTACCAAAATTGTGCATAAGTTTTGTGCCGCGAATGCCGAGCACCCGCTGCTCAAGGCGAATGTGGCGCAGCTCAATCAGCTGAACCAGGAATGGGGCGAGTTGACCACCAAGGTCGGTATGGCCGCCATGAAGAACCCGGACGAAGTGGGCGCCGCCGCGGTGGATTACCTGATGTACAGCGGTTACGTCATCCTCGCTTACCTATGGCTGCGCATGGCCATCGCGGCTGAAGCTCACGACGACGCCGAGTTCGCCAGGGCCAAGCTGGCTACCTGCGACTTCTATTTCAAGCGTCTATTGCCGCGCACGGCCACCCATCGCGCGGCCGTGGAGGCGGGCAGCGAATGCCTGATGAGTCTGCCTGCGGAGGCATTTGCGCTGGGGTGACTTAAAAATACCAATCAGTCACAAGTGGACCCTATGTGTCTGAAAAGTTGTTCGGGTACACTCGGAGCCTGTAAAACCGATCCTACCGAATCACTTTTCACGTTCTCACGAGGTTTGCCATGGCTGATTACAAAGCGCCGCTGCGTGATATGCGCTTCGTCCTCAATGAAGTCTTTGAGGTCGCCACCACTTGGGCCCAATTGCCGGCATTGGCAGACTCCGTCGACTCCGAAACCGTTGAGGCAATCCTCGAAGAAGCCGGCAAAGTCACCGCCAAATCCATTGCCCCGATCAGCCGCGGTGGCGATGAGCAGGGTTGCCGTTGGGCGGACACGGTGGTTACCACGCCGGACGGTTATCCACAGGCCTACAAAACCTATGCCGAGGGCGGTTGGGTCGGTGTAGGCGGTGACCCGGCCTTTGGCGGCATGGGCATGCCCAAGGCGGTGTCGGCCCAGGTTGAAGAGATGATCAACTCGTCGAGCCTGGCATTCGGCCTGTACCCGATGCTGACCTCCGGCGCTTGTGTGTCGATCAACACCCACGCCAGCGAAGCGCTCAAGGCGACCTACCTGCCGAAGATGTATTCCGGCGAGTGGGCCGGTTCCATGTGCCTGACCGAAGCGCACGCCGGCACCGACCTGGGCATTATCCGCACCAAGGCCGAGCCTCAGGCGGACGGTTCTTACACAATCAGCGGGACCAAAATCTTTATCACCGGCGGCGAGCACGACCTCACCGAAAACATCATCCACCTGGTGCTGGCGAAGCTGCCGGACGCGCCCGCCGGTCCCAAGGGCATCTCGCTGTTCCTGGTGCCGAAATTCATGGTCAATGCCGACGGCAGCCTGGGCGCACGCAACCTGGTGAGCTGTGGTTCGATCGAGCACAAGATGGGCATCCAGGCGTCCGCCACGTGCGTGATGAACTTCGATGCAGCCGTGGGCTACCTGGTGGGCGAGCCCAACCGTGGCCTGGCGGCGATGTTCACCATGATGAACTATGAGCGTCTGGGGGTGGGCATTCAGGGCCTGGCATCCGGCGAGCGCTCTTATCAGAACGCCATTGAATATGCGCGCGATCGCCTGCAAAGCCGTTCGCCATTGGGCGCCCAGTCCAAGGACAAAGTGGCTGACCCGATCATCGTGCACCCGGACGTGCGCCGCATGTTGTTGACCATGAAAGCCGCGAACGAAGGCGGCCGCGCGTTCTCCACCTACGTGGCGACGCAACTGGATATTGCCAAGTTCAGCGAAGACGCGGCAGCCCGCGAGCGTGCCGATAACCTAGTGGCGCTGCTCACGCCGGTGGCCAAGGCCTTCCTCAGCGACCTGGGCCTGGAAACCACTGTGCTGGGCCAGCAGGTATTTGGCGGCCATGGCTACATTCGCGAGTGGGGCCAGGAGCAACTGGTGCGTGACGTGCGCATCACCCAGATCTACGAAGGCACCAACGGCATTCAGGCCCTGGACTTGATGGGTCGCAAGATTGTCGGCAGCGGCGGGGCGTTCTACACCTTGTTTGCCGACGAGATCCGCCAGTTCATCGCCGCACAGGGCGCCGAACTGGGCGAGTTCACCCGCCCGCTCAGCGCGGCGGTGGATAACCTCGACGAATTGACGGCCTGGGTGCTCGATCGCGCCAAGACCAACCCGAATGAAATCGGCGCGGCGTCGGTGGAGTACCTGCACGCCTTTGGCTACATGGCCTATGCCTATATGTGGGCGCGGATGGCCAAGGCGGCGTTGGGCAAGGAGGCTGAAGAGGATTTCTACGCCAGCAAACTGGGCACCGCGCGCTTCTACTTTGCGCGTCTATTGCCACGTATCCATTCGTTGAGTGCGTCGGTAAAAGCCGGTAGCGAATCATTGTTTTTGCTGGATGAAGCACTGTTCTAAGGGTTTGGAGGGCGTGTAAGCATTCTCTTACATGACGTGCTGCTATTCGTCCTCTATCGCCAAATTGGATCCACGGATAATCTACTTCACATGGACGTCGCGCAGGAAGCGCAAAGCAACAACAGGGACACGTAGGATTCTGCCAGGATGGCGGAGTGAAATGGATGTCAGGGAAACAGTCTGCAAAGCCCCGCTTCGGCGGGGTTTTCTTTTGCCCGCGAAAAAGTCAGGCGGGCAGCTGCGGGGCATTCATCACGTCTTCCAGCAACGTGCGCAGCAACGCCACCGTCGCCTGCTGGCGCTGCACATCGCGGCATACCAAGCCAACTTTCAGCGGCACCCTCGGTTCACTCAAGGGTTTCCACAGCAGCGCTTTGCTGTTGTGCTCGTCCTGGGAGCGCCCAGGCAGCACAGTTGCCAGTCGGGTCTGTGGCAGGCTGTCGAGAATCCCCACCATGGTGTTCAGCTCAGCCTGCACCTGGGGTCGCCGTCCCAGATTGGAGAGCTGGCCCTGCCAGATCTGACGGACCTGAAACTCCTCCCCCAGCAGTAACATCGGCAACTCAGCCGCCTGTTTCAGTGAGACTTTCTTGAATTCGCGCAGGGGATGGTCTGCGGGGATGACCACTTTCAATTCATCTTCATACAGCAGCACGCCGTGCAGCCCTGGTTGGCGTGGCGGCAGGTAACTGATGCCTATGTCCAGCGAGCCATTGAGCAGCCGGCGTTCAATTTCCATCCCAGTCAATTCATAGATCTGCACAACAAGATGCGGCTGGGCCTTGCGCACGCGCTCGAGCATTTGCGGGACCAGGCTGGTATGCACGGTTTGCAGCACACCGATGGCCAAGGTGCGCATGGCCTGGCCCTTGAAGTTACGCAAGGCTTCGACGGCCTGCTGCATGCCATCAATCAGCGGTAAGGCGTGGTTGTACAGCGTATGGGCGGCGAGCGTCGGCAGCAGGCGTTTGCTGCTGCGTTCGAACAGGCTGACGTCGAGGTTTTGCTCCAGCTGGCGGATCTGTTGGGACAAGGCCGGTTGGGAGATCGATAGGCGCTCCGCGGCACGGCCTACGTGGCCCTCTTCATACACCGCGACGAAATAACGCAGTTGCTTGAAATCCATAAGTCTTTCTTATCGAAAAAGCTGGAAAATCGAAATGGCCGTGGGCCTCTGAGACGCCTAGTCTAGCGCCTATTCGCAGGGCTTACAGGGCCGGATCGGGCAATGAATAGCGTTTATGTTGATGGCTTTTACATAGGCGGGGCAAAAAATCCCAAGGCCGTAGGTGCAGGGTTTACCGACCAAGGTCCGGTTGCCAACGGGGGTGAGTTGTGAACCTGTTCCGCCGTCCCGCACCCAGCCTCGACGATTTGATCCTCGACGCGCCGCACGCCGACCCGTCCAGCGAATGCCTGATGCCCACTATCGCCAGGCCCGCCCAGGTATTTGTGCGCGGTCAGGGTTCCTGGCTGTGGGACAGCGATGACCGCGCCTACCTGGACTTCAGCCAGGGCAACGCCGCCAATAGCCTGGGCCACAGCCCGCAAGTATTGATTCGGGCCCTTGCTGACCAGACCCAGACGCTGATCAACCCAGGCATGGGCCTGCACAATCGCGCCCAACTCAACCTTGTCGAACGCCTGTGCCGCCGCACCGGCAGCGACCAGGCCTACCTGCTCAACAGCGGCGCGGAAGCCTGTGAAGCCGCCATCAAGCTGGCGCGCAAATGGGGCCAGCTGCATCGCGGCGGCGCCTACCGCATCATCAGTGCCAGCAGCGGCTGTCATGGTCGCAGTTTCGCCGCGATGGCGGCCTCGGCAAGTGACCGCGCAAACCGCTTTGAGCCGCAATTACCGGGCTTCAGTCATGTGCCCTTCAACGACTTGCCGGCCCTGCATGCTGCCGTTGATGCACACACCGTCGCGATCCTGCTGGAGCCGATCCAAAGCGCTGCCGGCGTGATCCCTGCCACCGAGCACTACCTCAAGGGTGTCGAGCGGCTGTGCCGCGACCTGGGGATTCTGCTGATTTTCGACGAGGTACACACCGGCCTCGGCCGCAGCGGCACCTTGCTCGCCGAACAACAGTACGGCGTACGCGCCGACATCATCACCCTTGGTAAAGGCCTGGGCGGCGGCGTGCCGTTGGCGGCGCTGCTGGCGCGTGGCAAAGCCTGTTGTTTTGAAGTGGGCGACCTGGAAGGCACCCATCATGGCAACGCGCTGATGGCGTCGGCCGGGCTGGCGGTGCTTGATGCGGTGCTGGCGCAGGGCTTCCTGGACCAGGTGCGTGATTCCGGCCTTTACCTGGGCGAAGGCCTCGCCCGCCTGGCCTATCGTTACGATCACGACCAATTACGCGGCCACGGCCTGATGTGGGGCCTAACCTTGTCGGACGATTCTGCGGATGCGGTGGTAAGAGCTGCGCTGCACGAAGGCCTTATCCTGAATGCCCCGCAGCCCAACTGCCTGCGCTTCACGCCGGCCCTGACGGTCAGCAAAGGCGACATCGACGAAATGCTTCTGCGCCTGGCCCGCGCCTTCTCCCGTGTACGCACCGCACAACTGCAATGCCGCAAGGGCATCGCGGTTTAACCCCACATTCCTGAACCGTCTCGCGGCATACGCGGCGCCTCCAGCCTGATTCTTTTGGCTGGAGGCGTTTTTTTGTGCGTTGATGTCAGGATGGCCGAGTGCCAGATCTCACTGAACCCTCACGAACGCCCAAGGTCGATTAGCTACACGGCTCACACGAGCCGATTTTTTGGAGCTGACCCATGGACATTATTCGTATCATCATCGCCATCCTGTTGCCGCCACTGGGTGTGTTCCTGCAAGTAGGTTTTGGCGGCGCGTTCTGGCTGAATATCCTGCTGACCCTGTGCGGTTACTTCCCTGGCATCATCCACGCGGTGTATATCATCGCCAAGCGCTGATGCCGTCAGCCTTTTGCGATGAGCCTTGAGTTGCGCTCATTGCGAAAGGCCAGTTGCTCGATGGTCTGAGTGGCGTGTTCGGCTTCTTCCCGCGCTTGCAGGATGATGCCGTGCTGCTCGGACTTGCTGCACACCGGGTCGGCGTTGCTCGCATCCCCCGTGAGCATGAAGGCCTGGCAGCGGCAGCCACCGAAGTCCTTCTCTTTTTCGTCGCATGAGCGGCACGGCTCGGGCATCCAGTCGTAGCCGCGAAAGCGGTTGAAACCGAACGAGTCGTACCAGATGTGCTGCATGCTGTGGTCACGCACATTCGGAAATTGCACCGGCATCTGTCGGGCACCGTGACAGGGCAGGGCAGTGCCGTCCGGTGTCACGGTCAGGAAGATGCTGCCCCAGCCGTTCATGCAGGCTTTCGGGCGTTCCTCGTAGTAATCCGGCGTCACGAATATCAGCTTGCACGGGTGGCCTTCGGCTTCCAGTTTGGCGCGGTATTCGTTGGTGATGCGTTCGGCGCGCACCAGTTGCTCGCGGGTCGGCAACAAGCCCACACGATTGAGTTGCGCCCAGCCGTAGAACTGGCAGGTGGCGAGCTCGACGAAGTCCGCCTCCAGCGCAATGCACAGCTCGATGATGCGGTCGATCTTGTCGATGTTGTGCCGATGGGTGACGAAGTTCAGCACCATCGGGTAGCCGTGCGCTTTGACCGCGCGGGCCATTTCGAGTTTTTGCGCGAAGGCTTTTTTCGAACCAGCCAGCAGGTTGTTCACCTGTTCGTCGCTGGCCTGGAAGCTGATCTGGATATGGTCCAGTCCGGCTTTCTTGAAGTCGCTGATTTTCTGTTCGGTCAGGCCGATGCCGGAGGTGATCAGGTTGGTGTAGAAGCCCAGCTTGCGCGCCTCGGCGATCAGTTCGGCGAGGTCCTGGCGCACCAGCGGTTCACCGCCGGAAAAACCCAATTGCGCGGCGCCCATCTCGCGGGCTTCACGAAACACCTTGAACCACTGCTCGGTGCTCAGCTCCTTGCCCTGCTCGGCAAAATCCAGCGGGTTGGAGCAGTACGGGCACTGCAACGGGCAGCGGTAGGTCAGCTCGGCCAATAGCCACAACGGCAGGCCAATGGGCGGCTTTTCAGGCAAGGGTGATCCAGTGCTCAGCACGGGCGACCTCCATAAATTGCTCGATGTCATCGCCCAGCTCCGGCACGCCGGGAAATTGCTTGTCCAGCTCGGCGATGATCGCAGCGACGTCACGCTCGCCATCGATCAAGCCACCGATCAACGCGGCGCTGTCATTGAGCTTGATCATGCCTTCGGGGTAGAGCAACACATGGCCTTTTTGCGCCGGCTCGTACTGGTAGCGATAGCCCTGGCGCCAGGTTGGTTTTCTGCTGCGATCAAAGCTCATAGGGTGATCCCTTTATGCCAGACCCGCTGCTCGGTCACGCTGTGATACGGCGGGCGTTTGAGTTCATAGGCCATGCTCATGGCATCCAGCATGCTCCACAGGATGTCGAGTTTGAACTGCAGGATTTCCAGCATGCGCTCCTGGCCTGCGCGGGTGGTGTAGTGCTGCAGCGTGATCGCCAGCCCGTGTTCCACGTCGCGTCGAGCCTGGCCCAGGCGAGTGCGGAAATACTCATAACCGGTTGGGTCGATCCACGGGTAATGCTGCGGCCAGCTGTCGAGGCGCGACTGGTGGATCTGCGGCGCGAACAGCTCAGTCAGGGAGCTGCTGGCGGCTTCCTGCCAGCTGGCACGGCGGGCAAAGTTGACGTAGGCATCCACCGCAAAACGCACGCCGGGCAACACCAGTTCCTGGGAACGCAGTTGGTCCGGGTCGAGGCCGACTGCCTGGCCCAGGCGCAGCCAGGCTTCAATGCCGCCGTCTTCACCGGGTGCGCCATCGTGATCGAGCAGGCGCTGGATCCACTCGCGGCGGATCTCGCGGTCCGGGCAGTTGGCCAGGATCGCCGCGTCTTTCAGCGGGATGTTCACCTGGTAGTAAAACCGGTTGGCGACCCAGCCCTGGATCTGCTCGCGGGTAGCGCGGCCTTCATACATCGCCACATGGTAGGGGTGATGGATATGGTAGAAGGCGCCCTTGGCCCGCAAGGCATGTTCAAATTCGGCGGACGTCAGCGGTGTGTCGGTCATTTCAGTTGCTCCTACAATTCAAGGCTCATGCCGTCGTAAGCCACTTCGACATTGCGCCGCACCAACTCGGCCCGCTCGGGGGAGTCTTCATCGAGGATCGGGTTGGTGTTGTTGATGTGGATAAGCACCTTGCGCTGCTCAGGCAATTGTTCAAGCACCTCGAGCATGCCGCCGGGGCCGTTCTGCGCCAGATGGCCCATCTCGCGGCCGGTGCGGGTGCCGACGCCACGGCGCTGCATTTCATCGTCGTCCCACATCGTGCCGTCCACCAGCAGGCAGTCGCTGCCGGCCATGATCTCCAGCAACGGCGCATCGACCTTGCCCAGGCCCGGGGCGTAGAACAGTTTGCCACCGGTGCGCAGGTCTTCGACGATCAGGCCGATGTTGTCGCCTGGGTGCGGGTCGAAGCGGTGCGGCGAGTAGGGGGGCGCGGCGCTGCGCAGTGGCAACGGAGTGAAACGCAAGTTGGGGCAGGCCGGGATGGTGAAGCTGGCGTCCAGCTCGATGCGGTTCCAGGCCAGGCCGCCGTTCCAGTGGGTGAGCATGGTGAACAGCGGGAAGCCGGTGCTCAGGTCTTCATGGACCATGTCGGTGCACCACACCTGGTGCGGGCAGCCTTCGCGCAGGCTCAGCAGGCCGGTGGTGTGGTCGATCTGGCTGTCCATCAGGATGATCGCGCTGATGCCGGTGTCACGCAGTGCGCGGCCTGGCTGCATTGGCGCAAAGCCCTGGAGTTGCGCGCGAATATCCGGCGAGGCATTGCACAGCACCCAATTCACGCCGTCGTCGGAGATCGCGATGGATGACTGTGTACGCGCCTGCGCCCGCAGGCTGCCATCACGAAAACCCGCGCAGTTCACGCAATTGCAGTTCCACTGCGGGAAACCCCCGCCGGCGGCGGAACCTAGAATCTGGACAAACATGGCCGCTCCATCAAGCAAAGCTCAAAACAAAAACGCCCCGGGCGAACCGAGGCGTTGTATTACCCAGCGGATTAACGGCTGGCGAAGTACATGGTGACTTCGAAACCGATGCGCAGATCAGTGTAAGCAGGTTTGGACCAGGTCATGTTCATACTCCTACGAAGGGATGGGACGTTCACTACTAAGCAATACATATAGTCCACCTCCAGTCGCAGATGTTCAGAGGTGTGCTAGGGAATGTTACGCAATTCTTTTCAAGTTAGCGCTGTCTTGGCGGAAAAAGCTTTTTGCAGGCGCGGCAATGATCAGCCCGCCGTTTGCCAGGAATCGTTGATGCGCGGGCGATTAGCGACGCAGCGCCAGCCGCCTGTAGCGTCGTTCAACTGTTGGGCGGCGTGGTGCACGCTTGCCCGGGTACAGCCCTGGATCGCTTGCTGCAGTTGCGCGAGGTAATCCGACGGGTGGCCGGCCAGCTGCGCCTGCCACAGCAATTCGGCCGCTTGGGACACGGGTAGCGTCTGAGTGGAGAATTGCTCTGCAACGAGCGGGTTGCCCAGATCCTGGCAATCGTCGATCAGCGTCGGCAATTGTTTCAGGAAGGCCAGCAGGTGGTCGACGATTCCTTCAACAGCAATGCTCGGCGATTGCACGCCAAACAACAGGCCGGTCTGCCCGTTGATTTGTCGGACGCCGCTGAACACCGCGTAGCCCAATTGCAACTCGACACGCAGGCGCTGGTAGAAAGGCCCCTGGAATACATGTCCGAGCAGGCGCCAGGCGGCTTCATCCGCCAGGGACTGAGTCGGCGTCGGGCAAAACAGCAGCACGGCGGGTTCCCTGGAGTGAGTATTCACCTCGTGCCACAGGCGCTGGCCGTTGAGGCTTGGCCGGCGCGGCTCGAGGCTGGCGGGCTGCCCAGGCAACCGCGCGGCCGCAGCTCTTATCGCCGCCTCACGCGCGACCGGGAAGCCCACCCCAAATCCTTGCCAGTGTGCAGAGGCCCACGCCGACTTTTTGCTTTCATCGCAAACAGCCCCGGCGCAGCAGGCAGGTAAGGCCTTGAGCAGTTCGCGGATAGCGATCACGGGCGTCGGGGCGTCGGGAAGCTCTGGCGACTGACTCAGGCTGTTGACTAAAGCTTCCAGCACCGCGGGCATAGGCTCCTGCAGCCCGATCAGCTTCACCTGCCAGTCATCGCCGATAGCGTCGAAGGACATTTCAACGCCCGCCTGACGGGCATTTTCCCGTAACGGCTGCAACAGGCTTTCCAGCCCGGCAGGTGCGGCTGAATCGAACCGCCAGTGCAGGAATAGCGCGCCTTCACCGGTGTCATCCGCCAACGCCTGGCTGAAGGTCAGCGCCGAAACCTCGCGGCGCCCACGGGAACGGTCCTGGGCAAAGGTGCGCAAGCCACGGTGCTTACTGGTCTGGCCGCGAATCAGGCCTGCGCGTTCTTCATTGATGGGCGGGTGCAGGAACGGGTTATTCGGTGGCAGTTGCCAAGTGTGCCGGGAAGGCGACAGGTGCAGCGCATCAAGCAGGGCCTTGAGGGCTGCGACGGCTTGTTCCGAGAGCTGCGGCTGCAGGGCTTCGCTGTCATGGCGAGCCCAGGCCAGGGCGCCTTGCACGTGTTGCTGACGCGCATTCAGCAGGGCGAACTCTTCGCGCAGTGAGGTCCAATCGCTGTGTGCGAAAAAGCTCAGCCAGTCGTAAAGCAATGCCTCGATCTGAGCCGCCGATGCGCCTCGGCTATCGAGGGTAAAGTCGATGTCCAGCACGGCTTGCCCGTCGAAGTGGTAAAGCACACTCGCGTGCAGGGCGGTGGCCAGTTGCTGCGATTTCAGTTCAGCCTGCAGTCCACCGGGCGCTGTGGCGTTGAGCCAGGTACAGAGAAAAGCCAAGGCTTCGCGGGGCGCTTCACAGGTGATGACCTGGTGCAGGTGATTATTCGCCGTGTGTTGATAGCTACGTGCTAGCCCCGGCATCAGTGCGGGTGCGGCGACTTGCGGGTGCAGCGGCCCCGAGGCCAATGCCTGGCTGAATGCTTGGGCCAGGGTGTCAAGCGCTTCCAGCGACTGCGGGCCGACAAGGCTCAAGGTCATCTGCCCACTCTGATAGAAGCGCGAGTGAAATTCCCGCAACGCTTGCTGAAAGGTCTCACGCTCTACCGGCAGACTGTCGCGGTTACCCGCATGAAAACCCCGCAGCGGGTGATCAGCCGCCAGGCCTTCCAGCAACGCCACTTGCTGTTGCGCCTTGGCGTCCTGGGACCAGGCGATAAACTCGGCGTGCAGCACTTCGCGCTCGCGCAGTTGGTCCTCCAGCGCCAGTCGCGGGTGCGCCAGCATGTCCGCCAGGCGCTCCAGGCCACCCGCGAAGGATGAAACCGGCAGTTCAAAGAAGAAGTCCGTGGTGCGTTCGCAGGTGCTGGCGTTGACTTGCCCACCCTGACGCTGCACGTAGGCCATCAACCCTTCGCCCGTCGGAAATCGCTCGGTCCCAAGAAACAACAAATGCTCAAGAAAGTGCGCCAAGCCCGGCCATGCCAACGGTACATCGTGACTGCCGGCGGCTACCCGTAAAACTGCAGCGCAACGCTTCAAGCGCGGCGCATGGCGCAGGGAAACTCGCAGGCCATTGGCCAGGGTCAGGTGAAGGTGATGAGGGTGAGCCGGCGCAGGCATGGGCACTTCCGAAACGTAGGAGGTGGCCATGTTAACAAACCGGCTGGGGTCAGGGCTTGTGCAGCGCGCCGTACAACTCGGGGCGACGGTCTTGCAGGTAGTGATTGGCGGCGCGGGCGTCGATGATCGACTGGCGATCCAGCTCACCGACGATCAAGGCTTCATCCAGCCCAGCCTGGGCGATGCGCTGGCCATTGGGCGCGGCAATGCTGCTTTGCCCGCAATACTGAATCTCGCCTTCCTGGCCACAGTAATTGGCGTAAGCCACGTAGCACTGGTTTTCGAAGGCCCGCGCCCGCACGGTCACGTCGGCGACAAAGTCGAACGGCACCATATTGGCGGTGGGCACCAGGATCAGCTCGGCACCGGCCAGCGCCAGGCGGCGGGTGTTTTCCGGGAACTCCAGGTCATAGCAGATCAGCAAACCGAGCTTCCAGCCGTTCAATTCCACCAGTGGGAAATCATCCTCGCCGGCGCTGAACATCGAATGATCCAGATCCCCGAACAAATGGGTCTTGCGGTAGTTGCACAGGCGCTGGCCATGGGCGTCGATCAACTGCACAGCGTTGTAAATCTGCCCGTCTTCGGCGCGTTCCGGGTAGCCATACAGAATCGCCAGGCCAGCGCTTTGCGCCAACTCGGCAATCGCCTGCGCCGACGCGCCATCCTGCGCTTCGGCCAGGGCGCCAACCGCCTCGGCGCCGATGTTGTAGCCGCTCAAGAACATCTCTGGCAGTACGAGCAGATCGGCGCCGGACGCCTCGTGTGCCAGTTGGTGCAGGCGGTTGAGGTTGCCGGCCACGTCCAGTGGCAGCGGCGGGCATTGGTACAGGGCGACGCGCATGTTCAGCTCCTTAATCTGCCAGGGCGATTGGCCCGATTTCATCGAACACGTCACCCGGCCCCGGGTTTTCGGGGTGAGTGCTGCCGCCAAAGTGGGTCATGATGCCCCACACCGCATTCAGTGAGGTTTGTACTGCGCCTTCCACCCAGGCGGGGGTCCAGGACACGTCGTCGCCGGCGATAAAAATCCCACGTTGTTCAGCGGGCATGTCCTTCTGCATGAAGTGCGCATACATACGCTGGTTGTAGCGATAGTGACCGGGCAGCGCGCCCTTGAAAGCCCCGAGGAAATGCGGATCGGCTTCCCAGGACACGGTGATCGGGTCGCCGATGATGCGTGCCTTGATATCGACTTTCGGGTAGATCTTTTTCAGTGCGTCGAGGGCCAGCTTCACGCGCTTGTCGATGGGCTGCGGCAACATTTTCAGGGCGTCGCTCATCCACGAGTACGACAGGCAGATCACGCCCGGCTTGTCGTCGCCGTTATCGAACAGGTAGGTACCACGGGTCAGGCGATCGGTGAGGGTCATGCTCATCAGGTCACGGCCGGTTTCCGGGTCTTTGTCTTTCCAGAACGGGCGGTCGACCATCACGAAGGTTTTCGACGACTGCATGTAACGCGTGCGGTCCAGGGCCATCCACATTTTTTGCGAGAACAGGGTCTCGTCGCATTCGATTTGGGTGGTCAGCAGCCAGCTCTGGCAGGTGGTCAACACGGCGGCGTATTCGCGGGTATCGCCATAGTTGTCGGTGACCGCGAAACGGCCGTCGGCGGCGTGGGCGATACGCGCGACCCCGGCGCGTGGTGCGCCGCGGTGCAACGAGCTGAGGCTGGTGCCCGCGGGCCAGTGGGCGCAACGCTCTGGGACGTGGCGCCAGATGCCCATAGGCACCTGTGCCACGCCGCCGACCACGAGGTGTTGGTGGTCGTCGCAGTTGGTCATCACCACGCGGAAGATTTCCAGCATCGAGTTGGGGAAGTCAGAGTCCCAGCCGCCGGTGCCGAAACCGACCTGGCCAAACACTTCGCGGTGCAGGAACGAGAGCTTGGCGAACGCCTTGGAGGTGGCGACAAAGTCATAGAACGTGCGGTCGTCCCACAGCGGCACCAGCTTATTCCACAGCTCTTTGAGGCGCGGTACGTCGCGGTCGCGGATGGCTTGCTGAATATCGCCGAACTGCGAGCCGGCCTCCAGCGCATCGGCCCAGGCGTCAGCGACTTCCTGGAACAGCACCGGCAAGTCCGAGAGTTTCTGTGCGTAGTGGGTCTGGCCTTCCAGGTCGATCACCGTGCTGCCGGAAGCCGGAGTCAGCGGGTTGGGGAAGGGTTTGGTTTCCAGGCCCAGCTTGTCTACGTAGTGATAGAACGCGGTGGACGACACCGGGAAACGCATGCCGCCCAGCTCGGCGATGATGCCTTCGGCACCCTCAAAGGCCTGCGAGCGCAGGCGGCCGCCCATTTTCGAGGCTTCATACACCACTGGCTTGAGACCCAACTTCATCAGCTCATACGCGGCCACCAGGCCGGCGATCCCGGCACCCACGATCGCCACTTCGGCGCCATGGTTGGCCGCGGGGATGCTGCCCAGCCCGGCGGGGTGCTCGATCCAGTCATCAAAGGCGAACGGAAAATCCGGGCCGAAAATGGTGATGGGTTTCTTGCCGTCTGCGGGGTGGCGATTGGTCTTGCTGATGGTGCTGGACGGAATGCTCATGGCTGACCCTTGCTGACGACTCGGCGTGGCGTGACCCGCTGAGTATAGGAAAAGATGGCAGCCAGTTTAGGGAGCGTTGCGCTCGTTAATAAGACGCAATGTGTCGTCGGTTTGAATTGGTTTTGGTCAATGTGACGAAGTCGGTGGTCAGATTGGCTGTCCGCGATCCAGTTTGTTACTGAGGATGATCGAAGTGGTGGTTTTTTCTACCCCGTCGACGCTGCCAATCTGGTCGAGCAATTGGTCCAACTGCTCCGGCGAATCCGTGCGCAGCCACGCCACATAATCGAACTCACCACTCACCGCACATAGCTGCTGCACCTGGGCCATGGCACTCAGCCTGCGCAACACCTCTTTGCCCGAGCGCGGTTGCACGGTAATGCCCACATAGGCCTGCAACCCCCCGTCCGCCACGCGCTGGCCGAGGCGTACGCCGTACCCGGTGATCACCTGGGTTTTCTCCAGCCGCGCCAGGCGCGAGGTCACCGTAGTGCGCGCGATGCCCAACTGCCGGGCGAGCATCGCCACACTCTCGCGGGCGTTGATCTGCAAGGCGGCGATCAGTTGGCGATCGATTTCATCGAGGACGGGCAAGGGTGGGGCTCCAGTGCGGAATGCGATGGGTTGGCATCTTACAGCCTTGCGTATCTTGAGCGTCGTCCTCCATAGTTTTAGGACTTTTCTGGCATACCCACACACTATGTCATTCCGATCATGGCGCCCCCCCTGGGCATTGTGCCGCAGGGCGCTATCGGTACATTCCTGTGGTTTTTTCTCGGCGTAGGCCGCTCGGCCAGTCCTCCGGCATTTCGTTCGATATAGACCGCGCTTTTTGCATTTCACTGAGCGGGCGCGCCGACAGGCGAAAACTGTTCAGCCAGACGGTAACCCCATGCATCTCCAATTCGATTGAGTTCTTCACTGTCGAAGCTTGCGCCGATCCTGTCCGTGGATGCTATGAGTCGCACCAAGCAATCGCGGTCAAAGCCTTGGCGCAAGGTTGGGAGCGGGTGCTGATATTTGAGGACGACGCCAAGCCGTACACACTTAGCGCCAGGCAAATCGGTTGGGTTAACAGGTTTCTGCGGCGCGACCGATTTGAAGTGCTTCACTTGGGCTACACCATGGGGCGTATTTGGATGACATGGTTTCCCTATATCGCTCGCGGCAGGGTGGTGGCGCTGCACGCATACATCATTTCGCGTGACGGTTGCAGGGTGTTAGCTGAAACGCCTTACAACGGCTTACCGGTCGATGTGATGTTCAAACGGAAAATAAAGCAGCACTGCGTTTTCCCGATGCTGTTTCGCCAACAACCTGCGGTACTGACGGGCAGCAATATTGAAGCCTGCGCCATGAATGACGACGATTGGTGGCAGCGGAACTGGCGCCGGCACCGGTTATCTGCGCTCAAAAATAGTTGGAGAACGCTGCTACGTTTCAAGTTTTGAATAATCGATCGAAGAAGAGATTGTGAAATCAGGCCGTACAAACGAAAAAAGCCGCGCAATGCGCGGCTTTTTTGTGTGGTGGGCCCAGCAGGACTCGAACCTGCGACCAAGGGATTATGAGTCCCCTGCTCTAACCAACTGAGCTATAGGCCCTCAGTAGGTCGCGGATTATAACGATGGTTTCTCCACTGTGCCATCCGAAAAGTCTGAAACGCTCATGTGTAAAAACGTGGCCGCAAAAAGCTCCGGCGGTAGGGGCAGGCTGACGATGTAGCCCTGCATCTGTTCACAGCCTTCGGCGGCCAGGAAGTCTTGCTGCGCCGGATTTTCCACGCCTTCGGCGATGATGGTGAATTGCATGCTGTGGCCCAGGGCGATGATGGCGCGCACGATCGCGGCGTCGTGGGGGTCGTCGGGCAGGCCGCGGACGAAGGATTGGTCGATTTTCAGGAAGTCCAGCGGCAGGCGCTTGAGGTAGCTGAGGGATGAATAACCGGTGCCGAAGTCATCGATCGCCAGTTGTACGCCCAGGCGTTTGAGTTGGTGCAGGACCTCCAGTGCCTCCTCGGCCTGGCTCATGATGAAGTTTTCGGTGATCTCCAGTTGCAGGCAGCCTGGGTCGAGCTGGTGGTCGCTCAGCAGCTGTTCGACGCGCGCCAGCAAGCCAGGGTGGCGCAATTGTGCGCCGGCAAGGTTGACCGAGAGCGGGCCGAAATCTTCGAAGCCGGTTTGCCAGGCGTGCATTTGCCGGCAGGCCTGTTCGAGCACCCAGTCGCCAATTTGCAGGATCATGCCGTTTTCTTCGGCCAGGGCGATGAAGTGTTCGGGCGGCACGTCGCCAAACGTGGGGTGGTGCCAGCGGATCAGGGCTTCGGCGCCGATCAGTTCCTGGGTCTCCAGGCTCAGTTTGGGTTGGTAATACAGGGTCAGTTCGTCGCGCTCGATGGCACGGCGCAGTTCGTGTTCCAGGGCCACGCGCTCGTTGGCCTGGGCGGTGAGGTCGCGGGTGTAGCATTCGACGCGGTTACGCCCCTTGGCCTTGGAGCGGTACATCGCGGCGTCGGCATTTTTGACCAGCGTGGCAACGTCGGTGCCGTCCTGTGGGTAGAGGCTGGTGCCGATACTCGCACTGATAAAGAACTCGTGTTCGCCAGCCTGAAACGGCGGGGTAAAGCAGGCCAGCAGCTTGTTCGCCAAGTACTGGGCGTCGCTGGCTTGCTGCAGGCCGGGCAGCAGGATGATGAACTCATCGCCACCCAGGCGGGCGACGGTGTCGATATCGCGCAGTTGTTCCTTGAGGCGCACGGCGATGTCTTTAAGCAGCAGGTCACCGATGGGATGGCCCAGGCTGTCGTTGATGTGTTTGAAGCGGTCCAGGTCCAGAAACAGCACGGCGCCTTGCTTGCCGGTCTCTTGATGGCCGTTAAGGGCGGCCTGCAATCGGCTTTCAAACAGGGTGCGGTTCGGCAGGCCGGTCAGGGGGTCGTGGTGTGCCTGATAGTCGAGGCGCGCCTGGGCCAGCTTGAGGCTGGAGATGTCGGCAAACACGGCGACAAAGTGCGTGATCTTTTGGTCACGGTTGCGTACGGCGCTGATGGTCAGCCAGCTGGGGTACAGCTCGCCGTTCTTGCGACGGTTGGAAATCTCGCCCTGCCAGTGGCCTTGGGCGGTCAGCTGGTGCCACATCGCGGCGTAGAACGCGCTGTCATGCAGGCCGGAGGCGAGCAGGCGCGGCGTATTGCCGAGGGCTTCGGCTTCGCTGTAACCGGTAATTTCGCTGAAGGCGCGGTTGACGGCACTGATGTTCTGCTGGGTGTCGGTGATCAATACGCCTTCGGCGGTGCTCTCGAACACGGTCGCCGCCTGTTGCAGTTTTTCCTGCATCAGTTGGCGTTCGGTGATATCGCGGGCAATGGTCAGCATGCAGTCTTCCCCGGCAATCGGCAGCGGGCGGCTTGAGACTTCGCAGAGCCGAATCTGTCCGTCGCTGCGACGTATATGGCAGATGAAGTCACGCACGAAACCATCGCGCTGCATCAGTTCCAGCATGTGCTTGCGTTCGTTGAGATCGACCCAAATGCCCAGTTCCAGGGTTGATTGATCGAGGGATGCCGCGCTGTTGAAACCGGTTATACGGCTGAAACCATCGTTCACTTCAATCAGCAGGCCGTCCCGCTGTCGGCTCAGCAGCAATCCGTCGGGAGAGGCATGGAAAGCCTTGGCGAATTTCTCTTCGGAGGTTTGCAGCTGTTGCTGGGTTTCCTTGAGCTGGGTGATATCGCGCACCACTACCACCAGGGCCTCGGTGGTGTCGAGCTGGAAAGGCTCGGCTGAAATCAGCCCGGTGAATGACTGGCCGTTGCTGCGCAGGAAGGGCATCTCCAGGTTGCGAATGCTGGTGGTCTGCACCTGTTTCAGCAGGTCCGGCCCGATGCCTGGGATACCCCAGATATTCAGGGTGGTGGCGGTTTTGCCGAGCACCTCTTCGGCACTCAGGCCGACTTGATCCTCGAACGCCTTGTTGACCTCCAGCAGGCAACCATCCGACAGCCGCGCGATGACCAGAATGTCCGGGCACTGTTGGAACACCGAAGCAAACTTCTGCTCGGAAAGTTGCAGCGCTTCTTCGGTACGTTTGGCTTCGCTGATGTCGATCATCAGCCCGCGCAGCACCGGTTCATGGCCGTGTTCGATCAGGCTGACAATGTCGCGTACCCACAGGCAGCGGCCGTCGGCGGTGATCACCCGGTAATCGACACTGTGATCGCGGTTGGCGCGGGTTTCGCGGTAGCAATAGGCTTCGGTGCGCGTCAGGTCGGCCGGGTGAATGATGTTGCGCCAGAAACCTGGAATCAGCCAATGCGCCCGCGGGTAGCCGAGCAGGTCCTCGGCATGCGGTGATACGTAGCTGTAGGTGAAGTCGGTGATGCTGGCTTCCCAGGCGATGGCGGACAGGCTCTCCACCAGGCCGCGATAGTGGTATTCACTGCTGCGCAGTTCCTGTTCGAGCGCCACCCGGCGGGCAATTTCCGAGCTGAGTCGGCGATTGATCCGAATCACGATGGCCAACACGGTGACCAGCAACAGCACGGCGGGCAGGCCGTATAGCAGCAGGTCGGTCCAGAATGTCCGGTTATCGGTGAATTTGCCTACCCAGTGTTGCTGAATCGTACTGGTTTCTTCCGGGCTGAGATCGGCAAGCACTTTGTCGAGTATGCCCACCAGCATCTTGTCCTCGCGCGGCACGCCCATCGCCAATTGATAGCGGTAAGGCGTTTCGCCACTGACGTACAGGCCGTCGAGTTTGAGTTCGCGCAAGCTCCACACACTGGACGCCAGGTCGCTGACCACGGCGTCTACTTCACCGGTCGCCAGGGCTTGCAACGTGGAGCTGACGTTGGGCATGGCGACCAGGTTGAGGTCTGGGTGGTGCGTGCGCAACAGTTCGTGGGGAGCGTAGTTTTCCACCACGGCGATTTTCAGCCCGTAGAGATCCTTGAGGTTACGCGGCCGGGGCCCACCTTCATGGGCCAGGATGACCATCGGAAAGTCAATGTAAGGCCGGGTGAACGCCAGGTAGTCCTGACGCTCCGGCGTGGACATGATGCTGGGGATCAGATTCAACTGATTGTTTCGCGCAAGCTCAAGCACCGCGCCCCAGCTCGGCGGCTCGATCAGCTTGATCCTGACGCCGAGACGGTCCTGGATCAGGCGCACGTAGTCCGCTGCCAGGCCTTGGTAGCGGCCATCCGCATCACGGTATTCAAAAGGTGGCCATGACGCGTCCACCCCCAAGCTCAGCTCTTGATGGTCCGCCAGCCAGCCACGCTCATCATCAGTAAGAGTCAACGCGCCAGCCGTTGCGGTCCAGGTCATCAGCGACAGCAGCAACACAGTCGGCAATCTGGGCATAACGGTCTCGTTATGGCACGGGGAATGTTTCGAGTGTAGACGGGCATTGCGGGGGAGGGGTGTTGCTGAGGGTTTTATCGATACAAAACAAAACCCCCGGCCTAAGCCGGGGGTTTTGGTATCACTCGTCGAGGAAGGAGCGCAGATGCTCGCTTCGCGTCGGGTGGCGCAACTTGCGCAGCGCCTTGGCCTCGATTTGACGGATCCGCTCACGGGTCACGTCAAACTGTTTACCGACTTCCTCAAGGGTGTGGTCGGTATTCATGTCGATGCCGAAACGCATGCGCAGTACCTTGGCTTCACGAGCAGTGAGGCCGGACAGTACGTCGCGAGTCGCTTCCTTAAGGCTCTCAACGGTGGCGACATCGATTGGCGACTGCATGGTCGAGTCTTCGATGAAGTCACCCAGATGGGAGTCTTCGTCATCACCGATCGGGGTTTCCATGGAGATCGGCTCTTTAGCGATCTTCAATACCTTGCGGATTTTATCCTCAGGCATTTCCATGCGTTCGCCCAGCTCTTCCGGGGTCGGTTCGCGACCCATTTCCTGCAACATCTGCCGGGAAATACGGTTGAGCTTGTTGATCGTCTCGATCATGTGCACCGGAATACGGATGGTGCGGGCCTGGTCGGCGATCGAGCGAGTGATCGCCTGACGGATCCACCAGGTGGCATAAGTCGAGAACTTGTAGCCGCGACGGTATTCGAACTTGTCCACAGCCTTCATCAAGCCGATGTTGCCTTCCTGGATCAGATCGAGGAATTGCAGGCCACGGTTGGTGTACTTCTTAGCGATGGAGATCACCAGACGCAAGTTCGCTTCAACCATCTCTTTCTTCGCGCGGCGGGCCTTGGCCTCACCGATCGACATGCGACGGTTGATGTCCTTGATCTCGGCAATCGTCAGACCGGTTTCGGTCTCAAGCGCGG
Organism: Pseudomonas sp.; assembly: GCF_049590575.1. GTDB lineage: Bacteria > Pseudomonadota > Gammaproteobacteria > Pseudomonadales > Pseudomonadaceae > Aquipseudomonas. The sequence continues at coordinate 45,636 of NZ_JBAWDE010000444.1, forward strand.
TCAGCTTCTGCTGGCAACGGATGATGTCGGGCTGCAGGCGACCAATGGCTTCGGCGTATTTCGCCTTGCCCTTGGCCAGTGCGTCGGTCCAGCTTTCGTCGACTTCGTTGCCCGGGAACTGGCGCAGGAAGTCGGCACGCGGCATGCGCGCATCACGCACACACAGCTGCATGATCGCACGCTCTTGTGCACGCAGACGCTCAAGGGCACTGCGAACACGCTCAACAAGGCCTTCGAATTGCTTCGGTACCAGCTTGATCGGCATGAACAGCTCTGCCAGCGCCAACAGCTCGGCAATTGCCTGCTTGTTGGAGCGACCGTGCTTTTTCAGGGCCTTGCGGGTGATTTCCATTTGATCGGAAACCGCACCGAAACGCTGGGCAGCGATGATCGGATCTGGACCGCTTTCGACTTCGTCTTCGTCATCACTGCTGGCTTCAGCATCGTCGTCTTCGGTGTCGTCGTCGGCTTTGACCGCTTTCGGATCGACAGGCGGCGGTACTTCGGCGGCAGGCGGCGCAATGCCGTCGTCCGGGTCGATGTAACCGCTCAGGACGTCGGACAGGCGACCACCTTCGGTGGTGACGCGAGTGTACTCGGAGAGAATGTGGTCAACCGTGCCAGGGAAGTGCGCAATGGCGCCCATCACTTCACGGATACCCTCTTCAATACGCTTGGCGATTTCGATTTCGCCTTCGCGTGTCAGCAACTCGACGGTACCCATTTCACGCATATACATGCGCACAGGGTCAGTCGTGCGACCGATGTCGGTCTCCACCGCGGCCAACGCGGCAGCGGCTTCTTCAGCGGCTGCCTCGTCGGTATCGGCGTCGGCCAACATAAGGGCGTCCGCATCCGGAGCACTCTCGTGTACGGGGATCCCCATGTCATTAATCATGCGGATGATGTCTTCCACCTGCTCAGGATCTGAAATATCCTCAGGCAGGTGATCGTTGACCTCTGCGTAAGTCAGATACTTCTGCTCACGACCAAGGGTGATCAACTCTTTGATACGAGACTGCTGTTGCGCTTTTCCGGACATAACACCCTATCCACTGAAGGTCTTGGCGGGCAAAAAACAAGCCGAGGATTATACCCGAGCTATGACCTCACACGCCAGCTGAGGTCGGGTTTGATGCGGAAACATTCTGTTTTAAGAGGTCGCGCATCTGTTTTGCTATCTGAATTTGCTCTTCAGCCGACAATCCTGGCTGCCTTGCTCTCTTGATGAGTTCATCGAGGGTCTGCGTGTGCTGACCCGCGGATAACCTAGTAATGGTGTCTAAAAACTGTTGTTCAAGGTTATCGCCGTCAATTAGCCACTCCTTTTCCGCGAGCGCTTTCAATAAACGACCTTGTTCGGTGCCGTGCCAGCGAGCCATCAGCTGAATAGAGTTTAGCTTAGGATTTTTCTGCATGGCCTCGATCAGGGCAATCAGCACCTGGGCGTAGGTGTTGCTCTCGTTGGCAAAGTGATCGGCACTTTCAACCTTGCCCGCCAATTGCGGGTGATGGATGAGCGTGCGCAAGGCAATCAGCGTCGGGGCCTCTACGGCAACCGGCGTGCGCGGGGCATAGGCCTCATCGCGATCCGCGCGCTTGCCGTTCTTGCTCCACGGTTTTTTATCCCATTTCTTGCCGCCGGCACCGGGCTTCTTCGGCGTCCACTCCTGCTGGGGCGTGTAGGCCTCCTGCGATTGGTGGAAATCGGCATAGTCCGGCATGGCGTCGTAATCCATGCCCGGGTCGTAGGCGGGCGGTGCGTCCTGCGGTGCGCTGTGCACCAGTTGGCTGACGGCCTCGCCACTCAAGCCGGTGATTTGCTGCAGGCGCTGGCGCATCAGGGTGCGCAGGTTGGCGCCAGGCACCTTGTCGATCAGCGGCGCGGCGAGGGTGGCCATGTGGGCCTTGCCTTCGAGCGAGCGCGGGTCGGCTTCTTCGGTCAGTTGCTGGAAGAAATAATCCGCCAGCGGCTGCGCATGTTGGTTGATTCGTGCACGGAATGCGTCGGTGCCTTCGGAGCGCACCAAGGTGTCCGGGTCTTCGCCCTCGGGCAGGAACAGGAAGCGCGCGCGGCGTCCGTCCTGCAGGCTCGACAGCGTCGCTTCGAGGGCGCGCCAGGCGGCGTTACGCCCGGCCTGGTCGCCGTCGAAACAGAACAGTACGCTGGGCACCACGCGGAACAGGCGCTTCAGGTGTTCCTCGCTGGTCGCGGTGCCCAGGGTGGCCACGGCATTGCGCAGGCCTTGCTGAGCCAGGGCGATCACGTCCATATAGCCTTCAACCACGATGATTTCATCAAGGTTGCGATTGTTCTTGCGCGCCTCGAACAGCCCGTACAGCTCTTGGCCCTTATGAAACACTGGGGTTTCCGGGGAGTTCAGGTACTTGGGCTTGTCGTCCCCCAGCACGCGACCACCAAAGGCGATGATGCGGCCACGGCTGTCGCGGATCGGGAACATCACGCGGTCGCGGAAGCGGTCATAGCGTTTGCCGGTTTCGGCGTTTTCCACCAACAGGCCGGCATCGATCATGGCTTTCTGCTGCAGGGTGTCGCTGCTCAAGTGCTTGTAGAGATTATCCCAGCCGGGCGGCGCGAAGCCGAGGCCGAAGTCGCGAGCGATTTCACCGGTGAGGCCGCGCCCCTTGAGGTACTCGACAGCGGCTTTGCGCTGCGGATGGCTTTTAAGTGCCTGACGATAGAATTCGGCGGCGGCCGTCAGCAGCGGGTACAGCGGCGAGTCGGTGGGTTGCCGCGGTTTGTGCGGGCGGCCACTTTCTTCGCGGGGCACTTCCATGCCGGCGGCTTTGGCCAGGTCCTCGATCGCCTGGGGGAAGTCCAGGTTGTCGTGGTCCATGAGAAAACCGAGGGCATTGCCGCCCGCGCCGCAGCCGAAGCAGTAATAGAACTGCTTGTCGGGGCTGACGCTGAATGACGGGGTTTTCTCTTTGTGGAACGGGCAGCAGGCGGTGTAGTTCTTGCCGGCTTTTTTCAATTGCACGCGCGAGCTGACAACATCGACGATGTCGGTGCGGTTCAGAAGGTCGTCAATAAAGCTCTGGGGAATTAGCCCGGCCATGGCGTTCTCGTCATCACTGCGTGTAAATGAGGGCCCGTGACATGTTCAAGCGCGCGTATCGAGTGCTTGAGCATCTGGCGTCTGCTTGGGTTGTCAGGAAGTGTATCTGCCGAATAATCACTGACGTTAGTTCAAGGTCAGTTTTCGGCTTGGAAATGTTGCCCCAGGCGTCCGGTCTTGGCCAGTGGTGGCCTCGGAAGCTCGTCGTTGGGCACAGTCGACCTGAAGATCGGCTGGTTGAAAAATGAGTGTGCTCGTCAGTAGCCTTGTTAGGCTCGTCAGAAGAGACGCGCACCGCTGGCAGAAAAGCCAGTCCTGACGTGTGAAGCAGTTCGTTTCAGTCGCATGTGCGGCATCAACGGTGAAGCATCAAGCGATATCCGCAAATGCCAACAGCCCGGCTGAGGGCCGGGCTTGGCAGAAGCTTGCTACGAACGTCTGTGTATTAGTACAGACGAACGGCGCGGCGCTGTTCGCGCTGAACTTTCTTGGCGTGACGCTTAACAGCGGCTGCTGCTTTACGCTTACGCTCAGAAGTTGGCTTCTCATAAAATTCGCGGCTACGAACTTCAGCCAGAACACCGGCTTTTTCGCAGGAGCGCTTGAAACGACGCAGAGCTACGTCGAAGGGTTCGTTCTCTTTTACTTTGACGGCTGGCATCCAGAGCTACCTTCTTTCATTACCGGGAATCAACGTTCTCGTCGCAAAAAATTCGCGGCTGAGGTCGTCGGTTTTTAAGGGTTGCGGATGTTAACCCCTCATTGCCCGGAATGCAAAGCCTCTGATCGAAAACCGCTAGTCGGGAGGGGGAGCGGCGACTATTATGCGCGCCTTCGAATTCAGCCTCTACAAGGCGCAAACCCATGCTAGTACTGGGACTTGAAACCTCCTGCGACGAAACCGGTGTCGCACTTTACGACAGTGAACGCGGGCTTTTGGCCGATGCACTGTTCAGTCAGATCGACCTGCACCGCGCGTATGGCGGGGTGGTGCCGGAGCTCGCCAGCCGTGATCACGTCAAGCGCATGCTGCCGTTGATTCGCCAGGTGCTGGACGAGGCCGGCTGCGTGCCGACCGAGATCGATGCGATTGCCTACACGGCCGGCCCCGGATTGGTCGGAGCCCTGCTGGTTGGGGCCTCTTGCGCCCAGGCGCTGGCCTTTGCCTGGGGCATTCCGGCCCTGGGTGTGCACCATATGGAAGGCCATTTACTGGCGCCGATGCTGGAAAAAACACCGCCGCAGTTCCCGTTCGTCGCTTTGTTGGTTTCGGGCGGCCATACGCAGCTGGTTCAGGTCGATGGGATCGGTCAATACACGCTGTTGGGTGAGTCCCTGGATGACGCTGCGGGCGAAGCATTCGACAAGACTGCGAAGATGATGGGCCTCAATTATCCGGGTGGCCCGGAAATCGCCCGCCTCGCCGAAAAAGGCACGCCGGGCCGCTACACCTTCCCGCGCCCGATGTGCGACCGGCCGGGCCTGATGTTCAGCTTCAGCGGTTTGAAAACTTCTGCGCTGAACACCTGGCAGCACAGCGTCAGCGCCGGGGACGACAGTGAGCAAGCCCGTTGCGACATCGCGCTGGCGTTCCAGCAGGCCGTGGTGGAGACTTTGACCATCAAGTGCAAGCGCGCCCTGAAACAGGCGGGCATGAAGCGCCTGGTGATCGCAGGCGGCGTCAGCGCCAACAAGGCCTTGCGTGCTTCACTGGAGAAAATGCTCGGCGATATGCAAGGCGACGTGTTCTACGCGCGGCCGGAGTTCTGCACCGACAATGGCGCGATGATCGCCTATGCCGGTTGCCAGCGTTTGCAGGCCGGGCAACATGAAAGCCTGGCGATCAGCGTGCAGGCACGCTGGCCGATGGAGCAATTGTCACCGCTGTGAGCCGCAACGTGAGCCGGGCTCATCGAACGGATTTAAAAATGCCGTTCGCGCCCGGCAAACAGGTCGCGTAAATTGCCCCGGTGGCGCCAGACAATCAACAGCGTGAGCACGCTCATCGGCAGCAGCGCCGCCGGTTCCTGCCAAGCCAGCAGCGGCAGGGTGAGCGGGGTGGCGATCAGTGCGGCCAGCGAGCTGGTGCGGGTCAGGTAGAACGTCAGCAACCAGGCGAGAACGGCCAGCAGCGCCGCTGGCGGGTAGATCCCCAGCAGCATGCCGGCCGCCGTGGCAACACCTTTGCCACCGCGAAAGCGGAAGTACAACGGAAACAGATGGCCCAGGACCGCGCACACGCCTACCCAGGCCTGCTGTTGCAGGGAAAGGCCGGCGAGGCTGGCGATCAGCACGGGCAACAGGCCCTTGCAGACGTCGCCCAGCAGCGTGAGTACGGCGAGCTTCTTGCCGGCCAGGCGCAACATATTGGTGGCGCCGGCATTGCCTGAGCCACTCATTCGCGGGTCGGGGTTTCCCGTCAGGCGGCTGAGCAAAATGGCGAAGGACAGCGAGCCGAGCAGGTAGGCGAAGATCGCCAGTGACCAAAACATGCTAACTATTCCGGGCGAGGACGCCCTGATTCTAACGGGGCATCGCGCCCTTGTCGTGCTGCGGAGAAGAGCTTGGACAGAGTGTTTATCGAAGGCCTGGAAGTCGACACCGTGATCGGGGCCTACGACTGGGAGCGCGGCATCAAGCAATGCCTGCGCCTGGACCTGAGCTTCGCCTGGGACAACCGACCGGCTGCGACCGGTGATGACCTGACCCTGGCACTGGATTACGCCAGCGTGTCCACGCGTATCCAGGCCTTTGCCGAGCAATCCCAGTACCAACTGGTGGAGACCTTTGCCGAGCGTCTGGCCGAAGTGCTGATGAGTGAGTTCCAGATTCCCTGGCTGCACCTCAAGTTGACCAAGCCCGGAGCCGTCCCGGCTGCCAAAGGCGTGGGCGTGGAGATCGAGCGCGGATGTCGCTAACTCAGGTTTACCTTGGCCTTGGCAGCAATATCGAGCGCGAGACTCATTTGTGCGCTGGCCTTGATGCGCTGGCGGGGTTCTTGACGGATATGCGCTGTTCGGCGGTATTCGAAAGCCAGCCGGTGGGCATCAAGAGCGGGCTGTTCTTCAATCTGGTGGTGTCGGCCTATACCGATTTGCCGTTGATGGAATTGGATCGTCGGCTCAAGTTCATCGAGGCCGATAACGGTCGGTATGCGCCGGACCGTAAAGGCCTGCCACTGGATATCGATGTGCTGTTGTATGGCGACCTTGTGGGCAATTTCGACGGCTTGATCCTGCCGCGCGCGGAGATCCTGAAAAACGCCTTTGTGTTGTGGCCATTGTCATTGATGGCGCCCGACCGCGTGCATCCTGAGGCCGGCAAGACCCTGGCGGAGCTGTGGCGCAATGCGCAGATTGACCAGGTGCTGGCGCCTGTCGGCTTCGAATGGCGGGGCCAGCCACTCACCCCGGCGGATCTGCTCTAGCCGCCGATCCTCTTGGCTTGACCGGTTACAAATGTGGGAGCGGGCTTGCCCGCGAAAGCGGTGGTTCAGTCAACATAGATGTTTGCTGGGCGGACGTCTTCGCGGGCAAGCCCGCTCCCACACGTTATGCGCTTGACTGAATGGCAATGGTGCAAGCCCGCTTGCCACAAAGGCTGGCGTCTACAGGCTGTGCTGTTGCTTATAAGCTTTCAGCGCATTGAGCCGTTCGCGTTTTAGCGCCTCGCCCAGCGCTGGGCCTTTGAAGCCTTTCTCCAGCAGGGGAGCCACCGCCACTTCGCGCGCAACCGTCGCTGCGCCGCGTAAATAATCCGCTTGTGGATAACTTCTTTGCTCGAGCCCTTTGCGGCCCCGGGCGTCCATTTCGCAACTCACCACAAACTCTTCAAAACGCTGCGGCCGTCGATAAACGTCGAAACTCTGCAGCAACTCCAGCAGCGTCGAGGCTTTCAGCTCGAGGGCGCGATGGCCATGGGTGTGATACTGGCCGACCAGAAGCGCCAGTTCCTGGCAGTCCTTGGGCACTTTGAACCGTTCGTTCACTTGTTTTATCAGCGTCAAGCCCCGGTGCTCGTGGGCAATATGCTGCGGTAACTTATCCACAGGCGTCAGGCTCTTGCCCACGTCATGCAGCAAGCAGGCCCAGCGCACGGTCAATGGCTGCTTATGTAAAGCCGCCTGTTCCAGCACGCTGAGGGTGTGCACCCCGGTGTCGATCTCCGGGTGGTGGGCCTCGGGCTGTGGCACGCCGAACAGCGCGTTCACTTCCGGCATCAGGGTTTTCAAGGCGTCGCAATCGCGCAAAACCTGAATAAATACCTGAGGCTGATCTTCCATCAATGCGCGGGAAATTTCCTTCCAGCTGCGCTCAGGCGTTAGGGCCTCCAACTCGCCGGATTCGCTGAGCTGGCGCATCAGCTCCAGCGTCTCGGGGGCTACCGTAAAACCCAGGTGAGCGTAACGCGCGGCGAAGCGTGCAACGCGCAGCACTCGCAGGGGATCTTCGGCGAAGGCGGGTGAAACGTGGCGCAAGATGCGCGCTTGCAGATCGCGCTGGCCATCGTAGGGATCGGTCAGATTGCCGTCATCGTCTTCGGCCATGGCGTTGATCGTCAGGTCGCGCCGAATCAGGTCCTCGTCCAGGGTCACCTCGGGGCTGGCGTGAAACACAAAGCCACCGTAACCCCGGCCGCTTTTGCGCTCGGTACGGGCGAGCGCGTACTCATCGCCGTTGTTTGGATCGAGGAATACCGGGAAGTCAGCGCCCACTGGCTTATAGCCCTTGGCGAGCATCTCTTCGGTGGTTGCGCCGACGACGACGCGATCGATGTCGGTCACCTTGATGCCCAGCAGGCGGTCACGTACAGCGCCGCCGACTTTGTAGATTTTCATGAAAAAGCCTCCATTAGCGGCACAGGATAACGCCTGCGCCTGACCAATGGAGGCTTTGCTGTTTCAGAGGTGTACGACGGCCAGGTCCAGGCGGCCGTAGTCGCCGTCGTTGTGATCGCTGCGCGGCGGAACATGGTGGGTTTTCATGACCTGATCGCCTTGCAGGGTCTCCAGATGGATGTCGAACCCCCACAGCCGATGCAGGTGCTTGAGCACTTCCTCGGTGGATTCGCCCAGGGGTTTGCGGTCGTGCTGCTGGTGACGCAGGGTCAGCGAGCGGTCGCCGCGCACGTCGATGCTGTAGATCTGCACGTTGGGTTCGCGGTTGCCCAGGTTGTACTGCGCCGCCAGGGTTTCGCGGATGGTGCGGTAGCCGGGCTCGTCATGGATGGCCGGTACCAGCAGGTCGTCCTTGAGGTCATCGTCCATGATGCTGAACAGCTTGAGGTCGCGGATGACCTGGGGTGACAGGTACTGCAGGATAAAGCTCTCGTCCTTGAAGCTGCTCATGGCGAACTTGATGGTCGACAGCCAATCGCTGCCGGCGATTTCCGGGAACCAGCGGCGATCCTCCTCGGTGGGGTGTTCGCACATGCGCCGAATGTCGCGGTACATGGCGAAGCCCAGGGCGTAGGGGTTGATGCCGCTGTAATAGGGGCTGTCAAAGCCGGGTTGGAATACCACACTGGTGTGGGACGTGAGGAACTCCATCATGAAACCGTCGGTGACTAGGCCTTCGTCGTACAGGTCGTTCATCAGGGTGTAGTGCCAGAACGTCGCCCAGCCTTCGTTCATCACCTGGGTCTGGCGCTGTGGGTAAAAGTACTGGGCGATCTTGCGCACGATCCGCACGATCTCGCGTTGCCAAGGTTCCAGCAGAGGCGCGTGCTTTTCCAGAAAATACAGGATATTTTCCTGAGGTTCGGCGGGGAAGCGCGCATTGTCCTTGTCGCTGTTTTTCCCGGCTTTTTTAGGGATGGTGCGCCACAGGTCGTTGATCTGCTTCTGCAGGTGTTCCTCGCGCTCCTTCTGGCGCAAGCGTTCTTCCTCGGCGGAAATCGGGTATGGACGTTTGTAGCGGTCGACTCCGTAGTTCATCAACGCATGGCAGGAGTCGAGCAGGTCTTCGACCGCATCGATGCCGTGGCGCTCTTCGCATTGCATGATGTACTGCTTGGCGAACACCAGGTAATCGATGATCGAACTGGCGTCCGTCCAGGTGCGGAACAGGTAGTTGCCCTTGAAAAAGCTGTTGTGCCCATAGCAGGCATGGGCCACCACCAGCGCCTGCATGCAGATGGTGTTTTCTTCCATCAGGTAGGCGATGCACGGGTCGGAGTTGATCACGATCTCGTAGGCCAGGCCCATCTGGCCTCGGGTGTAGGACTTTTCGGTGCTAAGGAAGTGCTTGCCGTAGGACCAATGATGATAACCCAAGGGCATGCCGACGGAGGCGTAGGCGTCCATCATCTGTTCGGCGGTGATCACTTCGATCTGGTTAGGGTAGGTATCCAGGGCATAACCCGCCGCGATGCGGCTGATTTCCCGGTCGTAGGCCTGGATCAGTTCAAAGGTCCACTCGGACCCTGTGGAGATGGGTTGGCGCTTATGCTCTTTTTTGGCGGTCATGTCACTAACCTGCGCTGGAAGAGTTCACGGAAGACCGGGTAGATATCGCCGGCCGAGACCAGTTGCTGCTGGGCGAACGTGTCGGCAAAGGCTTCGCCGATGCGCTCGTATTCGAACCACAGGGCCTGGTGCTCACGAGGGGTGATTTCGACGTAGGTGTAGTACTGCACGAACGGCATGATCTGGTTGATCAGGATGTCGCGGCAGATCGGCGAGTCGTCGTTCCAGTTGTCGCCGTCAGACGCTTGGGCCGCGTAGATATTCCACTCATTGGCCGGGTAACGCTCGGCCATGATCTCCTGCATCAGCTTCAACGCGCTGGAGACGATGGTGCCGCCAGTTTCCCGTGAATAGAAGAACTCTTCCTCGTCGACCTCGCGCGCGCTGGTGTGATGGCGGATGAACACCACATCGATCTTGTCGTAATTGCGCTTCAGGAACAGGTACAGCAGGATGAAGAAGCGCTTGGCGATATCCTTGGTGGCCTGGGTCATCGAGCCGGACACGTCCATCAGGCAGAACATCACAGCCTTGGAGCTGGGGTTGGGTTGCTTGACCAGCAGGTTGTACTTGAGGTCGAAGGTGTCGAGGAACGGCACACGGTGAATGCGCGCGCTGAGCTTCTCGATTTCTGCCTCGATTTGCTGGATATCACCGAAGTTGTCCGGTTCTTCACGCTTGAGGCGCGCCAACTCTTCCTTGGCTTCCTTCAGTTTGGCGCGGCTGCTGCCGGACAGGGCGATGCGCCGGGCATGGGCCGAGCGCAGGGTGCGGATGATGTTGATCCGCGACGGGTTGCCCTCGTTGCTGATCCCGGCGCGCACGGTTTTGAAGGTGTCGGTGCCGGTCAGGTTGCGCTTGACCAGGTTGGGCAGCTCCAGGTCCTCGAACATGAATTCGAGGAATTCTTCCTGGGTGATCTGGAACACGAACTCATCCATGCCTTCGCCGGAATTGCCCGCCTTGCCGGGGCCTTTACCGCCGCCACCGCCTTGGGGGCGCTGGATATGTTCGCCGGTGGTGAATTCTTTGTTACCCGGATGCACGACCGTCTGTTTGCCGCCGCGGCCGTGGTGCAGCACCGGTTCGTCAATGTCGCGCCCAGGAATACTGATTTGTTCGCCATGTTCCATGTCGGTAATGGAACGGCGGCTGACGGCCTCTTCAACCGCCTTTTTGATGTGGTCACGGTAACGCCGCAGGAAACGCTGGCGGTTTACCGTGCTCTTGTTCTTGCCATTGAGGCGTCGGTCGATCACATAGCTCATGGGGAGCCCTCCGGGCAGCTTCACGTTACAAGCTTCAAGCCGCGAGCTGGAAGCTTAGAGACAAGCGGTCAGCTGCCAGGCCAATAGCCTGGCAGCCTGAGCTCGTCGCTGCCTTACTGTGATTTACGAACCCGCAGGTACCACTCGGAGAGCAGCCGTACCTGTTTGTCGGTGTAGCCGCGCTCGACCATTCGTGTGACGAAGTCGTTGTGTTTTTGCTGATCCTCCTTGCTGGCCTTGGCGTTGAAGCTGATGACCGGCAGCAGGTCCTCGGTGTTGGAGAACATTTTCTTCTCGATGACCACCCGCAGCTTCTCGTAGCTGAGCCAGGTAGGGTTCTTGCCGTTGTTGTTGGCGCGGGCGCGCAGCACGAAGTTGACGATTTCGTTGCGGAAATCCTTCGGATTGCTGATGCCTGCGGGTTTTTCGATCTTTTCCAGCTCCTCGTTGAGGGCCACGCGGTTGAGGATTTCGCCGGTTTCCGGGTCGCGGTATTCCTGGTCCTGAATCCAGAAGTCGGCGTACAGCACATAGCGGTCGAAGATGTTCTGGCCGTACTCGCTGTAGGACTCCAGGTACGCGGTCTGGATTTCCTTGCCGATAAACTCGATGTAGCGCGGCGCCAGGTATTCCTTGAGGAAGCGCAGGTAGCGCTCGCGGGTTTCGGCCTGGAATTGCTCCTGTTCGATCTGCTGTTCCAGCACATACAGCAAATGCACCGGGTTGGCGGCGATTTCGTGGGGGTCGAAGTTGAAGACTTTGGAGAGGATCTTGAACGCAAAACGAGTGGAAAGGCCGTTCATGCCCTCATCCACGCCTGCCGTGTCACGGTATTCCTGGATCGACTTGGCCTTGGGATCGGTGTCCTTGAGGTTTTCGCCGTCGTACACGCGCATCTTCGAATAGATGTTCGAGTTTTCCGGCTCCTTGAGGCGTGACAGCACGGTGAACTGCGCGAGCATCTTCAGGGTGTCAGGCGCGCAATGAGCCTTGGCCAGCGAGCTGTTGAACAGCAGCTTGTCGTAGATCTTGATTTCGTCGCTGACCCGCAGGCAGTACGGCACCTTGACGATGTAGATCCGGTCGATGAAGGCTTCGTTGTTCTTGTTGTTGCGGAAGGTGTGCCATTCCGATTCGTTGGAGTGGGCCAGCAGGATCCCGGTGAACGGAATCGCCCCAAGGCCTTCGGTACTGTTGTAGTTGCCTTCCTGGGTCGCGGTGAGCAATGGGTGCAGCACCTTGATCGGCGCCTTGAACATTTCCACGAACTCCATCAGGCCCTGGTTGGCCCGGCACAGCGCGCCCGAGTAGCTGTAGGCGTCGGCATCGTTCTGTGGGTATTCCTCCAGTTTGCGGATATCGACCTTGCCCACCAGTGCCGAAATATCCTGGTTGTTCTCGTCCCCAGGTTCAGTCTTGGCCACGCCGATCTGGTTGAGGATCGACGGATAGAGTTTCACCACGCGGAACTGGCTGATGTCCCCGCCAAACTCCGCCAGGCGCTTGGTGGCCCAGGGCGACATGATGGTGTTGAGGTAGCGCCGTGGGATGCCGAAGTCTTCTTCGAGAATCGCGCCATCTTCCGTGGCGTTGAACAGGCCCAGGGGCGACTCGAAGACCGGTGAGCCCTTGATCGCGTAGAAGGGCACCTTCTCGATCAATTGTTTGAGTTTTTCGGCCAGGGACGATTTACCGCCGCCGACGGGACCCAGCAGGTAGAGGATCTGTTTCTTCTCTTCCAGGCCTTGGGCGGCATGGCGGAAGTAAGAGACGATCTGGTCAATGCATTCTTCCATTCCGTGGAAGTCTTCAAAGGCCGGATAGCGGCGGATCACCTTGTTGGAAAAGATTCGCGACAGGCGCGAATTATTCGCGGTTTCCACCAGCTCCGGCTCGCCAATCGCCAAGAGCAGGCGTTCGGCGGCAGACGCGTAGGTGCTGCGGTCCTGTTTGCACAGCTCGAGATACTCTTGCAGCGTGAGTTCTTCCTGCTGTGTGGACGCGAAGCGTTGTTGGAAGTGGCTAAAGATACTCATGACGTCGTCACCTCGCTCGATACGTGGAGCCGACGCAGGGTCAATCAGTCGATGCTGGCAGTCATTGGTGATCAACCAATGGCCGTTTCCCCCCAAACACCCTGAAACGTTACCGATGACCCGCACGCCGGTGTACCGGCTCTCCCCTGATTCGGATGGCCTGCGCTTAAGGATAGTTCGGAATCCGGGAGGTCAAGGCGCGATGCGCAATTAGTTTGGCTGCGCCGTTCGTCAGAATCGGCGCGAGCCCAAGCGTCACGCGGGGTAGCGGGGTGTGAAAAAAATTATTGCGAATCGCCTGAAGCAATTTCCGCAGGAAAGGTCGCACGCCACAGCTCAAAGCCGCCATCCAGGCTATAGACGTCGGAGAAGCCCTGGCTGATCAGGTACGCCGCCGCGCTCTGGCTGGAGTTGCCGTGGTAGCAGGCCACGATCACCGGCGCGTCGAGGTCGGCGGCGCGGATGAAGTCTTGAATGTTGTGGTTGTCCAAATGCTGCGCGCCGCTGATGTGAGCTGCTGCATAGGTGGGTTGATCGCGGATATCAACCACCACCGCGCCTTGCTCGCGCAGGGCCTGGGCTTGTTCGGGAGGGATGCGTTTGAATTCGCTCATGGCGGGCTCCTACGGCTTGGCGGCCGGCAGTGTGACGGGAAGGGGGGATTCGCACTCGCAGCTCAGGCGCTCGCCAGTGTCGATGTTCATCAGGGTCATAGCGCCGCCCCACACGCAGCCGGTGTCGAGGGCGAACACGCCGGGTTCGTCACACTTGCCTTCGAGGGCTGCCCAGTGGCCGAAGATGATCTTCGTGCCTCGGGTCTTGCGTTCCTTGTGGGCGAACCAGGGTTTGTAGCCGGGCAGCGCGGTGTCGGCGCCTTCCTTGCTTTTGAGGTCCAGCTTGCCTTCGGCGGTGCAGAAGCGCATGCGCGTGAAGTAGTTGGTGATCACGCGCAGGCGGGCGACACCGGTGAGGTCGTTGTCCCACTTCACCGGCTCGTTGCCGTACATGCCGTCGAGGTAGGTGGTGTACAGGCTGTCATCGGCCAGCGCGCGCTCGACTTCGGCGGCGCACTTGAGGGCTTTTTTCAGTGTCCACTGGGGCGGGATGCCCGCATGCACCAGCGCCATGTCGCGGCCTGCGTCGTAGTGCATGATCTTTTGCCGGCGTACCCAATCAAGCAGCTCGGCGCAATCGGGCGCTTCGAGGATTTCCCGCAGCGTATCGCCCTTTTTCAGACGCTCGATGTTACTGGCGGCGGCGAGCAGGTGCAGGTCGTGGTTGCCCAGTACGCACACCAGTGAGTCGCGCATCTTATAAAGAAAGCGCAGGGTTTCCAGGGACTCGGGGCCGCGGTTGACCAGGTCGCCCACCAGCCACAGGCGGTCGTTCGCTGGGTCGAAAGCGACCCGTTCGAGCAGGCACTTGAGGGGGGCCAGGCAGCCTTGCAGGTCACCGACCGCGTACGTCGCCATCAGTGCAGGGCTCCGGGCACCGCCAGGCGGAAGGGCGCGATGACGGCGTCGAACAGCTGGCCGTCGGTGGCTTTCATCTGATACGAGCCTTGCATGGTGCCGACCTTGGAGGTCATCACCGTGCCGCTGCTGTAGGTATGGCTGGCGCCGGCGTCGATCAACGGTTGCTGGCCAACCACCCCAGCGCCGCGCACTTCCTCGACCTGGCCGTCGCCGTCGGTGATTACCCAGTGGCGCGACAGCAGCTTGGCCGGCACCAGCCCGTTGTTTTTCACCGTGATGGTGTAGGCAAAGGCGAAGCGGTTCTGTTCAGGTTGCGATTGGTCCGCCAGGAAGCGGGTGACGACGCTGACGTCGATCTGGTAGCGAGGATCGGACATGCAAGAGGCCTTAAAAGCAAAAGCGGAGGACAGCAGATGCGGATCAGTCTAGGCCAAGAGGTGGGCACTAGGCCAGACATGCTGTCTGGCCCATGCCTGGCAGGCTTTAGTCGGCGGCTGGCGCTGGCTGGATGGCGAGCTGGTCGGCCAGGCGCACGAACGCCGCCAGGTCCAGTTGCTCGGGGCGCAGGCTGCCGTCGACGCCGGCGGCTTCGATCTCGGCGTTGCTCAGCAGCGCCTTGAGCGTATTGCGCAGGGTCTTGCGGCGCTGGTTGAACGCTTCGCGTACCACGCGCTCGAGCAGTTTGTGATCCTTGGCCGGGTGCGGCAGCACGGCGTGAGGCACCAGGCGCACGATGGCCGAGTCGACCTTTGGCGGCGGGTTGAACGCGCCAGGGCCCACGTTGAACAGATGCTCTACGCGGCAGTGGTATTGAACCATGATCGACAGGCGGCCCCAGTCACCGCCGCCAGGTCCGGCAGCCAGGCGCTCTACCACTTCTTTTTGCAGCATGAAGTGCATGTCGCGGATGATCCCGGCGTTGTTCAGCAGGTGGAAAATCAGCGGCGTAGAGATGTTGTACGGCAGGTTACCCACCACACGCAGGCTGTTGGGCGCGGCGTTGAGGCTGTTGAAGTCGAACTTCAGCGCATCACCCTGATGCAGGTTGAAGTTGGATTTGCCGGCGAACTGCTGGTTGAGGATCGGGATCAGGTCCTTGTCCAGCTCCACCACGTCCAGTTGGCCGCCGCTGGCCAGCAGGCCTTGGGTCAGCGCACCCTGACCCGGGCCGATTTCCAGCAGACGGTCTTCGGGCTTGGCATGGATGGAACGCAGGATGCGGTCGATCACGCCAGCGTCGTGCAGGAAGTTTTGCCCGAAACGCTTGCGCGCCCGGTGTTGGTAATGCTCGGTCATATACGGGTCTCGGCCATCTGATAGGCAGTTTCCAGGGCCACGTGCAGGCTGCCGGTGTCGATCTTGCCGCTGCCAGCCAGGTCCAGGGCAGTGCCATGGTCGACGGAGGTGCGGATGATCGGCAGGCCCAGTGTCACGTTGACGGCGGCGCCGAAGCCTTTGTATTTAAGCACCGGCAGCCCCTGGTCATGGTACATCGCCAGCACTGCGTCGCAGTGCTCCAGATATTTGGGGGTAAACAGAGTGTCCGCCGGCAGTGGGCCACGCAGGTCCATGCCTTCTTGGCGCAGACGCTCCAGGGTGGGTTCGATGATGTCGATTTCTTCATGGCCCAAATGGCCGCCTTCACCGGCGTGGGGGTTGAGCCCACAGACCAGGATACGCGGTTGGGCAATGCCGAATTTGTGTTGCAGGTCGGCGTGCAGGATGCGCGTCACGCGCTCTACACGCTCGGCGGTGATGGCGTCGGCAATTTCACGCAGCGGCAGGTGCGTGGTCACCAGGGCGACCCGCAGGCCGCGGGTGGCCAGCATCATTACGACTTGTTCGGTGTGGGTCAGTTCGGCAAGGAATTCGGTATGCCCGGAGAAGGCGATACCGGACTCATTGATCACGCCCTTGTGCACCGGGGCGGTGATCATGCCGGCGAAGTCGCCGTCGATGCAGCCCTGGCCCGCGCGGGTCAGGGTTTCCAGCACAAACGCCGCATTGGCTTTGTTCAGTTGCCCGGCCACCACTTTGGCGTGCAGCGGGGTATCCCACACATACAGGCTGCCGGCAGGGGCGGGCAGGTCCGGCCAGTTGCCGGGCGCCACCTCCAGCAACGAGACAGCCACGCCCAGCTGCGCGGCCCGCTCAAGGAGCAGGTCGCGGCTGGTAATGGCAATCAGGGGGTGTGGCTGGGGTTGCGAGGCGAGCAGCAGGCACAGGTCAGGACCAATGCCGGCCGGCTCGCCGGGTGTTACCGCGAAACGCTGGGGTTTCACTGAACTGCCTGGTCGGTGCCTGTTTGCTCGGCGCCTGGCAGCTTGTTCTCTACATAGGCTTCGTCACGGATCTGACGCAACCAGGTTTGCAGCTCTTCGTCGTACTTGCGGTTACGCAGCACGTTCAGTGCTTGTTGCTCACGGGCCTGGCTGGTGTTGTCGGTGGCGCGACGGCCAAGGACTTCCAGCACGTGCCAGCCATATTGGGTCTTGAACGGCTTGGACAACACGCCTTGCGGGGTGTCGGCCATCACCTGCTGGAACTCCGGCACCAGGGCTTTCGGGTCGATCCAGTTCAGGTCGCCGCCGTTGAGGGCGGAGCCCGGGTCTTCCGAGAAACTCTTGGCCAGGGTGGCGAAGTCTTCACCGCTTTCGATGCGGTCATAGATCTTCTGGGCCAGTTCCTTGGTTTGCGCTTCGCTGCGGATTTCGCTTGGTTTGACCAGGATGTGGCGCACGTGCACCTCATCCTTCAGCGAAGTCTCGCCGCCGCGTTTTTCCAGGAGCTTGAGGATGATGAAACCACCCGGTGTGCGCGCAGGCTGGGTGATGCCACCCACTTCCATGGCGCTCAGCTCACGGTCAAACGGTGGTGGCAGTTGCGCGGCTTTACGCCAGCCCATGTCACCGCCTTCGAGGGCGTTATCGCTGCCGGACTGGGCGATTGCCATCTGGGCGAAGTCGGCACCGGCCTTCAGACGATCATAGATAGCCTGGGTCTTGGCCGCGGCAGCATTGAGCTGCTCGGAGTTGGCGCTGTCCGGGGTCGGAATCAGGATGTTGGCCAAGTGCAGTTCTTCGGAAAGCTGCATCTTGCCCAGGTCCGAGGCCAGGAAGTTCTTCACTTCCTGCTCGGACACCTGAACCCGTTCGGCCACACGGCGCTGACGCACACGGCTGATGATCATTTCGCGGCGGATCTGGTCACGGGCGTCCTCATAGGACAACCCGTCGTGGGCCAGGGCGGCGCGGAACTGGTCAATGCTCATGTTGTTGCGCTGGGCGATGGTGCCCACAGCCTGGTTCAGTTCTTCGTCCGAAATACGGATGCCGGAACGATCGCCGATCTGCAGTTGCAGGTTTTCGACGATCAGGCGCTCCAGTACCTGCTGGTCCAGGACGCTGGTAGGGGGCACGCCACCGCCGCGCTTGGCGATGGTTTGCTGCACTTCCTTGACGCGCTGGTCCAGTTGGCTCTGCATGATCACGTCGTTATCGACGATGGCCACGACTTTATCCAGTTCTTGAACCGCAGCGTGAGCCGATGCGGTACCCAGGAACAGTGCGCCCAGCACTAGTGGGCGCAGACAATCAGAAAGCTTGGTCTTCACGTTCACGATAACCTTCAATGCCTTTGTCGAGGAAGCTCTCTACCTTGGCGCCGGTCAGGCCGCCGAGTCCTTTGAGGACGATCTGCAGGAAGAGCCCGTGGTCACCCTTTTCGTTAAGCGGGGCGATCTGGCTGTATTCGTCGTTGGAAACCCAGTAACGGTTGATGACACGCAGTTTCCAGCAGCAGTTGTCGTACTCGAAACCACCGAAGGCTTCCAGGGTACGGTTGCGAGCGTAGTCATACTGCCAGCGGGTGATCAGGTTCCACTGTGGAATGATCGGCCACATCATCGAGAAGTCGTGTTGCTGGATTTTGTAGTAATCCTTCACGAAGTTCGGATCGCCTGGCTGGCCGTAGTCACCGCCGAACTGCCATTTGCCGGTCAGCTGGTTGTAGACGACCTGGTCGTTACGATAGCGATAACCAACGTTGATGATCTTGTTCGGGTTGTCTTCCGGCTGGTAGTGAAGCATCGCGCTGCCGGAACGAGGGCTGTGTTCCTCGGTGTCCCAGTTGTAGTCGGCAGTGGCGCGCCAGTCGCGGTTGAAGCGGTACTCGTAGTCCAGGGCAACCGGCGATACATCGGACTGTGCGTCGGCACGGTCGGCGGCCAGGATGCCCGGCAGTTGCACTTCACGATCCTTGAAGTACAGCGCCTGGCCCACGGACACGCGCTGGCGCTCGAAGCCGCTGTCTTCGATCCAGCGGCTGGTCAAGCCCAGGGACAGCTTGTTCTCATCGCCGATACGGTCGGAGCCGCTGAAGCGGTTATCGCGGAACAGCGATGCGTAGCTGAACGAGTACTCGCTGGTGTCGAATACCGGGATATCAGCCTGGTCCTTGTTCGGTACGTACAGGTAGAACGCACGCGGCTCAAGGGTCTGGCGATAGTTGGTGCCGAACCAGTTGGTGTTGCGATCGAAGTACAGGCCGCTGTCGACGCTGGCCACCGGAACCGCACGGTCCTGGGAGCTCTTGAAGGTGCCGCCTGCGTACTGAGTGCCGGCTGCAATAGAGTTAGCCTGATCAGCAATAATCTGGTTCTTGCCGATGCTGTCCAGGTCCAGGTCGTACTTGGTGTAGACGTACTTGAGCTTCGGCGTAACAAAGCCGTAGGTCCAGTTCATCGGGTATTCGACGGCTGGCGCGACGTTCAGACGGGTGCCGTTCGCACGGGTCAGGCCACGTACGTAGGTATCCAGACGAGCGGATTCAACACCGTCTTGGTCCTTGAATGTACCGTTCTCCAGGTCGCGGTCGAAGCGCACGGCTTCGGTCTCGTAGCTGAAGTTCAGGCCGCCTGGGTGGTATGGCAGCTGACCGTTGAAGGTGATCTGCGGCAGGCGGTCATACGGGGTGATCTGGGAGATCGTTGCCAGCTGGTAGGCTTGCAGGTTCAGGCGCGCCTGGAAGCTGTCGCCGCGATAAGTCACGGAACCCTGCTGGTTGACGTAGTCCCGGCTCTCGACGCCTTCCTGGTTCGATTTGAGGTCCTGGAAGAAGTAAGGGTCACTGATCGTGGTGTAGTCGACCTGGGTCGCCACACGCGAATCCAGCCCGCCCCTGTGTTGCCAGTTGAGCATGTAGCGGGTTTTTTCGTAATCGGTCTGCTGCTTGCGTTCGTCGTTGTCGTCGTTCAGGTACGCGCCGCCGACCTGGCCTTCGCTGGACTTGGTGAGGTAGCGGAATTCGCCTTCCATCATCATGCCGCGCTTGGTCATGTATTGCGGGTACAACGTGGCGTCGTAGTTTGGCGCCAGGTTGAAGTAGTACGGCGTAACCAGGGTGAAGCCGGTTTCGCTGCCGCTGCTGAAGCTTGGTGGCAGGAAGCCGGATTGACGACGGTCGTCGATCGGGAAATAGATGTAAGGGGTGTACAGGATCGGGATGTTCTTGATCCGCAACGTCGCGTTGGTGGCCGTACCGAAACCGGTGGCCGGGTTCAACGTGATGTTGTTGCCCTTGAGCTGCCAGGCGTTGCTGTCCGGCTCGCAGGTGGTGTACGTACCGTCCTTGAGACGGATGATCGCGTTTTCGGCACGCTTGGCGTACAGCGCGTTACCGCGGATACGCGATTTGTGCAGCACGTACTCGGCGTTGTCGATCTGCGCCGCGCCGGTGTCCAGCTGGACTTCGGCATGGTCGCCGACGATCAGGGCACCGTTGTCGCGCAAGCGCACATTGCCATTCAGCTCGCCGCGGTTTTCAGCCTGGTACAGGCTGGCTTCCTCGGACTCGAGCTGCATGCTGCCCTGGCGCATGACGACGTCACCGGCCAGGGTTGCGACTTGTTGTTCCTGCTCGTAACGCGAGGCCTTGGCGCCGATGAAGGTGGGCGCATCGCTCTTGTTCGTCTTGTCGTTCATGCCAGGACGAGTCGGCTCGATGTACGCACCGCCGCAGTAAGGGCCGGTTTCGGCCAACTGGGCTGCGGTCAGCTTGTCGCGTGGCACCCAGTCCAGGTGGCTGTAGTCGGCACTGCGCGAACGCAGGCCACGGCCCTTGGCATCGGTGACCAATGCGGTCTTCGGCTCGGCCTCGGCTTTGCCACCCGTGTCGGCCTGCGCCGTGCTGGTGGCCGAGCTGACGGCTGCGCCGTCATGCACCGGGCGCGGTGGCAACGGGGCTGCGGCGGTTTTCGGCGCGCAATCCCAGGCACCCGAAGCAGAGACTGAGCAGTCATACTGTTCCGCGGCGACCACGAATGAGGTGGCGAAGGGTTGCAAGGCCAGCAGACTGCCGGTTACCAGCAACGGAAATTTTCTACGAAACGCGGGGGATTTCAATGCCATCTTATTAGTCCGGGCTTCCTGCGTGCCATCTGCCCGCGGTGGTGGGCCGCACGCCTCTCGATGGTCTGAAAAAGATGCGTGATAATAAAGCATGACCCGCTTGACGGCTAGCGCCGTCGGAGACCCTTGTAATGCCCGAGCAAGATCTACGTTTACAACAGCTGGAAGTCTGGCTGGATGAGCAGTTGCCGATCCTTTTCAACGCTCAGGACTGGGGTGCCGTACCCCCGGCCACATTGACCGCGGCCAGCAGCGACGCGAGTTTCAGGCGCTATTTCCGTTGGGAGGGTGGCGGTCGTACGTTCGTGGTAATGGACGCGCCGCCCCCCCAGGAAAACTGCAAACCTTTCGTCGATATCGCCCATTTATTGGCAAAATCAGGAATAAATGTTCCAAAAATTTATGCAGAAGATTTGCCGCGCGGCTTTCTTTTGCTCAATGACCTGGGCAGAAAAACCTATCTGGACGTGATTGACGAGCAAAACGCCGATCAATTGTTTGCCGATGCCATCAATGCCTTGCTGGCGTTTCAGCAATTGCCGATGGACGCACCGCTGCCCAGCTATGACGTGGCCCTGCTGCGCCGCGAGCTGGAATTGTTTCCCGAATGGTACGTGCGTCGGCACTTGGGTATCGAACTCGATACACACCAGCAAGCACTCTGGCAGCGCGTCAGCGATCACCTGATCGACAGCGCCCTGGCACAGCCCAAAGTGCTGGTGCATCGCGACTATATGCCGCGCAACCTGATGATCAGCGAGCCGAACCCTGGCGTGCTGGATTTCCAGGACGCGGTATACGGCCCGGTGACGTATGACATCACCTGCCTGTTCAAGGACGCCTTTCTCAGCTGGCCCCAGGCCCGCGTGCGCGAATGGCAGCGCGGCTACTGGGAGCGTGCCGGCACACTGGGCATCCCGGTCCAGGCCGATTTCGACGAGTTCCTGCGCGCCAGCGACCTGATGGGCGTGCAGCGTCACCTCAAGGTCATCGGCATTTTCGCGCGCATCTGCCATCGCGACGGCAAACCACGCTACCTGGCCGACGTACCGCGCTTCTTTGCTTATATAGACGCAGTGCTGGCCGACCGCCCTGAGTTGAACGAGCTGGCTGAACTGCTGACCAGCCTGCGCCCACCCGCCGAGGCCAACTTATGAAGGCGATGATCCTGGCGGCCGGCAAGGGCGAGCGCATGCGCCCGCTGACCTTGCACACGCCCAAGCCGCTGGTGCAGGCCGGTGGCAAGCGCCTGATCGAGTATCACCTGGAGGCGCTGGCCAAGGCCGGTTTCACCGATATCGTGATCAACCATGCCTGGCTCGGCCAGCAGATCGAGGCCTACCTGGGCGATGGTGCGCAGTTTGGCGTGCGCATCCGCTATTCCCCGGAAGGCGAGCCGCTGGAAACCGGCGGCGGGATTTTCCAGGCCCTGCCGTTGCTGGGCGATGAGCCGTTCCTGGTGGTCAATGGCGATATCTGGACCGACTACGACTTCAACCGGCTCACACAACCGCTGCAGGGGCTGGCCCACCTGGTGATGGTCGATAACCCGGCGCATCACCCGTCGGGCGGTGATTTCTACCTTGACCAGGGCTTGCTTCATGATGCGGCGCCCGGTGCCGATAACCTGACCTTCAGTGGCATTTCCGTGCTCGACCCCAAGTTGTTCGAGGGGTGCAGCGCGGGTGCCTTCAAGCTGGCGCCGCTGCTGCGTGCGGCCATGGCGAAAGGTCTGGTAACGGGGGAATACATGGCGGGACGCTGGATTGATGTCGGCACGCTGGAGCGCCTGGCGCAAGTCGAAACCCTGCTGACAGCGGGGCAGTAGCATGTTGTGGCCAGGGACGCTGATAGGCGCCGGGGCTGGCTTTGCCATTGCCAGTATTCCGGGGGCCTTGTTGGGTGCGCTGTTGGGGCAGGCGCTGGATCGCCGCCTGCAGCTGCAGAGTTGGGCGCAGTTGCGCGAGCGCATGGGCGGGCGCCCGGCGCTGCGCAATGACGAGCTGTTGTTTGTGTTGCTGGGGCGTCTGGCCAAGAGCAACGGCCGGGTGGTGGACGGGCATATCCAGCAGGCGCGCCAGGAGATGCGCGCACTGGACATGACTGACTCGGCCCAGCGCCGGGCAATTGCGGCGTTCAATCGCGGCAAGTCCGGCTCGGACCGGATGCGCAGCTACTTGCGCGTGCTCAAGGCCCAGCCGCACGCGGCCGAAGGTGTGTTGCGTGCGTGCTGGCGAATGGTCTGGGCCGACGGCAGGGCGGACGACGCCGAGCGCGACCTGATCGACCTGTGGGGCAAATGGCTGGGCTGGACGCCGCAACAGCTCAAGGCGTTGGCGGCTGACTTTGCCCCGGAGCGCAAGCCGCTGGTCAACCGGGGCGGTTCTTATCAGGATGCGTTGCGTTTGCTCGGCGTCACCGCTACCTCCGAACCGTCGGTGATCAAGCGCGCCTATCGCCGCCTGCTCAGCCGCCACCACCCGGACAAGATCGCCGGCAGTGGCGCCACCCCCACGCAGGTGCGCGAAGCCACCGAGCGCACCCGCGAACTGCACAATGCCTATTCGCTGATTCGCGAGCGCCGGGACTTTCGCTGACGTTCACGATTGCAGTGGGATAACCCAATCCAGTGTGGGAGGGGGCTTGCCGCCGATAGCGGAGTGTCAGTCAGCACAAATATCAGCCGACCCACCCTCAGCAGGGTCAAGCCGCCGCCCACATTGGTTTAGCCGTGTGCAACTCAGTCCGCGTTGGCCTGCGGGCTCAGCCAGCCGCGAACCCGGCGATACAGCTGCTCCTGCTCGGCCGCGCTGTTGCCGGGCAAGGTCTTGAGCGAAACCTGCTTGTAGCCGTCATTCTTCGCGCGCTTGGCGGCCTGGGCACGTTCCTGCGCCTTTTTGCGGTCCTGGGCGGCGTCTTGATAGAAGACGTCCGCCGTGGGCAGTTTCAGCGCCGGGGCCAGTTGCTGCAGGTCGGGCGTGCGCGCAGTCGGCGTTTTACCGGCGACCATCACGAATTTCTGGACCTGGGACGGTTGCTTCTCGCTCAAATAACGCGCCGCCCACCAGGCACCGGTGCCATGGCCAACAAGGACCACGCTGCGTGCACTTTGGGTCTGCGCGAAGGCCACGGCGGCATCGATGCGCGCAAAGATGCGCGACGCGTCGGTCTTGTCTTGCTCGTCGGCGCCAGGCACCACTGCGGGGTCAGTGCCTTCGGCTTCGGCGCTGGCGGCTTGCTCGATCGGTTTGTCGGCGGTGCTTGCCTCTTTGCTGCTGGTGTCTACCGTAGCCTTCGGCGCTTCCATGACGCGCGGCGGCAGCGTGTCGACGCTGGTGTCCGGCAGCGACAGACTGAGCGTGCCCCAGTTGGCATCCGGCAACTTGCGCCGCAATGGGCCGATTGCTTGCGGCCAGTCAGCATTTTCGCCAGCGCCAGGCACAATAATCACCACGCCTTCGGGCTCGGCGCTGTTGGCCGGTTTCCACAGGGCGAGGAATGAGTCACTGCCGGCCTGCAACTGTTGCTGTTCCTGCTGCGGGATTTTGCGCTCCAGGGCACTGGCTTCTTCCGTGCTGCGCTCGGGCAGGGGTTGGCGTTCAACCGGTTTTTCGGCGGCGGGCGCGGGTGCGTCGGCGGCCTGAACAGAAAAGGCGCTGGTAAATAGCAGCGACAGGCACAATGCTGGCAGTGCCGAACGGTGGATAAAGGGCATCGTTAATTCCCGGCCAGAAGTGATTCCAGCAGCCTAATGGGTTGGTCAGTATTTGTCAGTGATGTGAGACGTGGATCATGGGTCTTCGCTGTCTGCTGGTTATCGGCTGTATGTGCTTTGCCTTGATCGCAAATGCCGCCCCAACGCCCGCCGCACCGCAGGCGCAGCTCTCTGCGTCGCAGCGCGAATGGCTGGCCGGGCACCCCGAGCTGCGCGTGGGCCTGGTGTTGCAGGCGCCGTTTGCGCAATACGACCGGCGCCTGCAGCGTCTGTCCGGGGCCAATGTGGAGTTGATGCAGTGGCTGGGCAAGGCGCTGAATATCGAGCTGACCTGGCGTAATTTCCCCAATCAGGAACAGCTGGAGGCCGCGCTGAGCGATGGCGAGGTGGATATCGCCCCCGGCCTGCAACAAACCCCGGCCGGTTTGCGCCTGTGGTTATTCAGTGACCCGTACATGCGCGTGCCTCAGCACATCGTCGGCATCCGTGACGGCGGCGGCGCGGTGGACCTGGAAAAGCTCGACGCACTATCCCGCGTTGCGGTGCGCATGCCCAGTGCCGTGGCCGATTACCTGCGCGCCACCTACCCCGGCCTCAATCTGCAAGGCGTGCCCATGGAGCGCCAGGCCCTGCAATTGCTGGTGAGCCAACAGGCGCGCTATGCGGTGGTGGATGAGGCGCAATTGAGCCGGTTGTCCGGCGAGGCCGAGTTCGCCGGGCTGGCAGTGGTGGGGGATATTGGCCTGCCGCAATTGCTGCGGGTGGCCACGCGGCGGGATTGGCCGGAACTGGCGGGCATCCTGCAAAGCGCCTTGCGCGCCATCCCCGCCCGCGACCTGGACCAACTGCACAGCCGCTGGCTGCAGCCCAAATACCCACGCCTGACCGAATCGCCCGGCCTGTGGCAAAACCTCAGCCTGCTGCTGAGCCTGTTGTTGCTCGCCAGCCTGGCCATTGTGTTCTGGCAACGTCGCCAGCAACGCGTGCTGGAGCATGACCTGCTGGCGGCCCGCGAAGAAAGCGCCGCCCGCGCCGCCGGTGCCCAAGCGCTGCGTTTGACCCAGTTCTCCATCGACCAAAGCACCGTCGGCATCCTCTGGGTCAACTGGGACAGCCACGTGCGCTACGCCAACCGCGCGGCCGAGAGCATGCTCGGCTATGGCCCCGGCGCGCTGATCGAGCGGCCGTTGGTCGACCTCGACCCCAGCCTGGATATGGACCGCTGGCTCAACCTGTGGAAACGCGCGCGGGCCAGCGAGGACGGCCCGCAGAACTTCGCCACCGATTGCCGGCGCGCGGATGGCAGCGTGTTGCCGACCAACGTATCCCTGAGCTTTCTGCGCTTCGCCGAGGCCGAATACCTGGTGGTCTACCTCAACGACGTCACCGAGCTGCGCCGCACCTTGGCCGCCTTGCTGCAAAGTGAAGCGCAACTGCGCGAGCTGTCGGCCCACCTGGAAACCGTGCGCGAAGAAGAAAAAGCGCGCATTGCCCGTGAAGTGCACGACGAACTCGGGCAGATGCTCACCGTGCTCAAGCTGGAAACCTCGATGTGCGAGCTGGCCTATGCGCAGCTCGACCCCGGCCTGCACGAGCGCCTGAACAGCATGAAGCGCCTGATCGCCCAGCTGTTCCAACTGGTGCGCGACGTGGCCACGGCGTTGCGCCCGCCGATTCTCGACGCCGGGATCGCCTCGGCCATCGAGTGGCAGGCGCGGCGTTTTGAAGCTCGCACGCAAATCCCCTGCCTGGTGCAGGTGCCGGAAAATCTGCCGGCCCTGAGTGACGCCAAGGCCATCGGGCTGTTCCGCATCCTGCAGGAAGCGCTGACCAATGTGATGCGCCATGCCCAGGCGCATACTGTCGAGCTGACGCTGGTGGTCGAAGGCAGCGACTTGCGGCTGACCATCAGTGACGACGGCGTCGGTTTTGTCCAGGCGCCTGGGCGCTCGGCGTCGTTTGGCCTGGTGGGCATGCGCGAACGGGTGCTGATCATGGGCGGGCAACTGAGCCTGGACAGTCAATTGGGCGAAGGCACCACCCTGAGTGTCACGGTGCCGCTGGATGCATAACGACAAGAGGAAACCCCTGTGATTCGCGTACTGGTAGCCGAAGACCACACGATTGTTAGAGAAGGCATCAAGCAATTGATCGGCCTGGCCAAAGACCTGCTGGTGGTGGGCGAGGCGAGCAATGGCGAGCAGTTGCTCGAGACCTTGCGCCATGTGCCCTGCGAGGTGGTGTTGCTGGATATCTCGATGCCCGGCGTCAACGGCCTGGAGGCGATTGCGCGGATTCGTGCCTTGAGCAATCCGCCGGCGATCCTGGTGCTGTCGATGCACGACGAGGCGCAAATGGCCGCGCGTGCCTTGAAGGTCGGCGCTGCGGGTTATGCCACCAAGGACAGCGACCCGGCGCTGTTGCTCACGGCGATTCGCAAGGTCGCGGCCGGCGGGCGCTATATCGACCCGGACCTGGCCGACCGCATGGTCTTTGAGGTCGGCCTGACCGACAGCCGTCCGCTGCACGCGTTGCTCTCGGAGCGCGAATTCTCGGTGTTCGAACGCCTGGCCCAGGGCGCCAACGTGAATGACATCGCCCAGCAACTGGCGCTGAGCAGCAAGACCATCAGCACGCACAAGGCGCGGCTGATGCAAAAGCTCAATATCACCTCCCTGGCGGAACTGGTGAAGTACGCCATGGAACACAAGCTTCTCTAGCGACATGCCTGTTTGCGACCCCCTCTGAGCGGTGCCGGACCCAGCCCCGGCGCCTGGCGCGGGAGCACTGTTCCATTCCCGCCATCCGTGTAGGGCGATCCCTACCCCCAACCTTCCATCCGGCTGATGCGATTCTCTCCTGGCCCCCGATTTCCGGGGGCTCGCGCCTGGACTACGCTTGTGCCACAGCAGTCCAAAACACAAAGGTGCGGGTATGAGCGAGGTGGATTCAAATGATGTGCTGGTCAGCTTTCGTGGCGTGCAGAAGAGCTACGACGGCGAGAACCTGATCGTCAAAGACCTCAACCTGGAGATTCGCAAGGGCGAGTTCCTCACCCTGCTCGGGCCTTCCGGTTCCGGCAAGACCACCAGCCTGATGATGCTGGCCGGCTTCGAAACGCCGACCGCCGGTGAAATCCAGCTGGCCGGGCGCTCGATCAACAACGTGCCGCCGCACAAGCGCGACATCGGCATGGTGTTCCAGAACTACGCGCTGTTCCCGCACATGACCGTCGCCGAGAACCTGGCCTTCCCGCTGACCGTACGCGGTTTGAGCAAGACCGACGTCAGCGAACGGGTCAAGCGCGTGCTGAGCATGGTCCAGCTCGACGCCTTCGCCCAGCGCTACCCGGCGCAACTCTCCGGCGGCCAGCAGCAGCGCGTGGCTCTCGCCCGTGCCTTGGTGTTCGAGCCGCAATTGGTGCTGATGGACGAACCCCTCGGCGCCCTCGACAAACAACTGCGCGAACACATGCAGATGGAGATCAAACACCTGCACCAGCGCCTCGGCGTGACGGTGGTGTACGTGACCCATGACCAGGGCGAAGCCTTGACCATGTCCGACCGCGTGGCGGTGTTCCATCAGGGCGAGATCCAGCAGATCGCCGCGCCGCGCACCCTGTACGAAGAACCGAAGAATACCTTTGTCGCCAACTTCATCGGCGAGAACAATCGCCTCAACGGGCGCCTGCACAGCCACACCGGCGAGCGTTGCGTGGTCGAGCTGGCGCGCGGCGAGAAGGTCGAGGCGCTGGCGGTGAACGTCGGCCAGATCGGCGGCCCGGTCACTCTGTCGGTACGGCCCGAGCGCGTCAGCCTGAATGGCTCCAGCGAAAGCTGCGTCAACCGCTTCTCCGGGCGGGTGGCGGAATTTATCTACCTGGGCGACCACGTGCGTGTGCGCCTGGAAGTCTGCGGCAAGGCCGATTTTTTTGTGAAACAACCGATCGCCGAGCTGGACCCAGCCCTGGCGGTCGGCGACGTGGTACCGATTGGCTGGCAAGTCGAGCACGTTCGCGCACTCGACCCACTTCTAGAAGCGAATTGATCGCCCCCATGGCTTCACCAACCCTGCACGTGGAGAGAACAACAATGTTGAGTTCCTTGAAGTATTCCGTCCTGGCATTGAGCTTGATGGGCGCGACCCAGGCCATGGCTGGCCCGGACCTCACGGTCGTGTCCTTTGGTGGCGCGAACAAGGCGGCCCAGGTCAAGGCCTTCTACGCACCGTGGGAAAGTGCGGGCAACGGCAAGATCGTCGCCGGCGAGTACAACGGTGAAATGGCCAAGGTCAAGGCCATGGTCGACACCAAGAGCGTGTCCTGGGACCTGGTGGAAGTGGAGTCGCCAGAGCTGTCCCGCGGCTGCGACGAAGACATGTTCGAGCCGCTGGACCCGAAACTCTTCGGCAACACCGCCGACTACGTAAAAGGCGCGATCCAGCCGTGCGGCGTGGGCTTCTTTGTATGGTCGACCGTGCTGGCCTACAACGCCGACAAGCTGAGCAGCGCGCCGACCAGCTGGGCGGATTTCTGGGACACCAAGAAATTCCCGGGCAAACGCGGCCTGCGCAAGGGCGCCAAGTACACCCTGGAGTTCGCTTTGATGGCCGACGGCGTAGCGCCGAAAGACGTCTACAAAGTGCTGGCCGGCAAAGATGGCCAGGACCGCGCGTTCAAGAAACTCGACGAACTCAAGCCGTCGATCCAGTGGTGGGAAGCCGGCGCACAACCGCCGCAGTACCTGGCCTCGGGTGACGTAGTGATGAGCTCGGCCTACAACGGCCGCATCGCCGCGGTACAGAAAGAAAGCAACCTGAAAGTGGTGTGGAACGGCGGCATCTACGACTTCGACGCCTGGGCCATCCCTAAAGGCCTGGCCAAGGACCGCGCCGAAGCGGCGAAAAAATTCATCGCCTTCTCGGTACAGCCACAGCAGCAGAAGATCTACTCGGAAAACATCGCCTACGGCCCGGCCAACACCCAGGCTGTGCCGCTGCTGGCCAAGGACGTGCTGAAGGACATGCCGACCACGCCGGAGAACATCGCCAACCAGGTGCAGATCGACGTGAGCTTCTGGGCGGATAACGGCGAGCAACTGGAGCAACGCTTCAACTCCTGGGCCGCCAAGTAACCAGCAACGCCGCTAAGCCCATGTGGGAGCGGGCTTGCTCGCGAATGCGGTGGGTCAGTTAACACCTGCATCGACTGACAC
>NZ_JBAWDE010000445.1:0-53397 GCF_049590575.1 Pseudomonas sp.
GCCATTCAGTTAATGCATCAAGTGACTGACACACCGCATTCGCGAGCAAGCCCGCTCCCACAGGGGATCCTCATTGTTCTCAGGTGAGCTGCTCGGCTACAGATTCCGGGATATCGGCGTTCGAGTAAACGTTCTGCACATCATCCAGGTCTTCGAGCATGTCCAGCATCTTCAAGACCTTCTGCGCACCGTCCAGGTCCAGCTCGGCGCTGGTGGTCGGCAGCATCACGATTTCCGCGTCGGAGCCCTTGAAACCAGCAGCTTCCAGCGCGTTACGCACCGCGTAGAAGCCGGCGAACGAAGTAAACACGTCGATCGAGCCGTCTTCGTTGGTGACCACGTCATCGGCATCTGCCTCCATCGCCGCTTCGATCAAGGCATCTTCGTCCACGCCCGGCGCGAAGGAGATCTGCCCCTTGCGCTCAAACAGGTAGGCCACCGAACCGTCGGTGCCGAGGTTGCCGCCGCACTTGCTGAACGCATGGCGCACGGCCGCTGCGGTACGGTTGCGGTTGTCGGTCATGCACTCGACCATCACCGCCACGCCGCCTGGGCCATAGCCTTCGTAGCTCAGTTCGACCATGTCGTCGGTGTCGGCCGCGCCGGCACCACGCGCGACGGCGCGGTCGATGATGTCGCGGCTCATGTTCGCGCCGAGGGCCTTGTCCAGCGCCAGGCGCAGACGCGGGTTGGAGCCCGGGTCACCACCGCCCTGGCGGGCAGCGACGGTCAGCTCGCGAATCCACTTGGTGAAGATCTTGCCTTTCTTGGCATCCTGACGCTCTTTGCGGTGCTTGATGTTCGCCCACTTGGAATGGCCAGCCATAACACAACTCCGAAATTCTCTAGAAACCTTAACAATCCTGCAGGGCAGGATTTCTCTCTTAAAAGCACAACCCTTGTAACGCAAAGGCGCATCCGAAGATGCGCCTTTTTAGACTGCGTAAACCTCAGTGCGCTTTCACGCAGCGGCCTTACTCAGCCTTTGGCGCCTCGCGCAAACGGATGTGCAGCTCGCGCAGCGCCTTGGCATCCACCACACCCGGAGCCTGGGTCATGACGTCCGCAGCACTCTGGGTTTTCGGGAAGGCAATCACTTCACGGATCGACTGGGCGCCGGTCATCAGCATCACCAGGCGGTCCAGGCCGAAGGCCAGGCCACCGTGGGGCGGTGCGCCATATTTCAGGGCATCGAGCAGGAAGCCGAACTTCTCTTGCTGCTCATCTTCGTTGATGCCCAACAGACGGAACACCGCTTGCTGCATCTCTTTGCGATGGATACGGATCGAACCGCCACCCAGCTCGGTGCCGTTCAACACCATGTCATAGGCGCGGGACAGTGCGCCTGCCGGGTTGGCTTCCAGCTCTTCAGGCGAGCACTTCGGCGCGGTGAACGGGTGATGCAAGGCGCTGAAGCTGCCGTCGTCGTTCTCTTCGAACATCGGGAAGTCGACGACCCACATCGGCGCCCATTTGCAGGTCAGCAGGTCCAGGTCATGGCCCAGCTTGATGCGCAGCGCGCCCAAGGCTTCGCTGACGATCTTGGCTTTGTCGGCGCCGAAGAACACGATGTCGCCATCGACCGCACCGACGCGATCGAGGATCGCGTTGAGGTTTTCCAGCGGAATGTTTTTCACGATCGGCGATTGCAGGCCGTCAACACCGTTGGCGCGCTCGTTGACCTTGATGTACGCCAGGCCCTTGGCACCGTAGATGCCGACGAACTTGGTGTAGTCGTCGATCTGCTTGCGCGGCATGCTCGCGCCGCCAGGCACGCGCAGGGCGGCAATGCGGCATTTAGGGTCGTTGGCCGGGCCGCTGAACACCTTGAAGTCGACTTCCTTGAGCTGGTCGGCCACGTCCACCAGTTCCAGCGGGTTACGCAGGTCTGGCTTGTCGGAACCGTAGCGACGCATGGCTTCTTCGAAGGTCATGTGCGGGAATTCGCCGAACTCCAGGTCCAGCACTTCCTTGAACAGGTTGCGGATCATTTGTTCGGTGATGCCCATGATCTCTTTTTCATCGAGGAAGCTGGTCTCGATGTCGATCTGGGTGAATTCCGGCTGGCGGTCGGCGCGCAGATCTTCGTCGCGGAAGCACTTGGCGATCTGGTAGTAACGGTCGAAGCCGGCCACCATCAGCAGTTGCTTGAACAGCTGCGGCGATTGCGGCAAGGCGAAGAAGCTACCGGCGTGAGTACGGCTTGGCACCAGGTAGTCACGCGCGCCTTCCGGGGTGGCCCGGGTCAGGATCGGCGTTTCAACGTCGAGGAAGCCATTGTCGTCGAGGAAGCGGCGGATGCTGGTGGTCATGCGCGAACGCAGGCGCAGCTTCTCGGCCATTTCCGGGCGACGCAGGTCCAGGAAGCGGTAGCGCAGGCGGGTTTCTTCGCCCACGTCGGAATATTCGTTGAGCGGGAACGGCGGGGTTTCCGACTCGTTCAGCACTTCCAGCTCGTAGCCCAGCACTTCGATCGCACCGGACGCCATGTTCGCGTTCACGGCACCGGCCGGACGCAGGCGCACCTTGCCGGTGATCTTCACGACGTACTCGCTGCGCACACGGTCGGCGGCGGCGAAGCTGTCGGCGCGGTCCGGGTCGAACACCACTTGGGCCAGACCATCACGATCACGGATATCGAGGAAGATTACCCCGCCGTGGTCGCGGCGACGGTGAACCCATCCGCAAAGGGTGATTTCCTGACCATCCAGGGTCTCGTTCAGTTGGCCGCAATAGTGGCTGCGCATCATGGTAGTGGTTTCACTTCTCGTAATTCGAAATTCGGTGGAGGCCTGCCTCGTCACCGTACATTAAAGCAGGGGACGGATAATGCAGGAGCCTGCGCGTAGAGTTCAACTCAGTCTGCTTTGTCGCCGCCCGCGAGATTCTTCTTGGCGCCGGTCTTGAAGTCGGTCTCGTACCAGCCACTGCCGCTGAGGCGGAAGCCCGGCATGGATAACATCTTCTTCAGCTCAGGAGCCTGGCAGGCAGGGCAATCGACCAACGGCGCGGCGCTGATCTTCTGAATGGCTTCCAACTGATGACCACAGGAAGCACATTGATAGTCGTACATGGGCATGGAGATGTCTCGGCGATCAGATCGTTACTGCGCCACGCTGCCAAGCGCAGAGCTTGGGCACGCGTAGCAAAGCGCGGGATTATATCTGGTAAATCGAGGCAGCGCAGCCGGCTTTCTGCCCGGAGCCCCACCCACTTCGACAGCAGGCCGGCCCCGGCCCCAGCCGATTACTCCGGGTTCGGCGAGGCGACCCGACCTTTTAACAGGTGAACCACACACACCACCCTGACCAACCCACTGAAGTTCTTCACACCTCCATAGCGCAAGTGCACTTCCCGATCGACGTAAGACAGCAACGCACTGACCGAGCAGGCGTTGATCCTGGCTATTTCCGTGAGGATATTCCAATAGATCTGCTCAAGCCGCAGGCAAGTGGAAAACCCGTTGAGCCTCACCGACCGGGACAATGGCTTGGCCAATCCCATGTCGAACCCTTTCGCAAAAGGATCGACCTTTATCTTATGGAAACCACCTGCTTCCAGCATTCCATTACCAACTCCACATGACATACACCTGACACTCCATTGCCAAACAGCAGCCCATGGGACGTCCCATTGGGCAGTGGCCCTATAAAACAGCAGGCAGAGAGACGCAGCCAGAAGACGGAACGTTGATAGGCGTAGGACAACGCCAGGAAATGCGCGGAAACCAGCGAGCGGCGCCAGGACGGCGCCACTGCGGGGTACTGTTACTGATTTTCGAGCAGGGAGCGCAGCATCCACGCGGTTTTCTCGTGA
This sequence comes from Pseudomonas sp., assembly GCF_049590575.1. Classification (GTDB taxonomy): domain Bacteria; phylum Pseudomonadota; class Gammaproteobacteria; order Pseudomonadales; family Pseudomonadaceae; genus Aquipseudomonas. The sequence goes on from NZ_JBAWDE010000445.1 coordinate 3,817, forward strand.
ACCTGCATGCGCTGGGTCAGCAAGTCGGCAGTCGGCTCATCGCTTACCTTGTCGAGCAAGGGGAAGATGCCGCGAGCGGTGCGAGTGACCGCTTCCTGGCCCGCCACCAGTTGCTTGATCATTTCTTCAGCGCTGGGCACGCCTTCCTCTTCCTTGATGGAAGAAAGACGGGCGTAGATCGAATATGCCCCCGGCGCCGGGAAGCCCAGGGCGCGGATACGTTCTGCAATGGAGTCCACCGCCAACGCCAACTCGTTGTACTGCTCTTCGAACATCAAGTGCAGCGTACGGAACATCGGGCCCGTAACGTTCCAATGGAAGTTGTGGGTCTTCAGATACAGTACATAGGTATCGGAAAGCAGCCGTGAAAGCCCATCGACGATGGATTTACGATCTGCTTCGCTGATACCGATATCGATTGCCATGTGTTATCCCCTTCAATTGACGAACATTCATTGATCAGGTGCAGGACCACTCTAGCAAGAGCGCCGGCGATGCGCAGCCTGGCGCATCCAGCCGATGTGCGACAAATCGCCCCGGCGTCACTGCCGGACGGGCCGTCTGGCGGGGCAGGAAAATATACCGCGTGCCACCTGAAGCGCCTGCACCTGTCTAGGACAAGTGTTTAACGCAGAAATGCCGTGGGTCTTGCAACACTCGGAAATGCTTGATTTGAGTAGGCACAGCCTTTGCTGTTAAATAGGCAGCGTGTCGCTGCCGTTAATTTCCGCGGCCAGCGACATAGGCTGATACCCGCGCACGTGCCCAACGCCTCCCATTGTTCAGAAGCGAACCGTGCCAGTCAGCTCTTCCTTGTGATCCGTCTTAACGTGAGTTAATCAAAATGTTGAAAATCGTCCACCTGCTAACGGGCGTTGCAGCTTTGCTGCTGTCCTTTATACCGAGCTTGCAAGAGGGAAGTCCTCCCTACCTGGAACAACACGACGCTCTGTACCTGGCCTTGTTCGGCCTTCTTAACCTGACGCTGGCACCGGTCATTCCCTACTGGAACAAAGGCACACGTCATCAACTGCAAAACCTGGTCAGCGCGCTGCTGGTTCTGACCGTCGTCGTACAAACCCTCACCCTCCTGGCACCTATGCCTGAAGTGGGCGGCCACCCGGCCATCCTGCTCAGCCTGGTGATTGCTGTGGTCGCCATCGTTCTTCACCTGGCCATCAGCTTCTACCGCTCGTCCCCAGCGGCCGCGTCGCAAAACTACGACATGACCAACCGGGATACCGGTACCGTCAAGTGGTTCAACACGTCCAAAGGCTTCGGCTTTATTTCCCGCGATTCGGGCGACGATATCTTCGTCCACTTCCGGGCTATTCGCGGCGAAGGCCATCGCGTCCTGGTGGAAGGCCAGCGCGTGGAGTTCTCCGTGATGAATCGCGACAAAGGCCTGCAGGCCGAAGACGTGATTGCTGCCCTGCCGCGTCGCTGATCCCAGCTTCGCAGCAAAAAAAACCGCGATTCGGCGTTGTCTGAATCGCGGTTTTTTATCGCCTGCTATTAATAGCGGAACATCAGTAGTGAGGCGGCGGCGCTTCTTCTTCAGAAGTTTCGAACTGGCCGCCCATTTCTTCCTGGCGCTTGAGCAGCGCGGTCATCTGCAACTGCAGGCGCTCGACGGCCCGCTGCTGGGTCACGAGGATGTCATTGAGGGTCTCGATGGTGTCGTCCTGAAAAGCCAGGCGGCTTTCGAGGTCCGTCACGCGGTCTTGCAAATCCATGGGTCAGTCCTGGGCAAAAATAAAGTCGGCAGGCAGCAACTCACGCATGCGCGCGCGAATAGCCGCTACCTGTTGTTCGGTATAAGGCACTGCCGGGTGCTTGCCCCACACCGGCGCCGGCCAGGCGGCGTCATCGCGCTTGCGCACGATCACATGCACGTGCAACTGGTTGACCACATTACCCAGCGCGCCAATGTTCATCTTGTCGGCGGCCAAGCCTTCATTCAGCACTTTTGCCAGGGCGGTCGTTTCCTGCCACAGCGTCTGTTGATCGGCGACATCCAGCTGAAACACTTCGCTGATAGCGTCGATACGTGGCACCAGAATGAACCAGGGGTAGTTCGAGTCGTTGGACAGCAGCAGGCGGCACAGCGGGAAATCTCCAATGGCCAGCGTGTCTTGTTGCAGGCGTTGATCTAAGGCGAACACCACGGCACTCCGTTCGGCAGGTCAGGTTCAAGGGTCCAGCATACCTGCGAATGGCTGATGCTTCACGCCAACCACGCTGCGCCCCGGCAAGGCATTACGAAAAAAAGCGCACCATTTAGAGACAAGCCGATATTTCGACTACGCTCAATGACCAACCAGGCGGCCTTTAAGCCGACCTTGAATGCAGGAAAATTGCCGAGAACCGCGATACAGAGACCTTTACACACAAGGCATTGAGCCATCACTCACGGCTCATGCAAATGCGGCCATGCACCAAAATGACCCATTTATGCCTTAAACACATCCGCCGATTACCCACTGACTGGGGTGAACGGGTAACGTTTTTCCGAGGTTGATGATTTATGCCCCACCGCAACGTCGTGCCATACGGGGGTCAGGGCCAAACTAATCGGCGTAAAAGCCCCGTGCTTATGCGGTTTTCACGCGCTTAGGACGTTTTTCACAAAAAAATGACATTCGGTTACCAAGTTGGGCGCGCTTGTTGCATTCATCCCAGTATCGTCGGCAACGGCACCTGGATGGAAGCAGGTGTATCGCGATGAAAACAACAGCGGTTCAATGCGTACCAAGGAAGACTTCACACTTTGAAAGTAACGTTTTATGCGTTCTTTTAACGGTCTGAAAACAATATTGAAGTTGTCAGCCTCATTATTTTGAGGCTGTGGAATTGCGACATGGACATAGCAATTCACGACCAGCTCGTAAAGAAGCTGAAAGGAAAGATAAGCCAGTATCGCCAATTATCGTCAGCGTGATATACCTTTGCGCCGACACAAAAAAGAAAGAGCCGCCCAGACAAAAATACAGGTGGGACGGCAGTACTCTTCCTAAAACCAAAGGAGCAAATCACGATGCGCGTGATGAAGTGGAGCATGATCGCCCTGGCTGTTTCAGCAGGCACCTCGCAGTTCGCAATGGCGTCCTCCCAGGACGACGCAAAGGGCTTTGTTGAAGACAGCACTTTCAGCATCAATACCCGCGCACTGTATTTCAGCCGCGATTTCCGTAACAACCCGTCGGGCCCTGGCTCCCAGAGCCGTGCCGAAGAGTCCGGTCTTGGCTTCAACGCGCTGTACTCTTCGGGCTTCACCCAAGGCACCATCGGTGTCGGTGTTGATGTGATCGGCCTGCTGGGCGTCAAGCTCGACAGCGGCAAGGGTCGTGCAGGCACGGGTCTGTTCCCAACGGGTTCCGACGGCCGCTCGCAAGATGATTACTCCAAAGGCGGCGGCGCCGTTAAGTTCCGTATCTCCGATACGGTCCTGAAAATCGGTGACCAATACACCACGGCCCCTGTGTTTGCTTCGGACGACAGCCGTCTGTTGCCAGAACTGCCACAAGGTATCTCGATCACCAGCAACGAGATCAAGGGCCTGAAACTGGAAGGCGGTCACTTCACCTCCAGCATCTCGCAAGCCCAGACCTACCATGACAGCTTGGGCCTGACCAAGACTGACTTCGTCGGCGGTGTGTACTCGTGGACCCCAGAGCTGACCACCAGCCTCTACTACGCGAAAACCGAAGACTACTGGCGCAAATACTACGGTAACGTCAACTGGACCCACGCTCTGAGCGACGACCAGTCCCTGGCCTTCGACTTCAACATCTACGACACCAAGAGCGATGGTGAAGGCAAGCAGCGCGCTGAAAACGACGGTACTACCAAGCTCGACAACCGCGCATTCAGCTTGCAGGGCGCGTACACCATCGGCGCTCACACCTTCACCCTGGCAGCCCAGAAAGTTACCGGCGACGGCGACTACGGCTACGGCGTAGACGGCGGCGGCACCGTGTTCCTGGCCAACTCCATCGCCCGTTCCGACTTCAACGCCGAAGGCGAGAAGTCCTACCAGGCGCGTTACGACATCAACATGGCGACCTTTGGCGTTCCTGGCCTGAGCTTCATGACTCGTTACGTAACGGGTAGCGGCGCCAACACCGCCACTACGTCGAACGGCAAAGAGTGGGAACGCGATATCGAAGCCAAATACGTGATCCAGAGCGGCCCAGCCAAAGACCTGAGCCTGCGCGTACGTCAAGCGACCTATCGTTCGTCTGACGGCGTGTACTACGGTTCTTCGTCCATCGACGAACTGCGTCTGATCGCGCAATACCCGTTGAACATCTTGTAATTGACGGTTTAATTACAACGATGACTTAAGGCTCCGGCCTTAACTAAAAAGCCGCCCTCTTGTAAACAAGGGGGCGGCTTTTTTATGGCTGTATTGTTTCAGCGCTGGGATAACTAGCAAGCTAACTATCTAGTTTGAACTCGCCGCGTTAAACCTGACCTATTGGCCAAGTTCGATGCGGTTGTTGCTGATTACTTGGCTGCTGTTTCCTGCATCACGCGAATAACCCGTTGCGGAAACGGAATATCAATATTCGCGGCTTTCAAACGGTCGCGTGCCAGTTCATTCAACATGAACACCACGTCCCAATAATCCGACGTCTTGGTCCAGCAGCGCAGAGAAACGGTGATCGAACTGTCGCCCAATGTCGAAACAACCGCCGCAGCGGCCGGGTCAGCCAGTACACGCGGGTCTTTCGCCAGCTCCAGCAGCACTTCACGGGCTTTCTGCAGGTCAGCTTCATAGTCGACACCCACGTCAAACACCACCTTGCGGGTTGGCTGACGGTTGGTGTTGGTGATGATGCCGTTGGACAGAATGCCGTTGGGCACGATCACCGTCTTGTTGTCACCGGTACGCAGCACGGTGTGGAAGATCTGGATGCTGTCGACAGTGCCCGAGGTGCCCTGGGCTTCGATCCAGTCACCAATGCGGAACGGGCGGAACAGCAGAATCAGCACGCCGCCGGCAAAGTTGGCCAGGCTGCCTTGCAGCGCCATGCCGATGGCCAGGGTCGCACCCGCGATGGCGGCCACGAACGAAGTCGTCTCGACGCCGATCATCGAGGCCACACTCACAACCAGCATGATCTTCAGCACGATGTTCGCGATGCTCACCACAAAGCCTTGCAACGCCAGGTCGGCATTGCGCATGGCCAGCAGGCGACCCATCTTGTGCGTCAGCTTGTTGATCAGCCACCAGCCGATGATCAGGGTGATGACGGCCAGCAATACGCGGCTGCCGTACTCCATGATCATCGGGATCCAGGCTTGCGAGGCCTTCACCAAGTGGTCCATTTCAGCGTTCAAGTCCATCTACATTCTCCTGTTTCGCGGATGTGCGGCTTTATTGACTGCCTATAAACGCAAATGAGCCCCGGGGGGCTCAAGTGTAGGCGCAGGTTCTGGGGCGTGGGACGTCGAAAACCCCCTCAGGTTCCCCGAAATGCCATCAGTCGCGGAAGTTATTGAACTGCAGTGGCATATCGAACGTCTTGGCGCGAAGGGCTGCAATGGCCTCTTGCAGGTCGTCACGCTTCTTGCCGGTAATACGCACCTGCTCGCCCTGGATGGCGGCCTGGACCTTGAGCTTGGCATCCTTGACGTGGGCGACGATTTTCTTCGCCAGCTCCTTGTCGATGCCTTCCTTGAGCACGGCTTCCTGCTTCATCAGCTTGCCGGAGGCGTAGGCATCCTTGATTTCAAGGCACTGCGCATCGATCTTGCGCTTGACCAGGGCCAGCTTGAGGATCTCGATCATCGCTTCCAGCTGGAAATCGGCTTCAGCGGTCAGGTTGACGGTCAGTTCCTTTTCCTTGAATTCGAAGCTGCCCTTGCCTTTCAAGTCATAACGACGGTCCAGTTCCTTGACGGCGTTCTCGACGGCGTTAGTGACTTCGTGTTTGTCCAGTTCGGATACCACGTCGAACGAAGGCATGTCATATCTCCAATATAAGGGGCGGGTTCAGTAGAGATGGAGCGCGCCCGAGTTAAAATGCCGGGGCATTATAGCGGTTCTTTCGCCCCGTTCACTGTGAGCGACCCTACGGAGTAAAAACTCATGTCGACCCCCTGGCATATTCTCGGCGCCGGCAGCCTGGGCACACTCTGGGCAGCAAGGCTGGCGCGCGCCGGCGTGCCCGTAAGGTTGATCCTGCGCGACAATGCCCGATTGGCCAGTTACCAGAAGGTCAAGGGGCTGACCCTGGTCGAGCACGGTGAAGCGCACACCTACCCGGTGGTTGGCGAAACACCCGACAGCCCGGAGCCGATCCATCGCCTGCTGGTAGCGTGCAAGGCCTACGACGCCCAGGGCGCTGTCGCACAGCTGCAACACCGGCTGGCACCAGATGCCGAGCTGATCCTGCTGCAGAACGGCCTTGGCAGCCAGGACGCGGTCGCCGCGCAACTGCCCCAGGCGCGCTGTGTCTTCGCCTCCAGCACCGAGGGCGCGTTCCGCGAGGGCGACTGGCGCGTGGTGTTTGCCGGGCATGGCTACACCTGGCTTGGAGACGCCGGCCACCCTACCCCGCCGCTGTGGCTGGACGACCTGCAAGCTGCCGGCATCCCCCACGAATGGAGCACCGATATCCTCACGCGCCTGTGGCGCAAGCTGGCGCTCAATTGCGCGATCAACCCGCTGACCGTGCTGTACCAATGCCGCAACGGCGGCCTGCAGGCTCATCAGTGCGAAGTCGCGACCTTGTGCGCCGAATTGGCCGAGCTGCTCGAATGCTGCGGCCAGCCCGCCGCCGCCGAGGATCTGCACAGCGAAGTGCAACGGGTGATCCAGGCCACCGCGGCCAACTACTCCTCCATGTACCAGGATGTGGCCAACGCCCGCCGTACCGAAATCAGCTACTTGTTGGGCTATGCTTGCCAGGCGGCAGCCCGTCACCAACTGAGCCTGCCGCATTTGCAACAGCTGCAAGTGCGACTGGTTGAACAGTTACTTGCACGCGGATTGCCCCGCGACTGAGCCACGCGCTACCCTGCCCGCCTGTCTATTACCTGGGAAAACCCTGATGCCGCTGCGCCAGCGTCTAGAAAACCTACCGGTCGGGCAGAAACTACTGGCCGCCCTGCTGGTGCTGCTGACCACCGTCTTGTTGGTGGCCAACCTGACCTTTATCAGCGCCGCCTACTGGATCTCCCAGGAAAGCATGGCGCCCCAGGCCTTGCAGGCCATCGGCCGGCTGGTGTCCAACCCGGCGCTGGCCGCCGAAGCCCTTGAGTCCCCCGCCAAGGCCGACGCCCTGCTCAATGAGCTGACCAGTTACTCGCCGTTGCGCGCCGCCGCCCTGTACGACGGCGAAGGCAACCGCCTGGCGCAGATGCAGCACGGTGATCGCCTGCACCTGCCAGACAACTATCGGCATATCGAGGCCTGGCGTGTCACCGAATTTCGCAGCAACCAGATCATCACCCTGCCCCGCGCCGGCCAGGCGTCCGGGCATTTGCTGCTGGTGGCCAGCAGTGAGCTGCCGGTGGCGTTCTATACCGGCACGCTGACGGCCAGCCTCGGCATCCTGATTTTCAGCGTATTGCTGTGGCTGATCATCGCCCGGCAGATCAAGCGCCTGATCACCCGGCCCATCCATGAACTGGAAGAACTGTCCCGCCAGGTCACCCGCGAAGAGAACTACGCCCTGCGTGCCGGGCGCGGTAACCACGATGAAATCGGCAGCCTGGCCGAAGCCTTCAACACCATGCTGTCGCGCATCGAAGCCCGTGAGCAGCAACTCAAGCGCGCGCGGGACGACTCCCAGGCCGCTTACGACCAGGCCCAGGGCCTGGCCGAAGAAACGCGGCACACCAACCGCAAGCTCGAGCTGGAAGTCCAGGTTCGCAGCAAGATCGAGAAGAAACTCACAGGGTTTCAGAATTATCTGAACAGCATTATCGACTCGATGCCGTCGGCGCTCATCGCCCTGGACGAGCAACTCTATGTGACACAGTGGAACCAGGAAGCCAGCGCGCTTTCCGGCACGCGCCTGGATGAGGCCCTGAACCAGCCGATTTACCTGGCTTTCCAACCGCTCAAACCCTACCTGCCGCAGATCAAGGCGACCGTCGAACAGCATACTGTCGAACGCATCGAGCGCGTTACCTGGGTCAAGGACGATGAGGCCAAGCATTACGCCCTGACCTTCTACCCGCTGACCGGCGGTGCCGGGCGTGGTGTGGTGATCCGTATCGATGACATCACCCAGCGCCTGTCCCTGGAAGAAATGATGGTGCAATCGGAGAAAATGCTTTCCGTGGGCGGCCTGGCTGCGGGCATGGCCCACGAAATCAATAACCCGTTGGGCGCAATCCTGCACAACGTGCAAAACATTCGCCGCCGACTGTCCCCCGACCTGCCGAAGAACCTGGAGCATGCCGAACAGGCAGGCATCGAGCTGGACATGGTCAACCGCTATCTCGACGGCCGCGAAGTGCCGCAACTGCTCGACGGTATTCAGCAAGCCGGCGCACGGGCGGCGAAAATCGTCACCCACATGCTCAGCTTCAGCCGCCTGAGCAACCGGCAGATGGCGCCTTGCGATTTGCCGGCGCTGATCGACCAGGCGGTGGAAATCGCTGGCAACGACTTCGACCTGGCCATCGGCTTCGACTTCAAGGGCCAGGCGATCATCCGCCAGTTCGACCCGCAACTGGGCCCGGTGCCGGGCACGGCCAACGAGCTGGAACAGGTGCTGCTCAACCTGCTGAAAAACGCCGCCCAGGCGATTCATTTGCGTGAAGACGACAGCGAGCCGGGGCGCATCATCCTGCGTACCCGCCTCAACCCGCCGTGGGCGGAGATCCAGGTGGAGGACAACGGCATCGGCATGAGTGAAAACGTGCGCAAACGCACCTTCGAACCGTTCTTCACCACCAAGGAAATCGGCCAAGGCACCGGGCTCGGGCTGTCGGTGTCGTATTTCATCATCACCAACAACCACAAGGGCCAGATGGAAGTGCATTCCACCCTCGGCCAAGGCACGTGCTTCACCTTGCGCCTGCCCTTGGCCGGCAGCCAATTGCCGCCCTACGAACTTACCCAACTGGAGCACTGACCATGGGCTTTCGCCTGTCGAAGATTTACACCCGCACCGGGGACAAGGGCGAAACCGGCCTGGGCGACGGCCGCCGCGTGCCCAAGGATCATCCCCGGGTGGAGGCGATCGGCGAGGTCGATACGCTGAACAGCCAGCTGGGTCTGCTACTGGCGGGCCTTGAGGAACAAAGCGGCAAGCACCCGGAACTGAAGGATGTGATCGACGTACTTACGCCCTGCCAGCATCGCCTGTTTGACCTCGGCGGTGAGCTGGCAATGCCGGTCTACAAGGCGTTGAATGCCGCAGAAGTGGATCGACTGGAGGCGGCAATTGACCGCTGGAACGAGGAAGTCGGGCCGCTGGAAAACTTCATCCTGCCCGGGGGCTCAGCGCTGATCGCCCAGGCCCATGTGTGCCGCAGCCTGGCGCGCAGTGCGGAGCGACGGTGTCAGCATTTGAATGCAGTGGAACCGTTGGAAGGGGTGGGGTTGGCGTATATCAATCGGTTGTCGGATTTGCTGTTTGTGGCGGCGCGGGTGATTGCCAGGCGCCAGGGTGTTGCCGAGGTATTGTGGCAGGCGGCCGCCAAGCCACACTGATGATTATTGGGTGCCGGTTAGGGCCTCATCGGGGGCAAGCCCCCTCCCACACGGGAATGTATTTCAACTGTGGGAGGGGGCCTGCCCCCGAAGAGGCCAGTCAAAGCACCATCAAACCTGCGGCCAGAACGCCCGAATCCCCGCCACACCCTGAGCCCCAGCCTCCCACGCCTGTTCCCGCTCAGCCGGCCCAACGCCGCCCAACAGAAACACCGGCTTGCTGAACCCACGGATCAACTCGGCCGCCTGCTCCCAACCCAACGGCTGGGCATCAGGATGAGTCAACGTCGGCTGCACCGGCGACAGCGTGACAAAGTCCACGTCCATCATGTGCGCCAGCGCCAGTTCCTCAGCGTTGTGGCACGAGGCCGCCAACCAGCGATCCTTTGGCAGTGGCCGGCCCTTGCTCGCGTATTTACGCAGTTGTGCCGCGGTCATGTGCCAGCCGGCTGCAGGGAAATCCCCGAGCCATTCGAACGGCCCCTTGAGCATCAGTTGCGCCTTGCCGGCACACAGGCCCACGGCATCCACCGCCAGGTCACGGTACTTGGGATCGTAACCATTGGGTGCGCGCAGTTGGATCAGCTTGATCCCGCCCGCGATGGCTTTCTGGATGCCACGCAGCAACGTCGGGGTTTCCAGCTCGCCGGGGGTGATCAGGTACTCGGCAGGCAAGCGCGCGGCGGCAACAATCGGCGCGTTCGCTGCCGGAAACTCATAGTTGATCAAGTCCCGTGGGGCCACCCATTCCAGCGGTTGCCCTTCAACGCCATGGGGCTCACCGGTAAAAGCCGAGACTTCCCAGACATCCAGCAACACCTGTTTGTCCGGGTAGTCGTGCTGCACCTTGATCAACGGTCGGGCGGTGATGACCTCAATGCCCAGCTCTTCCTGCAATTCGCGGGACAGCGCGGCAGCGACCGATTCCTCGGCCTCCACCTTGCCGCCGGGAAACTCCCAGAGCCCGCCCTGGTGCTGGGTATCGGCACGGCGCGCCAGCAGGATCCTGCCGTCGACACCGCGGATCACCGCCGCTGCTACATGCACTCGTTTCACCGGGCTATTCCTCTTGGCTATCAGGTACGGTATTCCGCGTTGATCTTCACGTACTCGTGGGACAGGTCGGTGGTCCAGATGGTTTCGCTGCACTCGCCGCGGCCCAACTCAATGCGGATGGTGATTTCTTCCTGCTGCATCACCGCCGAGCCCTGGGCTTCGGTGTAGGTTTCGGCACGCGCGCCACGGCTGGCGATGCACACGTCGCCGAGGAACACGTCGATCTTGCTTACGTCCAGGTCCGGTACACCGGCACGGCCGACGGCAGCCAGAATACGGCCCCAGTTCGGGTCGGAGGCAAACAGCGCGGTCTTGATCAGCGGCGAGTGGGCTACGGTGTAGCCGACATCCAGGCATTCCTGGTGGTTGCCGCCGCCGTTGACTTCGACCGTTACAAACTTGGTGGCGCCTTCGCCATCACGCACGATGGCCTGGGCCACGTCCATGCACACTTCGAAAACCGCCTGCTTCAACGCGGCGAACAGCGGGCCGTCGGTGGAAGTGATTTCCGGCAGGTTGGCCTGGCCGGTAGCGATCAGCATGCAGCAGTCGTTGGTCGAGGTGTCGCCATCGATGGTGATGCGGTTGAACGACTTGTTGGCACCGTCCAGCATCAGGCGTTGCAGCACGTCGCGGGAGACTTTGGCGTCGGTGGCGATGTAGCCGAGCATGGTGGCCATGTTCGGGCGGATCATCCCTGCCCCCTTGCTGATACCGGTCACGGTGACGGTCACGCCGTCGTGCACGAACTGACGGCTCGCGCCTTTTGGCAACGTGTCGGTGGTCATGATGCCGGTGGCGGCGGCCGCCCAGTTATCCACCGACAGGTCATCCAGCGCGGCTTGCAGGGCGCCTTCGATTTTCTCGACAGGCAGCGGCTCACCGATCACACCCGTGGAGTACGGCAGCACCTGGCTGGCGTCTACGCCGGTCAGTTGCGCCAGCTTGGCGCAGGTGCGTGCGGCAGCCACCAGGCCAGGCTCGCCGGTGCCGGCGTTGGCATTGCCGGTGTTGGTCAGCAGGTAACGGATCGGGCCGGCCACGCGCTGCTTGGCCAGGATCACCGGTGCGGCACAGAAGGCATTGAGGGTGAACACACCCGCGACGGTCGAGCCTTCGGCACAGCGCATCACCACGACATCCTTGCGCCCTGGGCGCTTGATGCCGGCCGAGGCGATACCGAGCTCAAAACCGGCAACCGGGTGCAAAGTGGGCAAAGGACCAAGACCAACAGCCATGAATGCGCTCCTTATAAATAGATGATGTCTGTGCCGTCGTGATCGACGGTGAAATTAATGGCAAAACGCCGCGACGGCAAAGGCCGGTCGCGGCGCAGGGTGTTGCAGCGTCAGGCAAAAATCTTAGTTGATTTCGCCGTGGCAGTGTTTGAACTTCTTGCCCGAACCACACCAGCACAGTTCGTTGCGACCCAGTTTCTGGTCATTGCGCACCGGGGTTTGAGCCAAGGCCACATCGACCTCTTCGCCCAACACCTCAGGAGCCTCCAGACCTGGCGCTTCGTCGTGCTGGAACTGCATGCGCGCGGCCAGGGCCTCGGCTTCCTGACGCAGGCGGGCTTCTTCCTCGATCGGGTCTTCGCGACGCACCTGAACGTGGGACAGCACGCGAATCGAATCGCGCTTGATCGAATCCAGCAGCTCGGAGAACAGCGTGAACGACTCGCGCTTGTATTCCTGCTTCGGGTTCTTCTGGGCGTAGCCACGCAGGTGGATACCGTGACGCAGGTGGTCCATGGTCGACAGGTGGTCTTTCCACAGGTCATCCAGCACACGCAGCACGATTTGCTTCTCGAAGGTGCGCAGCGCTTCGGCACTCGCCTGCTCTTCTTTCTCGTTGTACGCGGCCAGCAGCTCGGTCATCAGCTTCTCGCGCAGCGTCTCTTCATACAAATGATCGTCTTCGTCGAGCCATTGCTGGACCGGCAAGTCGACCCCGAAGTCGCTCTTCAACGCCGCTTCCAGGCCGGCCACATCCCACTGCTCAGGCAGGGACTGTGGCGGGATGTGGGCGCTGACGGTGGCGTTGAGCACGTCCTGGCGGAAGTCGGCGATGGTCTCGCCAATGTTGTCGGCGGCCAGCAACGTGTTACGCATGTGATAAATCACTTTACGCTGTTCGTTGTTGACGTCATCGAACTCGAGCAGTTGCTTACGAATATCGAAGTTGCGGCCTTCAACCTTGCGCTGAGCCTTCTCGATGGCGTTGGTCACCATGCGGTGTTCGATCGCCTCACCGGACTGCATGCCCAGGGCCTTCATGAAGTTTTTCACCCGATCCGAGGCGAAGATACGCATCAGGCTGTCTTCCAGCGACAGGTAGAAACGGCTGGAACCGGCGTCACCCTGACGGCCGGCACGGCCACGCAGCTGGTTGTCGATACGGCGCGATTCGTGACGCTCGGACGCGATCACCTGCAAACCACCGGATTCCAGCACGGCCTGGTGGCGTTTCTGCCAGTCAGCCTTGATCTGGGCGATCTGCTCGGGGCTTGGGTTTTCCAGTGCCGCGACTTCCACTTCCCAGTTGCCGCCCAACAGGATGTCGGTACCACGACCGGCCATGTTGGTGGCGATGGTCAGTGCGCCTGGACGACCGGCCTGGGCAATGATTTCGGCTTCTTTTTCGTGGAACTTGGCGTTGAGGACCTTGTGCTCGATGCCTTCCTTGTTGAGCAGGTTGGACACGTGCTCGGAAGTCTCGATGGTAGCGGTACCCACCAGGATCGGGCGACCCTGGGCCAGGCCGTCCTTGATGTCGTTGATGATTGCCGCGTATTTCTCTTCGGCCGTCAGGAACACCAGGTCGTTGAAGTCTTTACGCGCCAGCGGCTTGTTAGGCGGGATCACCATCACGGCCAGGCTGTAGATCTGGTGGAATTCGAACGCTTCGGTGTCAGCCGTACCGGTCATGCCGGACAGTTTGTTGTACAGACGGAAATAGTTCTGGAAGGTGGTGGAGGCCAAGGTCTGGCTTTCAGCCTGGATATTCAGGCCTTCCTTCGCTTCGATAGCCTGGTGTAGGCCTTCGGATAGACGGCGACCCGGCATGGTACGGCCGGTGTGTTCGTCAACCAGTACGACCTGGCCGTCCTGGACGATGTATTCGACGTTGCGATGGAACAGCTTGTGGGCGCGCAGGCCGGCATACACGTGGGTCAACAGGCCCAGGTTGTGCGCCGAGTACAGGCTCTCACCCTCGGCCAGCTCACCGATCTGGGTCAGCATCTCTTCGACGAACTGGTGACCGGCTTCGTTGAGCTCGACCTGGCGGGTCTTCTCGTCGATGGAGAAGTGACCTTCTTTGGTCACCACGCCTTCCACTTCCTCGATGTGCTGCTCCAGGCGCGGGATCAACTTGTTGATCTCGGTGTACAGGCGCGAGCTGTCTTCGGCCTGGCCGGAGATGATCAGCGGGGTACGGGCTTCGTCGATGAGGATGGAGTCGACTTCGTCGATCACGGCAAAGTTGAGTTCGCGCTGGAATTTTTCTTCCATGCTGAACGCCATGTTGTCGCGCAGGTAGTCGAAACCGAATTCGTTGTTGGTGCCGTAGGTGATATCGGCAGCGTAGGCCGCACGCTTCTCTTCAGGCGGCTGGAACGGCGTTACCACGCCGACGGTCAGGCCGAGGAACTCATACAGCGGACGCATCCAGTTGGCGTCCCGGCGGGCCAGGTAGTCGTTCACCGTCACAACGTGCACGCCCTTGCCGGACAGTGCATTGAGGTAAACACCCAGGGTTGCCACCAGGGTCTTGCCTTCACCGGTACGCATTTCGGCGATCATGCCTTCATGCAAGGTCATGCCGCCGATCAACTGGACGTCGAAGTGGCGCATGCCCATGACACGTTTACCGGCTTCACGGGCGACCGCAAAGGCTTCGGGGAGCAGCTTGTCGAGGGTTTCACCTTTGGCTATGCGGGCCTTGAACTCTTGGGTCTTGGCGCGCAATTGCTCGTCCGAAAGGGCAACCATCTGCTCTTCGAAGGCATTGACCAGCTGCACCGTCTTGAGCATGCGTTTGACTTCGCGCTCATTCTTGCTTCCAAAAAGTTTCTTTAACAAAGGCGCAAACATATCGGCAGGTTCTTCCACACATAGGGATGGAGGGCGCACCGTCAGTGGCCCGAGCAGCCCTCACGGCCGCATGCGAACGCGCATTCTACCCGGATTCGTGGGTGAGGAAAGTGGCGTTGTTCCCCGATGCAGGCATGGGGCGGTTAGAGGGCTTGTTTAAAATAAGGGCTTTTGTCGGAACTTCAACCCATGGAGCGCAGAAGTTACCTATTGATTTTACGGGCAAAGCCGTGTCGACGCATCGCTTGGGGCCCCGCAGGAGCTTTCTGCTAAGATGGCCGCTCTGTTACTTAAGGTGTCTAATCATGGCATTTCGCCCTCTTACAGCGCGCGCGCCCAGCGTGTTGCTTCGCGAAGCCAAGCCGTTGAAAGCCATTTTTGGCCATGCGCAACGCTTGGGCCATTTGCAACGCCTGGTCGAAAGCCAGCTGCAACCGGCCGCCCGCGAACATTGTCATGTGGCGTCGTGGCGAGAAGGTAATTTGCTGTTAATTGTCACCGATGGCCACTGGGCGACCCGTTTGCGCTACCAGCAAAAACGCCTGCAGCGTCAATTAATGGTATTTGATGAATTCGCCAGTCTGACCCGCATCCAGTTCAAGGTGCAGCCGCCGACCGTCCCGCAAGGCGCGGTGGGGCACACCCTGGATTTATCGGCGAATGCGGCCGAAACCATTCAGGCAACGGCCGACGGAATCACCGACCCGGCCTTGCGCGCGGCGCTCGAGCGGTTGGCCGCCCACGCCAAGCCGAAGGCCTGAACCGCTACTTGCGCTTGCTGCCGCCGAGCAACGAGCCCAACAAACCGCGCACCAGTTGCCGCCCCATCTGATTGGCCGCTTGCTGCATGGCTGACTTCAGCGCCTTGCCGGCCGCGGTCCCGAGAAACGCCCCGGCCTTGTCGGTAAAGCTCGGCTCCTCTGCAGCGGGCTTGGCCTGCTCGGTCGGCCCCAAGTCCTTGCGCGCCATCAGCACTTCATAGGCTGACTCGCGGTCAATCGGTTGGTCATAGCGGCCCTTCAGCGGCGAACTGGCCACCAGCGCGGCACGCTCGGTCTCGCTCAACGGCCCGATTCGCGATTGCGGCGGCGCAACCAGCACGCGCTGGACCACTTCCGGTGTGCCTTTTTCCTGCAGGGTACCCACCAACGCCTCACCGGTGCCCAGCTCGGTCAACACCGCCAAGGCATCAAACGCCGGGTTCGGCCGAAAACCGTCCGCCACGGCGCGCAAGGATTTTTGCTCCTTGGTCGTGAATGCCCGCAGCCCATGCTGGATGCGCAGGCCAAGTTGGGCCAACACGCTGTCCGGCAAATCGCCCGGCGATTGGGTGACGAAATACACGCCGACGCCTTTGGAACGAATCAGCCGCACCACCTGCTCCAGGCGATCCTGCAACGCCTTGGGCGTGTCGGCAAACAGCAAATGTGCCTCATCGAAAAACAGCGCCAGCAGCGGTTTGTCCGCGTCACCGCGCTCCGGCAGTTGCTCGAACAATTCCGCCAACAGCCACAGCAGGAAGGTCGCGTATACCTTCGGCGCCTCGTGCACCAACCGGCTGGCATCCAATAGGTGGATGCGCCCGCGCCCGTCGCCTGTGGGCTGCAGAATATCTTCCAGCTGCAAGGCCGGCTCGCCGAACAACGCCTCGGCGCCCTGCTGCTCCAGCACCGCCAGGCGCCGCAACAGCGCCTGGCTGGAACCGGTGGTCATCAATGCGGCATCGTCCCCGAGCAATTGCGGGTGATAGCGCAGGTGATTGAGCAATGCCTTGAGGTCCTTCAGGTCGAGCAACAGCAGGCCTTCGCGGTCCGCCACCTTGAATGCCGCGTAAAGGGCCGACTGCTGGCTATCAGTGAGTTCCAGCAAGCTGCCCAGCAGCAAAGGGCCCATTTCGCTGATGGTGGTGCGCAATGGATGACCGGATTGGCCGTGGATATCCCACAGCGTCACCGGATAAGCCTTCGCCGTGTAGTTAAGGAAGGGCATGCCGGCGATACGTTCAGCAACCTTGCCCTGAGGGTTCGCTGCCGCGCCCAGGCCACACAGGTCGCCTTTGATATCCGCCGCAAACACCGCCACACCGGCATCACTGAAGGCTTCGGCCAGGCGTTGCAACGTGACGGTTTTGCCGGTGCCGGTGGCGCCGGCGATCAACCCGTGACGGTTGGCCAGGCGCATGGCCTGGGCAATGGGCTGGCCAGAAAGGTCTGCGCCGATTAGGAGTTGCGTGGAGTCAGGCATTTCGTCACCTATGGTTAATCTTTAGTGTCGCCAGGTCGATACAGGCCTATGTGAGACCCACAAAGTCTAAAAATAGGTCAGGTAGTTCCTACGGGGACCCTTAGAACTACCACAAGAAGTATCACACCTTTTTTGACGCTGCCATTTTGCGCCTCCCAAAAGGACGCGCTTCGGATATCAAGACCTTAGCGGACCCTACAAGCCATGAACAAAAATCTGCGTTTCAGCCACAAAATCCTGCTTGCAGCCTCCCTTATCGTCATTGCCGCATTTGCGTTATTCACCCTCTATAACGACTACCTGCAACGCAACGCCATTCGCGACGATCTCAACAATTACCTGCATGAAATGGGCGATGTCACCGCCAGCAACATTCAAACCTGGCTCACCGGGCGCATTGCCCTGGTTGAAAACGCTGCACAGAATATTGCGATCAACCCCGAGCCTGCGGTAGTTGCCGGCCTGCTGGAACAGAAAGCCCTGACGTCTTCGTTCATGGCAACCTACGTCGGCGACAGCAAAGGCGCCTTCACCATCCGCCCCGACGCCAAGATGCCCGACGGTTTCGATCCGCGCGTGCGGCCCTGGTATACAGGAGCCCAGAGCAGCAACGGTTCAACCCTGACCGAGCCTTACATCGACGCGGCCACTGGCAAACTGATCATTTCGATTGCCACCCCAAGCGCCAAGGGCAGCCAGAGCATCGGCGTGGTCGGCGGCGACCTGAGCCTGCAAACCCTGGTGGACAACATTGGCGCGCTGAACTTCGGCGGCATGGGCTATGCGTTCCTGGTCAGTGCCGACGGCAAAGTGCTGGTGCACCCGAACAAAGACCTGGTGATGAAAACCCTGGCCGACGTGTACCCGAAAAACACCCCGAAGATCAGCGGCGACTTCAGCGAAGTCGAAGCCAACGGCAAAGACAATATCGTGACCTTTATCCCGATCAAGGGCCTGCCCTCGGTGAACTGGTACCTCGGTATTTCAGTCGATAAAGACGAATCCTTCGCCATGCTCAGTAAATTCCGCACCTCCGCGGTGATCGCTACGATCATTGCCGTGGTGATCATCATTGCCCTGCTTGGCATGCTGATCCGCGTGCTGATGCAACCGCTGCACGTGATGACCCGCGCCATGCAGGACATTGCCGACGGCGAAGGTGACCTGACCCGCCGCCTGACCATCCAGAATCACGATGAATTCGGCACGCTGGGTAACGCTTTCAACCGCTTCGTGGAGCGGATTCATACCTCGATCCGCGAAGTGTCTTCGGCTACCGAGCAGGTCAACGAAGTGGCACTGCGGGTGGTCAGCGCTTCCAACTCGTCGATGGTCAACTCCGACGAGCAAGCCAACCGCACCAACAGTGTGGCTGCCGCGATCAATGAACTCGGGGCCGCCGCCCAGGAAATCGCGCGCAACGCTGCGCAAGCCTCCAGTAATGCCAGCGATGCACGCCACCTCGCCGAAGACGGTCAACACGTCGTTGAGCGCAATATCAAGGCAATGACGCAACTGTCCGAGATGATCAGTGCCTCCAGCAGCAACATCGAAGCCCTGAATAGCAAGACGGTGAATATCGGCCAGATTCTCGAAGTGATCACCAGCATTTCCCAACAAACCAATTTGCTGGCACTCAACGCCGCCATCGAAGCAGCTCGCGCAGGGGAAGCCGGGCGCGGGTTTGCGGTGGTTGCCGATGAAGTGCGCAACTTGGCCCATCGCACCCAGGAATCGGCGCAACAGGTGCAAAAAATGATTGAAGAGCTGCAAGTCGGCGCCCGGGACTCGGTCAGCACCATGAGCGAAAGCCAGCGGCACAGCCATGACAGCGTGGAAATCGCCAACCTGGCCGGCGAACGCTTGAACAGCGTGACCCAACGCATCGGCGAAATCGATGGCATGAACCAGTCAGTGGCCACCGCCACCGAAGAGCAGACCTCGGTGGTGGAGTCGATCAACATGGACATCACCGAGATCAACACCCTCAACCAGGAAGGTGTGGAAAACCTGCACTCGACCTTGCGCGCCTGCGCTGACCTGGAACAGCAGGCGGCACGGTTGAAACAACTGGTGGGCAGCTTCCGCATCTGACCCCCGCGCTCGCCGCTCTAGTCAGCGGTGGGCAGTTCGTCCGGCGCAGGTTCGGTCGCTCCCCGCTCCCGCTCCCACAACTCGGCGGCACCTGGAAATTCGGTGCCGTCCTCACTGTCCAGGTCATCCGGGTCATATCGGCTTAAACACCCCTCCCCCAAGGTCGCCGGGGCTTTGGAAGTGGCTTTATCCAGCGGATCGTTCATCAATCATTCCTCGACGGCAGGCAAAAAAAAGCCTGGGACGATTAAACGCCCAGGCCCTTTATTCAGCAATGCAAATGCCGCCGTTAGAACACCACCGTCTTGTTGCCATGCACCAGAACGCGGTCTTCCAAGTGGTAGCGCAAGCCACGGGCCAGCACCATCTTTTCGACGTCACGGCCGAAACGCACCATGTCTTCAATGCTGTCGCTGTGGCTGACACGCACCACGTCCTGCTCGATGATCGGGCCGGCATCCAGCTCTTCGGTGACGTAGTGGCAGGTCGCGCCGATCAGCTTCACGCCACGCAGGGAAGCCTGGTGGTACGGCTTGGCACCGACAAACGATGGCAGGAAGCTGTGGTGAATGTTGATCACCTTGCCGGCGTACTCGCGGCACAGTGCCGGCGGCAGGATTTGCATGTAGCGCGCCAGCACCACCACATCGGCTTCGTGCTGCTTGACCAGGCGGGACACTTCGGCGAACGCCGGTTCCTTGTCTTGCGGGTTGACCGGCACGTGGTAGTACGGGATGCCGTGCCACTCGACCATGCTGCGCAGGTCGTCATGGTTGGAGATTACACAGGCAATTTCGCAGTCCAGCTCATCGCTGTGCCAGCGGTGCAGCAGGTCAGCCAGGCAGTGGGATTCGCGGCTGGCCATCAACACCACGCGCTTCTTCTGCTCGGTGTCGGTGATGTGCCAGCTCATCGAAAACTCTTCGGCGATCGGCGCAAATGCCTCGCGAAAAGCCTCGAGACCAAAGGGCAACGAATCGGCACGAATTTCGTGACGCATGAAGAACCAACCGCTGAGATTGTCCGAGTGATGGCTCGCCTCGGTGATCCAACCGTTGTGAGAGGCCAGAAAGTTACTGACTTTGGCAACGATGCCAACCCGGTCCGGGCAAGCAATCACCAGCCGAAAAGTGCGCATTAGGGGAAAACTCCAGAACTTCGCAAAGGCCGCCATTCTAGCGATTGCGCAGGAAAACTGCAGTATTCGTTAACGCTTATTCTGATCGCCGGCCGCCGGCATGCCCCTTAATGACCTAAGGTTTTACCACCTTTATATCGATCGACTGCGTCACCCTCAGGCTATTTCTGAAAAGTCAGGGATTTTATCTTTAAGCCTACGACCTAGTAATTAACTCGATTGCATAGGGTCGCTACAAACATTCAACGTAATTCACATAAATGCGCCCTTAAATGTTTACTTGAGGAAACCGCGTGACTATTATTAGGCCACTTTCCCTGTCAATCAGCGCTCTACATAAGGTAGTCCACATGTCCTTGATCAACGAATACCGCGCCACCGAAGAAGCTATCAAAGAGCTGCAAGCCCGTTTGAAGAACCTGTCCCAAGACGACAAACTGCAAACCGAGCTGGAATTCGAAGGTAAATTGCGCACCCTGATGGGCGAATACTCCAAATCCCTGCGCGACATCATTGCGCTGCTGGACCCAGAGTCGAAAGTTAAAGCACCGCGTGGCGCTGTGAAAACTACCGGCACCAAACGTGCTCGCAAGGTCAAACAATACAAAAACCCGCACAACGGCGAAGTGATTGAAACCAAAGGTGGCAACCACAAAACGCTGAAAGAGTGGAAAGCCAAGTGGGGCGGTGACGTGGTTGAAGGCTGGGCTACTCTGCTGGGCTAAGCCCAAAGGGCATGCGCCTGCTACACCACTGATTAAAAAACGCCAGCCTGCTGGCGTTTTTTATTGCCTGCATCTTCTGTAAAAGATCGACTACAGACTTACCCGTGCCACTAAAGCATCGGCATATTCCTGCCATTGCTCCAGCACCCCACGCTGAAACGGCGTAGCAGTTACCGCCAACTCCTGCCGGGCCTGGTTAAATGCCTCAAGGGTATTCGGCGCCCCCCATTCAGGGTTCGACAAACGCTGCTGACAAAACAGTTTCCAGCGTTGTTGCTCCTCATTATTCAAGGTGTCGGGGAAGTTACGTGCGCGGTAGCGAAACAATAATTCGGGCAAACGATCATCATCAAAAGGCCATTGCTGATGCGCTAATTGCGCGGGCTCGGCCATCCGGACTTGTTCGCATAAGCGCCGATCACGGTCGCCGATAAAACCATCGTAAAGCTGCTGTTCAGGGTCGGTACTCGCCGCAAAATCTTCCTCGGCGTAAATCGCCGCCAACTTATCGCGCCAAAGTTCCTGTGCGTCAGTTAGTCGCAGCGCCCGCGCCTGATAAATAGTCATGTCCAAGTGCAAGCGCTCGCGGTCCTCGGCCCGCAATACATTCAACGGGGCGACCACCGGGCAGCGGTTGATATGCACCAATTTGAGCGGCACCGGCAGCTCGCCCTCGGCCAGCGCGTCACGGCGGGTGTACAGGCGTTGGCGCAGGATATCCGCATCAAGATCCAGCAGCCCTTGAGGGTCGAGCCCAAGATCGCAGACGATCAACGCATTGCGATTGCGCGGGTGCCAGGCCAGCGGCATGACGACGCCCAGGTAATGACGTTCGGCCGCGAAACGCCCAGAGATGTGCACCATGGGTTGCAGCAGGCGCACTTGATCCATGACCCGTTGTTTGCTGCGCAATTGGAATAGCCAGTCATACAGCTTCGGCTGTTTCTCGCGAATCAGCCGCGCCAGGGCAATCGTGGCGCGCACATCAGACAATGCATCGTGAGCCTGCCCATGATCGATGCCGTTGGCTTCGGTCAGGCGCTCCAGCTTGAGTGTCACGCGCCCATCCTGCTGGGGCCATGTAATGCCTTCCGGGCGCAAGGCGTAAGCGGTGCGGACCACGTCAATCAAATCCCAGCGGCTATTTCCGCCTTGCCACTCCCGGGCGTAGGGGTCGAAAAAATTGCGATACAGGCTGTAGCGCGTCATTTCATCGTCAAAGCGCAAGGTGTTGTAACCGGCGCCACAGGTTCCCGGAGCGGCCAACTCGGCATGTACACGAGTCATGAAATCAGCCTCGGCCAACCCTTTCTCCGCGAGTATTGCCGGGGTGATACCGGTAATCGCGCAGGCCGCGGGATGGGGCAGGATATCGTCGCCGGGCTGGCAATAAAGATTGACCGGGGCGCCGACCTCGTTGAGCTCGAGGTCCGTACGAATACCGGCTACCTGGAGCGGGCGATCGTTGCGCGGGTTGATGCCGGTGGTTTCATAGTCGTACCAGAAAAGGGTGGTCACGGGCTATTCCTGTACTGAAGATCGACGAAGTCTAGGCGCTGAACGGCGTCCGAGGCCAGCACCGATTCAACTGTACAAACATCCAGCAAAACCTTGAATGGTTGCTTCCATTGCCGACACTGCTAGCATCCGTGTCTCCCAACCGCTTTGCGCTGCCAAGGATTGCGATGCCATCAGCCCCATTGGACACCCGCTACCAGATCGAGACCCCGGAGGGCATCGACCTGCCCCTGCGCCCTGCCGGCCTGATGCCACGCGCGTTGGCCTTCGCCTTCGACCTGGGCGTGCGCGGGGTGGTCATGGGTGTCCTGCTGGTCCCACTGGCCTTGCTTGGCAACCTGGGTCTCGGCCTGGGCTCGCTGCTGCTGTTCCTTATCAGTTGGTGGTACATGGTGCTCTTTGAGGTACTCAACCAAGGCTGTTCACCGGGCAAACAGGTGATGGGCCTGCGGGTAGTGCAGGACGACGGTACCCCGATCGGCTGGTCTGCGTCACTGATCCGCAACCTGTTGCGGTTTGTCGACATGCTGCCGTTCGGCTATTTCCTCGGCGCAATCAGCTGCCTGCAACATCCTCATTTCAAACGTCTGGGCGACTTGGCCGCAGGCACCTTGGTGATCTACCGCGAACAGCCTCTTGGACGCCCCAAGGTGCCCCAAGCACCGGCGCTGCGCCTGCCCTTTGCTTTGGACCTGAGCGAACAGCGGGCCATTCTTGGCTTTGCGGAACGCCAGGGCGACCTGTCCGTCGAACGTGTCCACGAACTGGCCTCGATCCTCGCCACGCCCTTACAGGTATCACCGGCCCGCGCCGTGGAGCAACTCAATGGCGTGGCCCGCGGCCTGTTGGGGCCAACATGAAGCAGAGCCTGTTCGAAAGCCGTCACCAGCCACAATGGCAAGCCTTCGCAGAACAACTCAAGCAGTTGGAACAAGGCAAGGCCAAGGCCAGTGAAGTAGCCGATTTCCCTCATCAATACCGGCGCCTGTGCCAGCACCTTGCCCTGGCCCAGGAACGCGGCTACAGCAGTTACCTGGTGGACCCCTTGCAACAACTTGCCCTGCGCGGCCACCAGCAACTGTACCGACATCGCAGCCAGTTGGCGGCGCACATGCTGAGCTTCCTGTTGGCCGACTTTCCCCGGCTGGTGCGGGAACAGTGGCGTTTCGTGCTGATCTCCAGCCTGCTGTTCTTTGGCAGCCTGCTGGGCATTGCCCTGCTGGTCTACCTGTTCCCCGACCTGATCTACAGCATCGTCAGCCCCCAGCAGGTCGCCGAAATGCAGACCATGTACGACCCCGCCGCCAGTCGCCTGGGCCGCGCCGCCGAGCGGGCTTCCAGCGAAGACTGGATGATGTTTGGTTACTACGTGATGCATAACATCGGCATCGCATTCCAGACCTTCGCGGCCGGTTTGCTGTTTGGCCTGGGCAGCGTGTTCTTCCTGATATTCAACGGTCTGGTGATCGGTGCCGTCTCCGGGCACCTGACCGAGATCGGGTATGGGCAGACCTTCTGGTCGTTTGTCATCGGCCACGGCGCTTTCGAGCTGACTGCCATCGCCCTCGCCGGGGCTGCGGGATTACAACTGGGCTGGGCGCTGATCGTCCCAGGGTCCCTGACCCGTGGCGAATCCTTGCGTCTGGCCGCACATAAAAGTGTGCAGATGTTATGTGGCGTGATGGTGTTCCTGGTGATCGCAGCGTTTATCGAGGCTTACTGGTCTTCCACCACCGGGGTAATGCCTTGGGTGAAATACCTGGTGGGCGCGGCACTGTGGCTGTTGGTGGTCGCTTACTTGAGCCTTGCAGGAAGAGCCCGCCATGCGCCTGAGTGATTCAAGTGTGGTGATTCGTCCGCGGACCTCCTGGGAAGCCATGGACCTTGGCGTATTAATGGCCCGCGAACACCGCCTGCTACTGATGAGCAGTTGGGCCTTGGTGAGCCTGCCGGTTTTCGTTGTGCTTACCGCGCTGCTGTGGAAGTACCCGTCTACCGCGATGTTCCTGTTCTGGTGGCTCAAGCCAGCATTCGACCGCCTGCCGCTGTATATCCTGTCCAAGGCCTTGTTTGGCGAAACGCCCAACCTCAAGCAAGCGGTGCGCCAATGGCCGCGGCTGTTGAAGGGCCAACTGCTGGCCAGCCTGACCTGGCGGCGGCTCAGCCTGAGTCGCAGCTTTGTGATGCCGGTCAGCCAACTCGAAGGCCTGGATGGCCAGGCGCGCCAAAAACGCCTGGGCGTGCTGCTGCAAAAGAATGCCGGTGCCGCACGCTGGTTGACCACTATCGGGGTGCACCTGGAGATCGGTCTGTGGTTCGGTTGCATGGCGCTGTTTTATCTATTTATTCCGCAGAACGTTGAGATGGATTGGGACTGGCAGCGCCTGGTCCTGGC
This sequence comes from Pseudomonas sp., assembly GCF_049590575.1. GTDB lineage: Bacteria > Pseudomonadota > Gammaproteobacteria > Pseudomonadales > Pseudomonadaceae > Aquipseudomonas. Next base: position 28,763 of record NZ_JBAWDE010000445.1, read on the forward strand.
CGCAAACGCGGAAGGACTGTGGCTGGAACACCTGGGGAATGCTTTTTATGCCTTGATGCTGGTGTTCTGGGAACCCATCTACGTCGCCTGCGGCTTCAGCCTTTATCTCAACCGCCGCACCGTACTGGAAGCCTGGGACCTGGAACTGGTTTTCCGCCGCCTGCGCCAGCGTCTGAGCACTGTGGCGCCGCTCTTGTTGTTGATGATCGGGCTGATGCTGCTGCCATTGAGCCCCCCCGTCATGGCGGATGCTTCCAACCCCGCCAAACCGCTGAGCACCGAAAACGCGAGCCAGTCAATCAAGACCCTGCTGGACAAGCCGCCCTTCAAAAACCCGGAAACCGTTACCCGTTATCGCTTTGGCGAAGATAAACCTGCTGCTAAAAACAAGGCACGCGGCGAGGGCAAGCTTCCGGCCTGGTTGCAGGCGCTGCTGGACAACTTCAACAGCGATACTTTCAAGCACCTCGCCCAGGGCCTGGAGGTACTGTTATGGAGCCTTCTGATCGGTGGCCTGGCCCTGCTGATATGGCGCTACCGCGGCTGGATGCAGACCTTTGTCAGCCGACGCGGGTTACCCAAACCCAAAGCCCCCAAACCTGTGCCTGCGCAATTGTTTGGCCTGGAACTGGGCGTCGAAACCTTGCCTCAGGATATCGCCAGCACCGCCGAGCAGCTGTGGGCCACCCAGCCCCGGGACGCCCTTGGCCTCCTGTATCGCGGCCTGCTCAGCCGGCTGCTGCATGACTTCAACCTGCCGCTGAAAAGCGCCGACACCGAGGGCCAGGTCCTGGCGCGTGTTCACCAGTTGCAGCAACCTCAACTGCTGGCCTTCAGTGACGAATTGACCCGGCATTGGCAAAACCTTGCCTATGGTCATCACCTCCCCCCGGCGTCGGCCCAGCAACAACTGTGCAGCGATTGGCGCAGCCTGTTCGGTTCAGGAGGTACCGTATGAACCGGCCATTCGTGTGGATAGCACTCCTGCTGCTATGCCTGGTCGCCGCGCTCGGCTTCTACACCTGGAGTAAAGCGATTCCCTACGAAGTGGTGGTGGATCGCGGCCCCTCCCCGCAAGCCTTGGCCAACCCCTACCTGGCGGCCGAACACTTCCTTCGCCAGCAAGGCGTGCCTGTGGAGCACGCCAATAGCCTGGAGCGGCTGATCACCCTACCGGCCAAGGGCAACAGCCTTTTATTATTGGGCGAACGGAGCAACATGACGCCACGCCAGGTAGACCGACTGCTGGCTTGGGCCAAGGCCGGCGGCCATCTGTTGCTGGTGGCCGAGGCGTTGTGGGATGAAGAAACCGGCAAAAGCGGCGACCTGTTGCTCGATCGCCTCTCTATTCACCAGACCTTGAGTGACGAACCCGAAGAACCCGAGCCTGGCCCTAAAAAACTGTCCAGGAAGAACGCGCCGGACCTGACCAAGCTGTATGTCGACAATGAAACCGCCCCGGTCTATTTCAGCTTCGACACCGACTTCAACCTCACCGACCCCAGGCACCTGGCGCAATTCTCGGCCAATAGCGCCAGGTCGAGCCACCTGATGCAGCTCGACGTCGGGGAAGGCAGGGTCACCGTGATCACCGACAGCGACCTGTGGAAAACCCCGGATATCAGCAAATACGATAATGCCTGGCTGCTGTGGTACCTGAGCCAGGGCACTGCCGTGACCTTGCTGTTCAACAACGATTTCGACGACTTGTTCAGCTTGTTGTTACGGTATTTTCCCCAAGCGCTGGTGGCTCTCGCGGCCTTGATTACCCTGGCACTCTGGCACGCCGGCATGCGCCAGGGGCCGATCCAGGCGCCCGCCCCCAAGGCTCGACGGCAATTACAGGAGCACCTCAAAGCCAGCGCCGACTTCCTGCTGCGCCGCAGCGGCCAGGGCACTCTATTGCTGGCTTTACAGCGCGATATCCTGCGCGCAGCCCGCCGCCGTCATCCCGGTTTTGAACAGCTCGACAACACAGAACAGTGGCGGGTGATTGAACACCTGACGCACCAACCTCCTCACGTCATCAGCCAGGCCCTCGGCCCACTTGCGGCAAAACGGCTTTCCAGCGCCGATTTCAGCCGGCAAGTGGCGTGCCTGCAAACACTCAGGAATGCCCTATGAGCGAAATTCCAAGCGCCACTGCCCTGACCGGCGAAACCCTGCACCGCGCCAGCCAGCAGGCCCAGGCCTTGCGCGCTGAACTGCGCAAGGCGGTGATTGGCCAGGACCCGGTAATCGATGACGTGCTTACCGCATTGATTGCCGGTGGCCATGTGTTGCTTGAAGGTGTGCCAGGACTGGGTAAAACCCTCTTGGTACGTGCCCTGGCGCGCTGTTTCGACGGTGATTTCGCGCGTATCCAGTTCACCCCGGACCTGATGCCCAGCGATGTCACCGGCCATGCCGTCTATGACCTGCATACCGAGCAGTTCAAGTTGCGCAAAGGGCCAGTGTTCACCCATTTGTTGCTCGCCGATGAAATCAACCGCGCCCCGGCCAAGACCCAGGCGGCCCTGCTCGAAGCCATGCAGGAACGACAAGTGACCCTCGAGGGCGAGGCATTGCCGATTGGCCAGCCGTTCATGGTGCTGGCAACCCAGAACCCCATCGAACAGGAAGGCACCTACCCCCTGCCGGAAGCGGAACTGGACCGATTCATGCTGAAAGTACGCATGGACTACCCGGACGCACAGCAGGAACTGGACATGGTGCGTGAAGTGACGCGCTCGTCCCGGGCCGACATGCTCGATGTGCATCCATTGCAGACAGTCCTGCTGGCTGAGGACGTACTGCTGCTGCAGAAGATCGCCAGTGAGCTGGCCTTGGATGAACAAGTGCTCGACTATGCCGTGCGCCTGGCACGAGCCACCCGCACCTGGCCTGGGCTGGCCATCGGTGCCGGCCCACGGGCTTCCATCGCACTGGTACGTGGCGCCCGCGCCCGTGCACTGTTGCGCGGCGGTGAGTTCGTCACCCCGGATGACATCAAGGGATGCGCCCTGGCGGTATTGCGCCACCGGGTGCGGATTGCGCCAGAGCTGGACATCGACGGGCTGGAGGTGGACCAAGTGCTCAAGCAACTGCTGGACCAAATTCCGGCCCCTCGACAATGACTCGACCATGAAACCGACACGTCTGCTACTGAACTGGCTTGGCGCTTTACTGGGGCTGAGTACGCTGCTGGGCGCTGCGGCAGCCTTGCAATTCAAAGTGCCCGGCACCTTGTATTCAGTGATGTGGGGTTTGCTTCTGGCACTGCTGTTGCTGGCCGTGCTGGACGCTCTGCGTCAGCGCCGCCGCCAAACTCCGCGACTGCAGCGGCAGATGCCCGGCAGCCTGGCGCTGGGGCGCTGGGGTGAAGTCCGCCTGACGCTGGAGCATGACTACCCGCAACCCCTGACAGTGCAGGTAATCGATCATGTCCCCGATGGGTTGACGGTGGAAAACATGCCCCAGTCCATAGCGTTGCGCCCCGGTGAGCGCAGTGAGCTGGGGTATCGCCTACGGCCTTTGCGGCGCGGGCACTTCAATTTCACCCGTTGCGAAATCCACCTGCCCAGTCCGTTGGGCCTGTGGTCGGCGCGGCGGTTTATTGAGGTCAGCGATTTCACCCGTGTGTACCCGGACTTCGCCCGACTGTACGGCGCAGAGCTGCTGGGTGTGGATAACTGGCTGAGCCAGTTGGGCGTGCGGCAACACCAGCGCCGAGGCTTGGGGCTGGAGTTTCATCAACTGCGCGAGTTTCGCGAGGGTGACAGCCTGCGGCAGATCGACTGGAAGGCCACTGCCCGACAACGCACACCCATCGCCCGGGAATACCAGGACGAACGTGACCAACAGATTGTGTTCATGCTTGATTGCGGCCGACGCATGCGCAGCCAGGACGACGAGCTGTCCCATTTTGACCACGCTCTCAATGCCTGCCTGCTGCTCAGCTATGTCGCATTGCGCCAGGGCGATGCCGTGGGGTTGTGCACCTTTGCCGGCGAACAGCCGCGTTACCTGGCACCGGTCAAGGGCAGCAGCCAGTTGAACCTGCTGCTCAACGCCGTATACGACCTGGACACCACTCGACGAACCGCCGATTACCAGGCGGCGGCAAACCAACTGTTAGCCAGGCAAAAACGCCGGGCATTGGTGATCGTGATTACCAACCTGCGGGATGAAGACGATGAAGCGCTGCTGACCGCCGTCAAGCGAATCAGCCGCCAGCACAGGGTGCTCGTGGCCAGCTTGCGCGAAGAAGTGCTCGATCAGTTACGCCACACCCCGGTACAAACCTTGCCCGAAGTCCTGGCCTACAGCGGCACCGTTGATTACCTCAATACACGCGATGAACTGCATGATCGCCTGAGCGCCCACGGGTTGTCGGTGCTGGACACTGTGCCATCGGCACTCGGCGCTGCACTGGTGACGCGCTACCTGGGCTGGAAGAAAGCGGGGGTCTTTTGAAAGGAAAAACGACGGGGGCTAAAACACCCCACGCCAGGTGGACCACACGCTGTAGCTAGGCTGAAGCCTGCAAGGGGTCAAAACTGAAGTAATGCAACAGGATGTTGATCAGTTGCCCATATTCCTCGGACGCCTGAAGCACGCTGAACCCAGAGTCATAATGCTGCGGGTTGACATCTTCATGGCTCCACAAACAGGTAGCTGTAATATCGATTGCATGGAATGTGTCGTCAGGCCCGGGGATCTTCATACGTAACTCGAAGTCCACATCGACCATCATGGGCAACTGGCTGATTAACATCAGCCCCTCTTCCGAGACATTTCCCAAAAAACCGATGGGTTTGTCGGTAAGACGGTTAAACACTTGCAGGAAATAAGGGAGTTGATGCCGCTCGATCCGTCGTTCGGTAAACATGGTGAGATCGCCATCCAATGGCCATGACTCTGGCCGTGCCAGTGATTCGGAACGAGCAGGATCGCTCGCTCTCCCTGGATCTCGGTGTGACGCCCAACCACGCTGCATCACTAAACCGCCGCCGAATCCAGGCCCCGCATTCATTTGACTGGAAACTTGTACAAATGAACATTCAAAGAATAGCCCAAGACTGGCGACCGGCCAGTTATGAAATGACGAATACCATTATAAAGAGGCCGGGCGCGGCTGGGCGGCAGGTGCGCCGGGGTAATGCCCCAATTGCTGCAGGGTGTCCAGCCGTGCACGGGCACGATACGCGTACTCACTCGACGGGTACTGATTGATGATGAATTGATAGGTTTGCACTGCATCCACGAAGAGTTTCTGCCGCTCCAGGCATTGCCCGCGCAACATCGAGACCTCGGGTTGCACATAACGCCGGGTACGGCTCTCGCGGTCGACCTGGGACAACTCCAAGGTGACCCGCTGGCAATCACCGACCCCGTAGGCACGGTAGGCGTTGTTCAAATGGTGGTCCATCGACCAGCGGGTGCAGCCGACAACACTGACGGCCAGGGCGGTAATTAGCAAAATGCGCATGAGGGTTCTCCTGTCTTGTGCAATGTATCGACCCCTCGTCGAAAATCTTCAAGGGTGTTCGTCGAATCAACAGCAGCAAAAACAAGCCGATCGTCGATAAGTAGTGCAAACGAACAATGACTACAACGAAAGAGCATAGTAGCCTTCCCCAGCGCTTGAACTCAGGAGTCTGTGCATGTCCGTCCGTCGTACCAAAATCGTCGCCACCCTTGGCCCGGCCAGCAACTCGCCGGAAGTCCTCGAACAGCTGATTCTGGCTGGTTTGGACGTTGCCCGTCTGAACTTCTCCCACGGCACCCCGGACGAGCACAAGGCTCGCGCCAAGCTGGTGCGTGACCTGGCCGCCAAGCATGGCCGCTTCGTCGCATTGCTGGGTGACCTGCAAGGCCCGAAAATCCGTATCGCCAAATTCGCCAACAAGCGGATCGAGCTGAAGATCGGTGACACCTTCACCTTCTCCACCAGCCACCCGCTGACCGAAGGCAACCAGCAAGTCGTGGGTATCGACTACCCGGACCTGGTCAAGGATTGCGGCGTCGGCGACGAACTGCTGCTGGACGACGGCCGTGTGGTGATGCGCGTCGACACCGCGACCCCAACCGAACTGCATTGCACCGTGATCATCGGCGGCCCGCTGTCCGACCACAAAGGCATCAACCGTCGCGGCGGTGGCCTGACGGCGCCGGCCCTGACTGAAAAAGACAAGGCCGACATCAAGCTCGCCGCCGAAATGGAAGTGGACTACCTCGCCGTGTCCTTCCCGCGTGACGCTGCTGACATGGAATACGCGCGTAAACTGCGCGACGAAGCCGGCGGCACCGCCTGGCTGGTGGCGAAGATCGAACGTGCCGAAGCCGTGGCCGACGATGAAACCCTCGACGGCCTGATCAAGGCTTCCGACGCGGTGATGGTTGCCCGTGGCGACCTGGGCGTGGAAATCGGTGACGCCGAGCTTATCGGTATCCAGAAAAAAATCATCCTGCACGCACGCCGCCACAACAAAGCGGTGATCGTCGCGACCCAGATGATGGAGTCGATGATTCAGAACCCGATGCCGACCCGCGCCGAGGTCTCCGACGTGGCCAACGCCGTGCTCGACTACACCGACGCCGTGATGCTCTCGGCTGAAAGTGCTGCCGGCCCTTACCCGCTGGAAGCGGTGCAGGCCATGGCGCGCATCTGCGTCGGTGCCGAAAAGCACCCGACCAGCAAGACCTCCAGCCACCGCATCGGCAAAGTGTTCGAAAGCTGCGACCAGAGCATCGCCCTGGCGGCCATGTACACCGCCAACCACTTCCCGGGCGTGAAGGCGATCATCGCCTTGACCGAAAGTGGCTACACGCCGCTGATCATGTCGCGCATCCGTTCCTCGGTGCCGATCTACGCGTTCTCCCCGCACCGCGAAACCCAGGCCCGCGCGGCCATGTTCCGTGGCGTGTACACCGTCCCGTTCGATCCGGCGTCGTTGCCGCCGCACGAAGTCAGCCAGGCTGCCATCGACGAGCTGATCAAGCGCGGCGTGGTAGAGAAAGGCGACTGGGTCATCCTGACCAAGGGTGACAGCTACCACACCATCGGCGGCACCAACGGCATGAAGATCCTGCACGTTGGCGACCCAATGGTCTGAGTGACGCGCTGAAAAAAAAGCCCCGCCCTGTAAATGGCGGGGCTTTTTGCATTTCAGGCTGGCGGTCAGGTTGGCTTCAATGGCCTCTTCGCGAGCAAGCCCGCTCCCACTTTTGACCGCGTACCCCCTGAAGAAACTCGGTCGAATGTGGGGCTTGCTTGCGAAGACGTCAGAACAATAAACAAAAACTATCGTCTGCTGATAAACCCCGACAACGCCTCAATCGCCTCCGGCGACTTCAACCGCTGCACAAACAACGCCCCCTCCTCTTCGATCACTTGGCGCAATTGCTCCCGATCGACACTTTTCATCAGGTGCTTACTGACCTGCACCGCCCCCGAGGCCAGGGTTTCAAAGCGCTCGGCGATTTCCCGCGCCTTGGCCAGGGCCGCCTCGCCGCTGCCCAACGCCTCGGTGGCAATGCCCCACGTCGCCGCCTGCGCACCGGTAAACCCTTCGCCCAACAGCAACAGTTCCGCCGCTTTCGCGTGTCCCAATAACCGTGGCAGGATCAGGCTCGAACCAAACTCGGGGCACAGCCCCAGGTTGACGAACGGCATACGCAAGCGCGCATCACGGCTGACATAGACCAGGTCGCAATGCAGCAACAGCGTGGTGCCGATCCCCACCGCCGCACCCGCCACGGCGGCGATCACCGGCTTGCGGCAATTGAGCAGGCTTTTCATGAAATCGAACACGGGACTGTCGAGGTCGCTGGGCGGCTGTTCGAGGAAGTCGGCGATATCGTTGCCGGCGGTAAAACACTCGCTGCTGCCCTGGATCAGCACAGAGCGGATATCCGCGTCGGCATCGGCCTGCTCCAGCGCCTCGGCCAGCTGGCTGTACATGGCGCGGGTCAGGGCGTTTTTCTTGTCGGGGCGATTGAGCTGCAGGGTCAGCACCCCACGATCACGCAGCTGCAGGATGGCATCGGTCATGGCGAGTCTCGCGGCAGTAGAATTCAGCGCTCAACCACGGGGCAGGAACACATCGGCCAGCAGTTGATTGCGCGGCAGCCCGGCCATGAACAGACGTTTGGAAAACGCCTCGACGCTGACAGGGTGCCCGCAGAGTAAGGCCAGAGTTTGCCGCGAAACAAGCCGCAGTTGCGCCAATGCCTGGGCCAGCTCAGCCGCAGTCCACAGCTCCACGCTGAGGTTCGGATGCTGCGCGGCCAGCGCGGCCAGTGGCTCGGCCAGGTAATGCCCACTGGCATCATGGGCCAGGTGAATCATGCGGATGGCGCCCTGGTGATCCTGGCGCAGGGCCTCGCGCAGCACGCCCCACAAAGGGCCCAGGCCGGTGCCCGACGCCAGTAACCAGAGTGGCCGGGATTGCCAATCGGGATCGTATTGCAGCGCGCCGCCGCGCAATTCGCCCAGCCGCAGCTGATCACCCACGGTCAACTGGCGTGCGGCATCGCAGAATTCGCCCGGCTGACGGCAATCGATGTGCAACTCCAGGAAGGCATCCTCCTGGGGCAGGCTGGCCAGTGAATAGGGGCGTGCCACCTGCCCCGCCCACACCACCAGATGCTGCCCGGCCCGATAACGCAGGCCGCGCTCCGGTTGCAGGCGCAGGCGCAGCACATTCACAGTCAACCAGTCGGCGCCCACCACCTGGGCCGGCAACCCGTCGCGCAATGGGTCAAAGGCTTGGACCTGCAAATCTCCGCTGACCTGGCACTGGCAGGCCAGGCGCCAGCCATCCTGGCGTTGTGCCGGGCTGAGGGCATCGGGCTGCTTGTCCTCGACGTCACCCTGGCAACGCACCAGGCACGCATGGCAACTGCCGGCCCGGCAGCTGTAAGGCACGGCCACACCGGCCTGATTCAAGGCATCCAACAGGTTGCTGCCGGTGGCTACCGACCAATGGCGTTCGCCGACGTGCAGTTCAGGCATATAAAGTCTCAATCAGAAGGGCCGCGCACAGGGAATCATGCCTGCGACAGTTTGACCATAGTCGGGTGTATCGGCCACCGCGTCGGGTTATACTGCCGCGCCTTTTTAGCGTCGCGCCTGCACCAATGGCGTGCCTGTGGAAGCTGGCTTCAGCCGACCGATGCAACACTGAAGCCACCTTTATTGAATGTTCCCTTATAGAGGAGCGCGACTCATGACCGTGATCAAGCAAGACGACCTGATTCAGAGCGTTGCCGACGCCCTGCAATTCATCTCCTACTACCACCCCGTTGACTTCATCCAGGCGATGCACGAGGCCTACCTGCGCGAAGAATCGCCGGCTGCCCGTGACTCCATCGCGCAGATCCTGATCAACTCGCGCATGTGCGCCACCGGCCATCGCCCGATCTGCCAGGACACCGGCATCGTCACCGTGTTCGTGCGCGTGGGCATGGATGTACGCTGGGACGGCGCGACCATGAGCCTGGACGACATGATCAACCAGGGCGTGCGCCAGGCCTACAACCTGCCGGAAAACGTCCTGCGTGCCTCGATCCTCGCCGACCCGGCGGGCGCGCGGAAAAACACCAAGGACAACACCCCGGCCGTGATCCACTACTCCATCGTCCCGGGTAACACCGTGGAAGTGGACGTGGCCGCCAAGGGCGGCGGTTCCGAGAACAAGTCGAAAATGGCCATGCTCAACCCGTCCGACTCGATCGTCGACTGGGTGCTCAAGACCGTTCCGACCATGGGCGCCGGCTGGTGCCCACCGGGCATGCTGGGCATCGGCATCGGCGGTACCGCCGAGAAAGCCGCAGTAATGGCCAAGGAAGTGTTGATGGAATCCATCGACATCCACGAGCTGAAAAAGCGTGGTCCGTCCAACCGTATCGAAGAGATGCGCCTGGAGCTGTTCGAGAAGGTCAACCAGCTGGGCATCGGCGCTCAAGGCCTGGGTGGCCTGACCACCGTGCTCGACGTAAAGATCATGGACTACCCGACCCACGCCGCTTCGCTGCCGGTGTGCATGATCCCCAACTGCGCCGCCACCCGTCACGCGCACTTCGTGCTCGACGGTTCGGGCCCGGCGTCGCTGGAAGCGCCACCGCTGGACGCCTACCCGGAGATCGTCTGGGAAGCCGGCCCGTCGGCCCGTCGCGTCAACCTCGACACCCTGACCCCGGAAGAAGTGCAGAGCTGGAAGCCGGGCGAAACCGTGTTGCTCAACGGCAAGATGCTCACCGGCCGCGACGCGGCGCACAAGCGCATGGTCGAGATGCTGAACAAGGGCGAAACCCTGCCGGTGGACCTCAAAGGTCGCTTCATCTACTACGTCGGCCCGGTTGATCCGGTGCGCGAAGAAGTGGTTGGCCCGGCTGGCCCGACCACCGCGACGCGGATGGACAAGTTCACCCGTCAGATCCTTGAGCAAACCGGCCTGCTGGGCATGATCGGCAAATCCGAGCGCGGCCCTACCGCCATCGAAGCGATCAAGGACCACAAGGCCGTGTACTTGATGGCCGTCGGCGGCGCCGCTTATCTGGTGGCGCAGGCCATCAAGCAATCGCGCGTGGTCGCGTTCGCCGAACTGGGCATGGAAGCGATCTACGAGTTCGACGTGAAGGACATGCCGGTCACCGTTGCGGTGGACAGCAAGGGCGAATCGGTGCACATCACCGGTCCTGCCATCTGGCAGAAAAAGATCAGTGAAAGCCTGGCGGTAGAAGTGCAGTAAGCACCCTCGCACAAGGAAAAAGGCGACTGCGGCCCCATGGCCCAGTCGCCTTTTTTATGGCTGCCCCCTCCCACACAATCCACTCACCACAAGATCCGGACAGCTCATGCTATGGTGCTCTCCCCTCACTGTGCCTGTTCATCAACGATGATCGTGATCCCTCGCCCCCTGCGCCTGACCTTCTATTCGTTGCTGATCATCGCCGGTGCGGTGCTGGCCGCTGCCTTGGCCACGCGCCATGCCGAGCGCCAGGCTCTGGTGGACGACGCCGCCCGCGCCAACCAGCAGCTGGCGCTGTACGCCAACTCGCTGCACACCCTGATCGAACGCTACCGCGCGCTGCCCGCTGTGCTGGCGCTGGATTCGGAAATGATCAGCGCCTTGAAGGGCCCGCTGGATGCCACGACCCAGGACCTGCTCAACCGCAAGCTGGAGCGCATCAACGGTGCCGCGCAATCTTCCACGCTGGAACTGATGGACCGCAGCGGTCTGGCCGTGGCCGCCAGCAACTGGAACCTGCCGAGCAGTTACGTCGGGCACAACTACGCCTTCCGCCCTTATTTCAGCCAGACCCTGAGCCAGGGCACCGGGCGCTTTTACGCGGTGGGGGTAACCACTGGCATTCCGGGTTATTTCCTCTCCAGCGCGGTGGTCGACGAACACGAGCAGTTCCTCGGCGCGATGGTGGTGAAACTGGAATTCCCCGAGTTGGAGCGCGAGTGGGCCCAAGGCAATGACCTGCTGCTGGTCAGCGACGCGCGCGGTATCGTGTTTATCGCCAATCAGCCGGGCTGGCGTTATCGCAACCTGCGGCCACTGTCGGCCAGTGACCTGGCGGAACTCAAGGCCACCCGCCAATATGACAAAAAACAATTGCAGCCGCTGGACGTTCAGCCCCTGCAGCGCTTCGACGAAAACAGCCACCTGATGCGCGTCAACGGCCCGGACGGTAACGCCAATTACATCTGGGAATCCCTGCCGCTGAAGGCCGAAGGCTGGACCCTGCACCTGTTGCGCAAACCCCAGTTCGCCTTTGAAGACCAGCGCAACGCCGGCCTGGCCGCCGCGGGGTCCTGGCTGGCGCTGGTGTTCCTGGTGCTGTTCCTGACGCAGCGCTGGCGCCTCGCCCGTTTGCGCCAGCGCAGCCGCGAGGAGCTTGAGCAACTGGTTGAAGAACGCACCCAGGCCTTGCGCACCGCCCAGGATGGTTTGGTGCAATCGGCCAAGCTCGCGGCGCTGGGGCAGATGTCGGCCGCCCTCGCCCATGAAATCAACCAGCCGCTGACCGCCCAACGCATGCAATTGGCGACCCTGCGCCTGCTGCTGGACCACGGCCGCGTGGACGACGCCTACCAGGCGCTGACCCCGCTGGACGACATGCTCACGCGCATGGCCGCGCTCACCGGCCACCTCAAGACCTTCGCGCGCAAAAGCCCCAGCGGCCTGCGCGAACGCCTGGACCTGGCCACCGTGGTCGACCAATCCTTGCAGCTGCTCGACGCGCGCCTGCGCGACGAAGCCATTGGTCTGGTGCTGGACATGACCCGCCCAGCCTGGGTGCGTGGCGACGCGATCCGCCTCGAGCAAGTGCTGATCAACCTGCTGCGCAACGCCCTCGACGCCATGGCCGACAAACCGCGCAAACGCCTGGAAATCCGCCTGCACGCGGATGAGCAGCTTTGGCAACTGACCGTCAGCGACAGCGGCGGCGGGATTGCCGAAGAACATCTGAATAACGTGTTCGACCCGTTCTTTACCACCAAGCCGGTGGGCGACGGGCTTGGCCTCGGGCTGGCGGTGTCGTACGCCATCGTGCATGAACTGGGCGGTCGCTTGACCGCCGGTAACCGTGGCGACGGCGCGGTGTTTACCCTGACCTTGCCTATTGCGCTGGAGACGCCGGACCTATGTTGAACGCGGTGATTGTGGTCGATGACGAAGCCAGCATTCGCACGGCCGTCGAGCAATGGTTGAGCCTGTCGGGCTTTGACGTGCAGCTGTTCAGCCGCGCCGAGGAATGCCTGGCGACACTGCCCAAGGACTTCCCCGGCGTGATCTTAAGCGACGTGCGCATGCCCGGCCTCAGTGGCTTGGAGCTGCTCGCAGAAGTGCAACGGCGTGACCCCGACTTGCCAGTGATCCTGCTGACCGGCCACGGCGATGTGCCGATGGCCGTCGAGGCAATGCGCGATGGCGCCTACGACTTTCTGGAAAAACCCTTCAGCCCCGACGCACTGCTCAACAGCCTGCGCCGCGCGCTGGACAAACGCGGGCTGATCCTTGAAAACCGTCGCCTGCATCAACAGGCTGATCATCGGGCGCAATTGGAGTCCAGCCTGCTCGGCGTGTCCCGTGGTTTGCAGAACCTGCGGCGCCAAGTGCTGGACCTGGCAAGCTTGCCGGTCAATGTGTTGATCCGTGGCGAGACCGGCAGCGGCAAAGAACTGGTTGCCCGCTGCCTGCACGATTTCGGCCCGCGCGCGAAAAAGCCGTTCGTGGCGCTCAATTGCGCGGCCATTCCCGAGCAACTGTTCGAGGCCGAACTGTTCGGCCACGAAAGCGGCGCGTTCACCGGCGCCCAGGGCAAGCGCATCGGCAAGCTGGAATACGCGCATGGCGGCACGCTGTTCCTCGATGAAATCGAAAGCATGCCCCTGGCCCAGCAGGTGAAACTGTTGCGTGTACTGCAGGAGCAGAAGCTCGAACGCCTGGGCTCCAACCAGAGCATTCATGTGGACCTGCGCATCATTGCCGCGACCAAGCCAGACCTGCTGGAAGAAGCCCGCGCCGGGCGCTTCCGGGAAGACTTGGCCTATCGGCTGAACGTCGCGCAACTGCGCCTGCCACCGTTGCGCGAACGTCGCGAAGACATCCCGCTGCTGTACGAGCACTTCGCCCAACAGGCCGCCGAGCGCCTGGGGCGAAGTCTCGAACCGTTGAGTGGCGCGCAATTGGGGCGCCTGCTCAGCCATGACTGGCCGGGCAATGTGCGTGAACTGGCCAACGTCGCCGAACGCCAGGTGCTCGGCCTGGGCGAGCCGGAACCGGAAGGCATCGAGCCTGGGCAATCGTTGGCCGCGCAACAGGAAGCCTTTGAGGCTCATTGCCTGAAAGCCGCGCTGACCCGGCACAAGGGCGATATCAAGGCGGTGCTCGCCGAACTGCAACTGCCGCGGCGCACCTTGAATGAGAAGATGCAGCGGCATGGGTTGGTGCGGGAGACGTTTCTGTAGGCCTAATCTCGTGTTGCCGGGCAGGTCGCCTTCGCGGGCAAGCCCGCTCGCACATCTGGAATGCATTTCAACCGGTGGGAGTGGCAGCCATAAGCGGATTTCCGCTCACTGCCCTCAATTCATCAGCGACTTTCCGCTCAGAAAATTCCTGAACCCCTTCTAAACCGGACCTCCATCGACCTGGCACAGCTTCTGCTATAGCCCCAGCCAGGCTGTGCTGACGCACGCTCCATAAAAACAACTAGATGAAGGATCCTTCAATGGATAACTCCAACGCCCTGCCTCTGGGGTCGGCGGCTGCGCCGGCAAAAGAACGCACGACTTCCAGCCGGATCAAATCGATCTTCAGCGGTTCGGTCGGCAACATGGTCGAGTGGTACGACTGGTACGTCTACGCCGCCTTCTCGCTGTACTTCGCCAAGACCTTCTTCCCCGCCGGTTCCTCCACCGCTCAATTGATGAACACCGCCGCGATCTTCGCCGTGGGTTTCATCATGCGTCCGATCGGTGGCTGGCTGATGGGCCTCTATGCCGACTACAAAGGTCGCAAGGCCGCGCTGATGGCATCGGTCCTGCTGATGTGCTTCGGCTCCCTGCTGATCGCCCTGACCCCGGGCTACGACACCATCGGCATCGGTGCACCGATCCTGCTGGTATTCGCGCGTCTGCTCCAAGGCCTGTCGGTCGGCGGCGAGTACGGTACTTCGGCCACCTACCTGAGCGAAATGGCGACCAAGGAGCGTCGTGGTTTCTTCTCGAGCTTCCAGTACGTGACCCTGATCTCCGGCCAGCTCATCGCCCTGGCAGTGCTGATCGTGCTGCAACAAACCCTGACCACCGAGCAGCTGTACGCGTGGGGCTGGCGTATCCCGTTCGTCATCGGTGCATTGTGTGCAGTCGTCGCGCTTTACCTGCGTCGTGGCATGGAGGAAACCGAGTCATTCACCAAGAAGGAAAAAGCCAAGGAAAGCGCCATGCGCACCTTGATGCGCCACCCCAAGGAAGTATTGACCGTGGTCGGCCTGACCATGGGCGGCACCCTGGCCTTCTACACCTACACCACCTACATGCAGAAATACCTGGTGAACACCGTCGGCATGAGCATTTCCGACTCCACCACCATTTCGGCGGCTACGCTGTTCCTGTTCATGTGCATTCAACCCCTGGTCGGCGGGCTGTCGGATAAGGTCGGCCGCCGACCGATCCTGATCGCCTTCGGCGTCCTCGGCACCCTGTTCACCGTGCCGATCCTCACCACCCTGCACACCATCCAAAGCTGGTGGGGCGCGTTCTTCCTGATCATGGCGGCGCTGATCATCGTCAGCGGCTATACCTCGATCAACGCGGTGGTGAAGGCCGAACTGTTCCCGACTGAAATCCGCGCCCTGGGCGTGGGCCTGCCGTATGCATTGACCGTGTCGATCTTCGGCGGTACCGCTGAATACGTCGCGCTGTGGTTCAAGAGTATCGGCATGGAAACCGGCTATTACTGGTACGTCACGGCGTGCATCGCGGTGTCGCTGGTGGTTTACGTGACCATGAAGGACACCCGCAAGCACTCGCGGATCACCACGGACTAACAGCTTGATGCAGTAAACATGTAGGAGCGGGCTTGCTCGCGAAAGCGGTGGATCAGTCACCCTGTCCGGTGACTGACACTGAGCATTCGCGAGCAAGCCCGCACACACATTGGATATGATGTGCTCCCCATAATCGAGAGCAGAACAGGCCATGTCTGACGCTATCCACTTCTACGAACCCGCCAATGGCCACGGCCTGCCCCACGACCCCTTCAATGCCATTGTCGGGCCACGGCCGATCGGCTGGATCTCCTCGCACGACAGCGAGGGCCGCCTGAACCTGGCGCCCTACAGTTTTTTCAATGCGTTCAACTACATTCCGCCGATCATTGGGTTTTCCAGTGTCGGGCGCAAAGACAGCCTGAACAATATCGAACAGACCGGCGAGTTCGTGTGGAACCTGGCCACCCGCCCCTTGGCCGAGCAGATGAACCAGAGTTGCGCCGCGGTATCGCCCGAAGTCAATGAGTTCGAATTGTCCGGCCTGACGCCAGTGGCGTCGAAGATCGTCGGCGTGCCACGGGTGGGCGAGAGCCCGGTGTCCTTCGAGTGCAAGGTTACGCAGATCATCCAGCTGCAGCGTGCCGACAGGCAAGTGGTGCCAAGCTGGCTGGTGCTGGGCGAGGTGGTCGCGGTGCACATTGCCAAGTGGCTGCTCAAGGATGGTATCTACGACACTGCGGCCGCCGAGCCGATCCTGCGTGGCGGCGGCCCGGCGGATTACTTCCAGTTGGGGCCTGAGGCCCTGTTCAAGATGTATCGCCCAGGTGCCACAAAGCCCTGACTGAAATGCAGTCAAAACTGCGGGAGGGGACACGCCTCTCCCACAGTTTTAGTTCGCGGCAGTCGCCCAGGTCAGTTGGCCTTCTTCGTCCACGTCCACCAGGCACTCCAGCTGCAGCGTCGCTGCATCGTCGGCGTCGGAAGCAGTCTTGAACTTCTGGCCATCAAGGATCTTGTGAAACTGCGGTGCGCCCATGCCATCCAGTGCCTTGACGGCGACGGCGGCGCTGTAGCCCCCTTCACCCGGTACTACGGCGGAAACGGCTTCGTGGTGGGCAAATTGTTTACGTGCCATGTTGCAGGTCCTGGCCAATGGAAAAGTCGGCCATTCTAAACCCTAACCGGCGAGTTGCAGGTACTCGCCGTACGCGTGGGCGGCGGACGCATCGGTGAACGTCTGGAAATCCATGCTGCGGACCACCATATCGTTCAACAGCTCGGTAAAGATCATCAGGGCCGGGGAATTGAAGTAAGCACTCATCGCCTGCTCGCTGCTCCAGAAGCCCGAGACCAGCCACACATCAGGATCGACCTGGGAGTGCTGCAACGAGAATTGCAGGCAACCCTGAGCCTGGCGGCCCGGTTCGATCAAACTGCTCAAGCGTGCACCGAGTTCGATGCTGCACCCGGTACGGGCACGGATAAAGGCCATATGGCTCGCGGGAATGGGGGTGGACATGTTCGACTCTCCCGTTGAGAAGTGATGCTCGGCAAGCACTGTGAGGGCGTGTTGCCACAGGATCAAAGATAGCGGCGCGGGCGTGGCCGTGGTTAGTCGATTCCTGCCGGCTTATTGCACAATCCTGCGAGAAGCGTAGACAGGACGTCTGGCGCCGCCGTTTTAGTCCATGGCCAAACGCCTTGTTTCAATGAGATGACAGGTGCATTGCTTGCCTGATTCACGAACTGTCGCAGGATCAGGCAAGGATTGTGCAGAATCGACGTAACACTGTTTGAAAAGCCGCGGCTAAGCTGAGCCCATCGTAAAAGCACGCAGAGGACGCTCCATGTCGTCGCCCGAATATCACGCCCTGCCCCTTGATGCCGATATGGAAAAACAGCGCGAAGAGCTGGCCTGCATCGTCTGCCGGCATACCTGGGAGGACGGCTCCTACGGCACAGCGATCACCTCCCTGTTTCTGAACCGCCACAACGCGCCGCGCGACTTCATGCCGGTGCTGGTGGAACCCGCGCTGTGCATCCTGGCCCATGGCCGCAAGGAAGTACGCCTGGCGGATGAAGTTTTTGCGTACGACCCCCTTAATTACCTGGTGTTTTCGGTGGCGATGCCGGTGGCGGGCCGGATCATCGAAGCCACCCCGGACGACCCCAACCTGTCGGTGCGCATCAATATCGACCCGGCGCAGCTCACCGCCCTGATCGCCGAGGCTGGCCCGATGGGCGTGCCGTCGCGGCCGACCTCGCGTGGCATGTACGTTGACCGTATCGACACGCAATTGCTCGACGCCGTGCTGCGCCTGGCGCGTTTGCTGGACTCGCCCAAAGACATCGCGATGCTTGCGCCGTTGATCAACCGCGAGATTCTCTACCGTTTGTTGCGTGGGCCGCAGGGTTATCGCTTGTATGAAATCGCCGTGGCCAACAGTCAGAGCCATCGCGTCAGCCAGGCGATCAAGTGGTTGAACGGTAACTATGAACAACCGCTGCGCATTGATGACCTGGCCAAGGAAGTGAACCTTAGCGTTTCGACCTTGCACCATCGCTTCAAGGCAATCACCGCGATGAGCCCGCTGCAATACCAGAAGCAACTGCGCTTGCAGGAGGCTCGCCGGCTGATGCTCGCTGAAGGGCTGGAAGCGTCGGCGGCGGGGTATCGGGTGGGCTATGAAAGCCCGTCGCAGTTCAGCCGCGAGTACAGCCGGTTGTTTGGTGCGCCGCCCTTGAGGGATTTGGCCCGTCTGCGCCAAAGCATCTGACCTGACGCAGCTCCCACATTCGGGCCGAGTGTATTCAGTCTAATCCGCGGGGTAGCTGCAACGTCACGCGCAAACCTCCCTCGCGAAGATTCTGCAAACTCACCTCGCCGCCATGGCTGTGGGCAATGTTGCGCGCAATCCCCAACCCCAGCCCATACCCCTGCTGCTGGCCGGCCAACCGGAAATGCGGTTCGAACACCTGCTCCAAGCGCTGCTCCGGCACGCCGGGGCCTTCGTCGTCGACGTGCAGGATAAATTCCGCGCCATCATCCTCGATGTGCAAATGCGCGTTCTGGCCGTACTTCAACGCGTTGTCGATCAGGTTGCCGATGCAGCGCTTGAGCGCCAGCGGCTTGCCCGGATAAGTAGTCAGCGCGCGGCCGTGCTGGGTCACGCGGCCGTTGCCGTTGGGCGCCACGTAAGGTTCCACCAGGCAATCGAGTACGTGGTTGAGGTCCACCGGCTCGATGTTTTCGTGGATATCGGTGTCTTTCACGCATTGCAGCGCGCCCTTCACCAGCAACTCCAACTCATCCAGGTCGCGGCCGAATTTGTTTTGCAGGTTCTCGTCTTCGAGCAGCTCCACGCGCAGGCGCAGGCGGGTGATCGGTGTACGCAGGTCGTGGGAAATCGCGCTGAACAGCTGGCTGCGCTCGGTCAGGTAACGGCTGATGCGCTCGCGCATCGCATTGAATGCGCGGCCCACTTCCACCACTTCACTGCCGCCGCCTTCGGCCACCGGTTCTACGTCCGCGCCCAGCGACATGTCCCGCGCCGCCCGCGCCAGGCGCTTGAGCGGCCGGCTTTGCCAATGCACCAGCAGGCCGATAAACAGCAGCAGAAAGCCGCTGGTCAGCACGATAAACCACACCTGCTGTGACGGCAGGCCCTGTTCTTCAAGGCTGGTGTAGGGCTCGGGCAGCAGCGAGGCGATGTACAGCCATTCGCCAGGGGCGAGCTGGATCTGCGTGACCAGTACCGGCGGGTTTACCGGCTCCAGGGTCAGCGCGTAATGCGCCCAGGAGCGCGGCAGTTCATCGAGTTTCAAACCGGCATTGAAGATGCGCAGGTCTTCGGCGCTGACGAACTCCACCGAGATGTGCACGTCGGCGCCCAGGGTCTGGCGCAACACCTCATCCACCGCCACCAGCACCGCTTGCTTGCGCGGGGTTTCGGGCAATACCTGCATGTCCAAGGGGCGGTCATTGAGGGTCACCACAAACCGCGTGCCGCCCATGCTGCGCAATTGGTCGAGGACCAATGGCCGATAGGCCACCGGCAACGAACGGAAATAACTCACGCTGGCGGTCATCGAATGCGCCAGGCTGCGGGCGCTGGTGACCAGGCCTTCGAGCTGGGTGGCGCGCAATTGCGAGACCCAGATCACGCTGGACAGCGCCTGGGCGACCAGCACCGCAAGCAAGGTCAGCAACAGCATGCGCCCCAGCAGCGAGCGCGGCACCGGAACGCGGCGGCGCTCGGTCAGGTGTTCAGTGGGCATTGCCGGCAACCACGCTGGCTGCCAGTTGATAACCGCTGCCGCGCACGGTGCGGATCAGCCTCGGGGGTTTTTCGGTGTCGCGCAGGCGTTGGCGCAGGCGGCTCACGGCCATGTCGACGATCCGGTCCAGCGGCATCAGGTCGCGCCCACGGGTGGCGTTGCCGATGGTGTCGCGGTCGAGAATCTGTTGTGGGTGGTCGAGAAACAGCTTGAGCAGGGCAAAGTCGGCACCGGAAAGGATCACCTCTTCACCGTCAACGTGGAACAGCCGATGGCTGATCATGTCCAGGCGCCATTCATCGAACACCAGCACGTCACTGTTGCCGCTGCGCTCCTGGCCGAACTGGCAGCGGCGCAACAGGGCCTTGATCCGTGCCTGCAACTCGCGCGGGCTGAACGGCTTGCCGATGTAGTCATCGGCGCCCAGCTCCAGGCCGATCACGCGGTCGGCCTCGTCGGAACTGGCGGTGAGCATGATGATCGGCACCTGCGCCTGGCGCGGGTGCTGGCGGATCCAGCGACAGAGGCTGAAACCGTCCTCGTCCGGCAACATCACATCGAGGATGACCAGGTCGCACGGCGCCTCGTTCATCGCCTGGCGGAACCCCGCACCATCCGGCACGCCACGCACCTGGAAACCGGCGCGACTGAGGTAGGTCTGCAGCAATTCGCGGATTTCCTGGTCGTCGTCGACGAGGAGAATCGATTTACTGATTACGCTCACGGGGTCCTCCTTGTTGTTATGGGGTGTTCTTGAGGGACCTATCGTGGGCAAGCCCCCGATGAGGCCCTCATTGCCTATGCAAAAGCCTGCTCGAGCGCAACACCCGCCCCGGTCAACCCGGAATACGGCGCGGTCACCAGCCACACCGGAATACCTTTGAAGTAGTCGCTCATGCAGCCTTTGTCACTGAAGCTTTTGGCAAAGCCGCTGTTGATAAAGAAGTCGGCAAACCTCGGTATCACCCCACCCACGATATACACACCACCGCGTCCACCGGTAGTCAGCACGTTATTGCCTGCGACCCGCCCCAGCCAGATGCTGAACTGGTTCAAGACTTCCATGGCGATCGGGTCACCGGCCAGGCCCGCCGCCGTGATCGCCTCGGGGGTGTCCAGCACCGGTGTGTGCCCGTCTACCGCACAAATCGCCCGGTACACGCGTGGCAAACCGCCACCGCTCAAGGCCGTCTCGGCGCTGACGTGGCCGATTTCATTGAAGATATGCTGCCACAGCTGGGTTTCACGCGGGCTGCTCAGGGGCAAGTCGACATGGCCACCCTCCCCCGGCAACGCCGCGTAACGGCCTTCGCCCAAATCCAGCAGCGTGCCGACGCCCAGGCCGGTGCCCGGGCCGATCACGACTGCCGGGCGCAACGGTTCGGGCGTACCTTCGCAAACCACACGAAATTCATCCGGCTGCAGGCGGGTCATGCCCAGGGCCATGGCCGTGAAGTCATTGACCAGCAGCAGCTCATCCACCTGCAACGTCTTGCAAAACGCAGTCTTGCTCAGGCGCCAGTGATTATTGGTGAACTTGAATTCATCCCCGCTCACCGGCCCGGCGACCGACAGGCACACCGCACCGATGTCGCTGCTTTCCAGGCCTTCTTCCTTGAGATAAGCCTTGATCGCATCCTCAGGGCTTTTGTGGTCCGCCGTGGCATGCACCCGGATCGAATGCAGTGCCTGATCCCGCCACAACGCAAAACGAGCGTTGGTTCCCCCGATATCACCGACCAGCGCTAGCTTCACTTAAGCGTCTCCAAGGCAGAGGTAAAGGCGCTGGCGCCCTGCTCTGCGGAGCTTGCGGCCATGCGCATAAACGCAAACAGCTCGCGGCCGGCCCCCACGTTATTGCCCAACAGGCCCGTGGCAGGCGCGCGCGCTGCAAATTCTTCGGCGTCCACCTTAAGCTCCAAGGTGCCTTTGACGCCATCCACGCGAATGATATCGCCATCGCGCACGCGCGCCAGTGGCCCGCCGCTCTGGGCTTCGGGGTTGACGTGGATCGCGGCGGGGATCTTACCCGACGCGCCGGACATACGCCCGTCTGTCACCAACGCCACTTTGAAGCCACGGTCCTGCAGCACGCCGAGGAACGGGGTCATCTTGTGCAGTTCCGGCATGCCATTGGAGCGCGGGCCCTGGAAGCGCATCACCGCGACGAAATCTTTTTCCAGCTGGCCGGCCTTGAACGCGTCGGCCAGATCCTGTTGATCCTGGAACACCACCGCCGGTGCTTCGACGATCTGGTGCTCCGGCGCCACGGCCGAGACTTTCATCACGCCACGGCCGAGGTTGCCTTCCATCACGCGCAAGCCGCCTTCCGGCGAGAACGCACGGGCCACGGGACGCAGGATGGTTTCGTCGAGGCTTTCGATGGGGCCATCGCGCCAGATCAGCTCGCCGTCGACCAGGAACGGCTCCTGGGTATAACGGCTCAGGCCCTTGCCGGCCACGGTGTTGACGTCTTCATGCAGCAGGCCGGCTTCGAGCAGCTCGCGGATGAGGAACGACATGCCGCCTGCCGCCTGGAAGTGGTTAATGTCGGCCTTGCCGTTCGGGTACACGTGGGACAGGGTCGGCACCACCTCGGAGAGGTCGGCCATGTCGTCCCAGGTGAGGATGATGCCCGCCGACATGGCGATGGCCGGCATGTGCAGGGTGTGGTTGGTGGAACCGCCGGTGGCGTTGAGGGCGATGATCGAGTTGACGATGGACTTCTCGTCGACGATCTCGCCAATCGGCGTGAAGTTGCCGTTGGCTTTGGTCAGGCGCGTGACCTGGTGCGCGGCCTCGCGGGTCAGCGCGTCGCGCAGCGGCGTGTACGGGTTGACGAACGAGGCGCCCGGCAGGTGCAGGCCCATCACTTCCATCAGCAGCTGGTTAGTGTTGGCGGTGCCGTAGAAGGTGCAGGTGCCGGGGCTGTGGTAGGACTTCATCTCCGATTCCAGCAGCTCTTCGCGGGTGGCCTTGCCTTCGGCGTAGCGCTGGCGCACATCGGCTTTCTGCTTGTTGGAGATACCCGACGGCATCGGCCCGCCCGGGACGAAGATCATCGGCAGGTGGCCGTAGCGCAGCGCGCCCATCATCAGGCCGGGGACGATCTTGTCGCAGATGCCCAGCATCAGTGCGGCGTCGAACATGTTGTGGGACAGCGCTACCGCCGTGGACATGGCGATGACTTCGCGGCTGAGCAGGCTCAGCTCCATGCCGGGCTCACCTTGGGTCACGCCGTCGCACATGGCCGGGGTGCCGCCGGCGAACTGGCCGACCGAGCCGACTTCGCGCAGGGCTTCCTTGATCTGTTCAGGGAAATATTGATACGGCTGGTGCGCCGAGAGCATGTCGTTATATGACGAAACAATTGCCACGTTGGCGGCATTCATCATTCGCAGACTATTTTTATCTTCAGTGCCGCAGCCGGCCACGCCGTGGGCGAAGTTGGCACATTGCAGCTTACCGCGCATCGGGCCGTCGCTGGCTGCGCCGCGAATGAGCGCAAGGTAAGCCTCGCGGGTTGCACGACTGCGGGCGATAAGCCGTTCGGTGACCTCAATAACGCGGGGATGCATGTGTAGAACTCCAGGCTAACGGATGTGGCGACCTGAGTGTCTATGCTGATCAAACGCCCGCAGCGCATGGGATGGCAGGGTGACGTTTGTATCATCGGACCAGTTGATTCAGGTCACTCGTTGTAGATTGAACAAAATATTGCCACTAAAAAGGCTTGTTTTCTATTTTTATGCGAATAATCTTGTAATTCTTACAACAAATCGACGACAGGCACTTTCCAATGACTCTTCGTATCGCAATCAATGGTTTTGGCCGTATCGGCCGTAATGTCCTGCGCGCACTGTATACCCAAGGCTACCGCCAGGATTTGCAGATCGTCGCCATCAATGATCTGGGCGACAGTTCGATCAATGCCCACCTGCTCAAATACGACACCGTACATGGCACTTTCGAAGCAGAGGTCGCCCACGATCAGGAAAGCCTGACCGTCAATGGTGACCGGATTGCCGTCAGTGCCATTCGCAACCCCGCCGACCTGCCGTGGGCTGCGCACAAGATCGACGTGGTGTTCGAATGCACCGGCCTGTTCACCGACCGTGACAAGGCTGCCGCCCATATTACTGCCGGCGCGCGCAAGGTGATCATCTCGGCCCCGGCCAAAGGCGCGGACGCCACGGTGGTCTATGGGGTGAACCATGACATTTTGCGTCAATCCCACCAGATCATCTCCAACGCATCGTGCACCACCAACTGCCTGGCGCCCGTGGCTCAAGTGCTGCACCGCGAGCTGGGCATCGAAAGCGGCCTGATGACCACCATTCACGCCTATACCAACGACCAGAACCTGACCGACGTCTACCACACCGACCCGTACCGTGCGCGCTCGGCCACCCAGAACATGATCCCGAGCAAGACCGGCGCCGCCGAAGCGGTAGGCCTGGTGCTGCCGGAACTGGCGGGCAAGCTGACCGGCATGGCGGTGCGCGTACCGGTGATCAACGTGTCGCTGGTAGACCTCACCGTGCAGCTGAAAAAAGACGCCACGGCGGATGAAGTCAACGCGCTGCTGAAAGAAGCCAGCCAGCACTCGAAAATCCTCGGCTACAACACCTTGCCGCTGGTTTCGAGCGACTTCAACCATAACCCGCTGTCGTCGATTTTCGACGCCAACCACACCAAGGCCAGCGGCAAGCTGCTCAAAGTGCTGGCCTGGTACGACAACGAGTGGGGTTTCTCCAACCGTATGCTGGATAACTGCCTGGCGCTGTGCAACGCCGAGTAAGCAGGTAACGAAGCCTCTCTGTGGGAGTGGGCTTGTGTGGGAGCGGGCTTGCTCGCGAAGACGG
>NZ_JBAWDE010000446.1:0-7145 GCF_049590575.1 Pseudomonas sp.
GCACTTCCACCGCCGCCGTGCGCTTGGCCGCGCCGCCCTGCTGGGCGCCACTGCGGTCGATGCGCTTGATGCCGTTGGGGCCGATAAAACCGACGCCATGTACGTTTTTGCGGATAACGCCGTTGGGCCCCATCCAGCTGTGTTGCACCGGCTGCATCGCCGCGTGCAGCGGGTGCAGGCGGTTGCGGGCGATCCATTCGGCCCGTGGGTCGCGGCGGATAATGTCGCTCATCAGTGCACCTCCGCAGGTTCACGTTTCAGGGTCTTGACCGGTGCGGCGTCTTCGAGCAATGCGTCGGCCACCAGTTCGGCAATGTCCTTGATCAACGGGCGTGGTTCGACCACGCCTTCGAGCATCGCCGTACACTGCGGGCAACCTACCGCCACCAGCTCGGCGCCGGTTTCGCGGATGTCGTCCATGCGCATGTCCGGGATACGTTGCTTGCCGGGAATGTCGGTGATCGGCGCACCGCCGCCACCGCCGCAGCAGCGTGAGCGCAAGCCCGAGCGCTGCATCTCCTTGACCTCGATACCCAACGCGCGCAGCACTTGGCGCGGCGCCTCGTATTCGCCGTTGTAGCGGCCCAGGTAGCACGGGTCGTGATAGGTCACGCTGTTGCCCTTGTGCTGGCCCAGGTTCAGCGCGCCCTCGCCGATCAACTCGGCCATAAAGGTGCTGTGGTGCTGCACCACATAGTCGCCGTTGAAGGCGCCGTATTCGTTTTTCAGCACATGGAAACTGTGCGGGTCGCAGGTGACGATGCGCTTGAAACTGTATTTGCCCAGGGTCTGGATATTGCGCGTGGCCAGCAATTGGAACGTGGCTTCATCGCCCAGGCGGCGGGCGACGTCGCCGCTGTCGCGTTCTTCCAGGCCGAGCACGGCAAAGTCGACCTTGGCGGCTTTCAGCACTTTGACGAACGCACGCAAGGTGCGCTGGTTACGCATGTCGAAAGCGCCATCGCCGACCCAGAACAGCACGTCGCAGCTGCCTTGGTCGCTGAGCAACGGCAGGTTCAAGTCCGCTGCCCAGTTGAGGCGACCGCCCGGTGCGAAGCCGCCGGGGTTGTCGGTGGCGATCAGGTTTTCCAGGACCTCGGCGCCCTTGTTCGGCGTGGCGCCTTTTTCCAGGGTGAGGTGGCGGCGCATGTCGACGATGGCGTCCACGTGCTCGATCATCATCGGGCACTCTTCCACGCACGCACGGCAGGTGGTGCAGGACCACAGGGTTTCGGCGTCGACCAGGCCATTGACGATCGGCTGGTGCGGGTTGCCGCTATGTTCGCCGACTGGCTTGCCCGGATAGGGGCTACCGGCGAACTTGGCGTCGGTGCCACCGGCCAGGCCGACCACCATGTCCTGGATCAGCTTTTTCGGGTTCAGTGGCTGGCCGGCAGCAAATGCCGGGCACGCCGCTTCGCACTTGCCGCACTGCACGCAGGCGTCGAAGCCGAGCAGTTGGTTCCAGGTGAAATCCTTGGGTTTTTCCACGCCCAGTGGCGCGGATTTATCGCTGAGGTCCAGCGGTTTCAACCCGGTGGAACGGCCGCCGCCGAAGCGTTCGGCGCGGCGGTGCCAGGCCAGGTGCAGGGCGCCGGCGAAGGCGTGCTTCATCGGGCCGCCCCAGGTCATGCCGAAGAACATTTCCGACACGCCCCACAGCACGCCCACACTCAGCAACGCGGCCAGCAGCCAGCCGCCGAAGTCGGCGGGCAGAATCCCGGCCACCGGCAAGGTCACCAGGAAAAAGCTCACCGAGAACGCCATCAGGCTTTTCGGCAGGCGCATCCACGGGCCTTTTGACAGGCGCGCAGGTGGGTTGCGTCGGCGCAGGTAGACGAAGGTGGCGCCGACAAACATCAGCACCGAAGCCAGCAGCAAGGCATAGCCGAGGATGCGGTTATGCAGGCCGAAGCCATGCACCAGAATCGCCAGCAGCGCCGACAGCACAAACCCCAGGGCAGTGGCGACGTGGGTGTTGGCGATGTATTTGTCGCGCGCGACCACGTGGTGCAGGTCGACCATGTAGCGCTTGGGCATGGCCAGCAGGCCGCCGAGCAGGTCGACCTTGGAGGCACGGCCGCGGCGCCACATGTTCACCCGGCGCAGGGCGCCGAGGACGGCGAGGCCCAGGGCGGCAAACAAGAGAATAGGCAGCAAGGTGTTCAACATGGTGAAGCTCCCACAGACCACACAAATCTAAAGTGAAACTGGCCCTGAAATGTGGGAGGGGGCTTGCCCCCGATGAGGGAGTGTCAGTTGATACAGCGTTGGCTGACTCACCGCTATCGGGGGCAAGCCCCCTCCCACATTTTTGGCCATGCGCGGGTCAGAAATCCTTGCACAGGCGCAGGGCGTCATAGATCGCGGCGTGGGTATTGCGCTGCGCCACACAATCGCCGATGCGGAACAGCAAGTACCCGTCACCCGCCTCGCTCAAGCATGGTTGCGGCTTGATCGCGAACAAGGCTTCGATGTCCATCTGGCCCTTGTTGCGCGAGCCGGGCTTGAGGGCGTAGTAGATTTCCTCATCCGGGCGCACGCCGTTTTCCACGACCACCTGGTCCACCACCCGCTCCTCTTTGGCGCCGGTGTATTCGTTCTCCAGCACCGCCACCAGCTTGTCGCCTTCGCGGTAGACCTTTTCCAGCATCATGTCGCCGGTCATGATCACTTCCTTCGGGTACATGCTGCGGTAGTAAGTCGGGAACGACGTACCGCCCACGGCCACGCCGGGTTTGATGTCGTCGGTGACGATCTCGACCTGGCTGCCCTTGTCCGCCAAAAAGTCCGCCACCGACATGCCGGTGAACTCGCAGATGGTGTCGTAGACCAGCACGTTCTTGCCCGGCGCGACTTTGCCGTCGAGCACGTCCCAGCTGCTGACCACCAGGCCTTCAGCCGCGCCCCAGTGTTCGTTCTGCTCCAGGAACGGATGCCCGCCGACGGCCAGCACCACCACGTCCGGGCGCAGGTCGAGGATGGCGTCGGCATTCGCCGCCACGCCCAGGCGCAGGTCGACGTTCAGCCGCGCCAGTTCCAGCTGGAACCAGCGGGTGATGCCGGCGATCTGGTCGCGTTGCGGCGCCTTGGAAGCCGTGGTGATCTGCCCGCCGATAAAGTCTTTCTTTTCGAACAGGGTCACGTCGTGGCCACGCTCGGCGGCGACGCGCGCCGCTTCCATCCCGGCCGGGCCGGCACCCACCACCACGACCTTGCGTTTGGGCCCGGTGGATTTCTCGATGATGTGCGGCACGCCCATGTATTCGCGGGAGGTCGCGGCGTTCTGGATGCACAGCACGTCCAGGCCCTGGTACTGGCGGTCGATGCAGTAGTTGGCGCCGACACACTGTTTGATCTGGTCGATCTGGCCCATCTTGATCTTGGCGATCAGGTGCGGGTCGGCAATGTGCGCACGGGTCATGCCGACCATGTCCACATAGCCGCCTTCCAGAATGCGCGTGGCCTGGTTCGGGTCCTTGATGTTCTGCGCGTGCAGCACCGGGGCCTTGACCACTTCCTTGATCCCGGCCGCCAGGTGCAGGAACGGCTCCGGTGGATAACTCATGTTGGGGATCACGTTGGCCAGGGTGTTGTGGGTGTCGCAACCCGAACCGACCACGCCGATAAAGTCGAGCATGCCAGTGTCGTCGTAATACTTGGCGATCTGTTTCATGTCCTCGTGGGACAGGCCGTCCGGGTGGAATTCATCCCCGCACAGGCGGATGCCGACGCAGAAATCCGGGCCGACTTCGGCGCGTACGGCCTTGAGCACTTCCAGGCCGAACCGCATGCGGTTTTCGAAGCTGCCGCCCCATTCATCGGTGCGCTTGTTGACCCGTGGGCTCCAGAACTGGTCGATCATGTGCTGGTGCACCGCCGACAATTCCACGCCGTCCAGGCCACCGGCCTTGGCGCGCGCCGCAGCGGTGGCGTAGTTGCCGATCACCCGCCAGATTTCCTCCGGCTCGATGGTCTTGCAGGTGGCGCGGTGCACCGGCTCGCGGATGCCTGACGGCGACAGCAGCGTCGGCCAGTGCTCGCCGTCCCAGCGCGAGCGACGGCCCATGTGGGTAATCTGGATCATGATCTTGGCGCCATGCTTGTGCATGGCATCCGCCAGGTTCTGGAAGTGCGGGATGATCCGGTCATCGGCCAGGTTCACCGATTTCCACCAGCCTTGCGGGCTGTCGATGGCCACACTGGAAGAGCCGCCGCAAATCGCCAGGCCGATTCCGCCCTTGGCTTTCTCTTCGTAATACTTCACATAGCGGTCGGTGGTCATGCCGCCGTCGGTGGCGTACACCTCGGCGTGAGCGGTGCTGAGCACGCGGTTGCGGATGGTCAGTTTGCCGATCTGGATCGGCGCGAACATTGCTTCGAAAGCCATGGCACGGTTCCTCGACTTACAACGGCTTGACGGTGAACAGGCCGTCGTCGTGGCCCTCTTCGGAGCCTCCGTACACTTGTTCGGCCACGGTGCGAATCTGGCTGCCGCGCGCCTGCAGAATCTGGTCCATGGCACCGGCAAACCAACCGGTGAACATGTAGTCGACCTTGCGCCCGACCTTGCCATACACGTAGACGAACGCCGAGTGCTCGAGCTTGACGCTGGCGGTGCCTTTGTCGAGGTCGATGTCCTGGATCTTGAACAGGCCCCAGCCGCGTTGCGACAGGCGCTTCATGTAGTGTTCGAACACCGCTACGCCTTCCAGGCCGTGGCATTCAGCTTCTTTTTCACACCAGTGCCAAGCGGATTTGTAGCCGGCCTTGTAGAGGATGTCGGCGTAGGCGTCGGCGCCCAGCACTTCTTCGATGCCCATGTGGTTGTTGACGAAGAAATGGCGCGGCACATACAGCATCGGCAGGGCGTCGGAGGTCCAGACACCGGTTTCGCTGTCGACTTCGATTGGCAATTGCGGGGCGATCTTGGCCATGGAAACTTAACTCCAGAAAATTCGTATTGATGCCCCCGGCGTGGATGGCCGGGGGAAAAGAGAGGTTGGCTTATTCGCCCCAGACGTCTTTGAGGACGTTGACCCAGTTCTCGCCCATGATCTTGCGCACCACGCGCTCGCTGTGGCCGCGCTTGAGCAGGGTCTCGGTGAGGTTGGGGAACTCGCCCACGGTGCGGATGCCCAGCGGGTTGATGATCTTGCCGAAGCTGGTCAGGCGGCGGGCATAGCCCTTGTCATGGGTCAGCATTTCGAAGAAATCCTGGCCATGGCCCTGGGTGAAGTCGGTGCCGATGCCGATGGCGTCTTCGCCGACGATGTTCATGGTGTATTCGATGGCTTCGGCGTAGTCGTCGATGGTCGAATCGATGCCCTTGGCCAGGAACGGCGCGAACATGGTCACGCCGACAAAACCACCGTGGTCGGCGATGAACTTGAGTTCTTCATCAGACTTGTTGCGCGGGTGTTCTTTCAGGCCGGACGGCAGGCAGTGGGAGTAGCACACCGGCTTTTTCGATTCGAGGATGACTTCTTCGCTGGTTTTGGAGCCGACGTGGGACAGGTCGCACATGATGCCGACGCGGTTCATTTCGCCTACCACCTCGCGGCCGAAACCCGACAGGCCGCCGTCGCGCTCGTAGCAGCCGGTGCCGACCAGGTTCTGGGTGTTGTAGCACATCTGCACCACGCCCACGCCGAGCTGCTTGAAGATCTCGACGTAGCCCAGTTGGTCTTCAAACGCATGGGCGTTCTGGAAGCCGAAGATGATGCCGGTCTTGCCCAGTTCCTTGGCTTTGCGGATATCGGCGGTGGTTTTCACCGGGATCACCAGGTCGCTGTTTTCACGGATCAGGGTCTGGCTGGCCACGATGTTATTGATCGTGGCCTGGAAGCCTTCCCACACCGACACGGTGCAGTTGGCGGCAGTCAGGCCGCCTTTGCGCATGTCTTCGAACAGGTCGCGGTTCCACTTGGCAATGATCAGCCCGTCGATAACGATGCTGTCGGCGTGCAATTCGGCTGGGCTCATCAGGCGTCCCCTTATTGGCGATTCATGCGCCGAATCGTCTGCCGGCGCTTTGGGGCCAGCATATGCCCAGGGGCTGAACGAACCGGGTGCAAAAACGACAGGGGAATTGCCGAAAGCGTCAATCCGCGACAAAGGCAGTGATCGCAGGTCCGACTGGCGACTGTTCTTTGTCTTACGCTTGAGCCAGAATTCCGCATCACCTGATATGAGACGGCGCAATGAAATCGATTTTCCTGGCTTTGGCACTCATCGCAACCGGCGTCCACGCAGCCGAAGACACCGACAGCACGCCGTGCGATGGCATCGAAAACGACAAGCAAACCCTGGAATGCGCCACCTACAACAAAACCACCGCCGAGCAGTTGCTCAAGGATAACTACCAGGGGCTGCTGGAACGCATGGCGTCGACCTACGCCAGCAACAAGTCGCAACTGGCCGACATTACCGCTCGTCTGAAGGATGCCCAGCAGAAGTGGGAAAAACTGCGTGACGCCGACTGCGCGGTGGACACCTTCCCGGCGGTGACTGGCTCCAAGGCCTATGCGATTGCGCAGAATGACTGTTTGGCGCGGATGAGTGATGAGCGGTCGGAGTTTTTGGAGTCGATTGGGCAGGAATAAGCGACAATCCCCGCCACTTCCGTTCTGAACCAAGGCCATTCATGACTATTTGCGGCATCGAAATCAAAGGCAGCGAAGCCATCATCGCCGTCGCTTCACTGGACAACCAGGCGCTGACCCACGTCGCCCTGGCCACCAAGAAAATCGCCCTCGAAGACGACGATGAAGCGGCTAACGTCAAAGCCTTCGCCACCCAGGTGAAGGCGTTCGTGCAGGCAAACGCGATCACCCGCATCGCGATCAAGAAGCGCAGCAAGAAAGGCGAGTTCGCCGGTGGCCCGACTACGTTCAAGATTGAAGGCGTGTTTCAGTTGCTCGACGGCGTTGAGGTGACGTTGTTGTCGCCGCAGACCATTAATGCGCAGAACAAGAAACACAATTTTGAGCTGCCGGCCACGCTGAACAAGTATCAGCATGAGGCCTTCAAAGCGGCGTGTTCGGCCTTGGTAAAGAAGTAAGCCACACCACAAATCAGTGTGGGAGCGGGCTTGCTCGCGAATGCGGTGTATCAGTAGGCAAATCTGTTACTGACACACCGCC
>NZ_JBAWDE010000447.1:0-5177 GCF_049590575.1 Pseudomonas sp.
CTCCCACATAGTGTGGGAGGGGGCTTGCCCCCGATTGGCCCTGTCAGGCGACCCGAGGCTTCCTGACCAACCGCAACCCCGCAATCACCACGGCAAACACCGCAAACGTCGTGTTGTACAACGCCAGCGCCGGCAGCCCGAACACCATCCCCAGCACCGCCAACCACCACCCTGCCCGGCCCGGCACAAAAAATCCCAGCACCGACGCAACGAGCGCCGCCCAGCCCAGCACCCTGAAGTGAATCATCCAGCCCAGGTTCGAACGCAACTGGCATTCCCACCGGCTGGCTTCATCGGCGCACAGGCCCACCCATTGGCCATCCTCCATAAAGCCATAACGCGCGGCATAACTGGCGGCCAGCCATAGCGGCAGGGCAATAAGCAGTAAAATCAACGGCAAGCGACGGGACATGGAGCACTCCGATAGGCAAAAACGGCGCTCAGCTTAATGTGCCAGTGGCCGTAAGCAAGGTGCATCTACACAATTAGTGTTCACTGATGCGTGCCAAAGTGTATCGTCTCGCTACTATTACCCCGATTCCGACGTTTTTTCCGACTTTTAGTGCCGAGGGCTGGCACTTCGGTGGCAACGCGGTGGTCATAGCCTGCGAACTTCATTCAGCACCTTTCCTCTTAGGGATTAAGTCATGCTCCGTTCCTTGCGCTGCGCTGCCTTGCTGGGCAGCCTTTTTTTGAGTGCGTCAGCACTGGCCGTCGATATCGACCAAGCCACCTATGGCTACCCTTTGACGAACCCGTTCGAAGCGACCATCGCCACCACCCCGCCCGACCTTCGGCCTAAATTGCCGACCGACGACGAAATCAACCAATCCGACTACACCCTGAACATGCGCCCCGAGCGCGAATTCAGCCTGCCGGACAACTTCTGGGCAGTTAAAAAGCTTACCTATCGAATTGCTAAGCAGGACCGTGCCGCGCCGCTGATTTTCCTGATCGCCGGCACCGGCGCGCGGTTCGACAGCAGCATTAACGAATACCTGAAAAAGCTGTATTACCAGGCCGGCTACCACGTGGTTCAACTGTCGTCGCCCACCAGTTTCGACTTCATCGCCTCGGCCTCGCGCTTCGCTACGCCCGGCATCAGCCAGGAAGACGCCGAGGACATGTACCGCGTGATGCAGGCCGTGCGCGCGCAGAACGCCTCGCTGCCGGTGACCGACTTCTACCTCACCGGCTACAGCCTCGGCGCCCTGGATGCGGCTTTTGTCAGCAAGCTGGACGAGACCCGTCGCAGTTTCAACTTCAAGAAAGTGCTGCTGCTCAACCCGCCGGTCAACCTCTACACGTCGATCACCAACCTCGACAAGCTGGTGCAGACCGAGGTCAAGGGCATCAACAACACCACCACGTTCTATGAGCTGGTGTTGAACAAGCTGACCCGCTACTTCCAGCAAAAGGGCTATATCGACCTCAATGACGCCCTGCTCTACGACTTCCAGCAATCCAAGCAGCACCTGACCAACGAACAGATGGCCATGCTGATCGGCACCTCATTTCGCTTCTCGGCGGCCGACATCGCGTTTACCTCGGACCTGATCAACCGCCGCGGCCTGATCATCCCGCCGAAATACCCGATCACCGAAGGCACCAGCCTCACGCCGTTCCTCAAGCGTGCACTGCAGTGTGACTTCGACTGCTACCTCACCGAACAGGTTATCCCGATGTGGCGCGCCCGCTCGGACGGCGGCAGCCTGCTGCAACTGGTCGACCAGGTCAGCCTGTACGCCCTCAAGGACTACCTGCACAGCAGTCCGAAAATCGCGGTAATGCACAACGCCGACGACGTGATCCTGGGCCCTGGCGACCTTGGCTTCCTGCGTCAAACCTTCGGCGATCGCTTGACCGTCTACCCCCTGGGCGGCCATTGCGGCAACCTCAATTACCGCGTCAACGCCGACGCCATGCTGGAGTTCTTCCGTGGCTAAATATCTTCTGCTGCTTGCCGCCCTGATGTGTGCAGGCGTGGCCAATGCCGACAACAGCAAGGCTCACGCACCCACCGTGGTGGGTTCCGATGGCTTCAAGGAACCGCTGACCAAGCTCAAGTTCAACCCGGGCCTGGACCAGCGTGAATTTGAACGTTCGTCCGTCAACGCCCTGAACGTCTATGACCCGCTGGAGTCGTGGAACCGCCGCGTCTACCACTTCAACTACCGCTTCGACCAATGGGTGTTCCTGCCGGTGGTCAATGGCTACACCTACGTGACCCCAAGCTTCCTGCGCACCGGCGTGAGCAACTTCTTCAACAACCTGGGCGACGTGCCCAACCTGTTGAACAGCCTGCTGCAGTTAAAGGGCCAGCGCTCCCTGGAAACCACCGGACGCCTGCTGGTCAACACCACCCTCGGCATCGCCGGTCTGTGGGACCCGGCGACGTCCATGGGCCTGCCGCGTCAGAGCGAAGACTTCGGCCAGACCCTGGGCTTCTACGGCGTGCCTGGCGGCGCCTACCTGGTGCTGCCGATCTTCGGCCCATCGAACCTGCGCGACACCACCGGTTTGATCGTCGACTACGGCGCCGAGACCGAGATCAACTTCCTCAACGTCGCGGAAGTCAGCTCCAACCATCCAGAAATCTGGGCCCTGCGCGCCGTCGACAAGCGCTACCAGACCAGCTTCCGCTACGGCCAGATGAACTCGCCGTTCGAGTACGAGAAGGTGCGCTACATCTACACCGAATCACGCAAGTTGCAGATCGCCGAGTAAACGCCCACAAAAAAGGCCATTCGATTGAATGGCCTTTTTTTGTGTCCGCGGTTTATGCCTTGACGGCTTTCCAGGTTTTGCCGACCACGCTGACCAGCGCCAACACGATGCCCCCCGCAATAATTCCTGCCACCGCATTCAGCAAGGTCGGCATCAGCCACGCCAAACCGCCGGTGCTCAGGCTCACCGCTTCGATCCAGTGATGCACCACCGGCACACCATGGGTCAGGATGCCACCGCCGACCATGAACATCGCCGCCGTGCCAATTACCGACAGGCTTTTCATCATGTACGGCGCCGCGCGCAAAATTCCACCGCCGATACTGCGGGCCATCTGGCCGGGCTTCTGGGTCAGCCACAGGCCCAGATCGTCCAGCTTGACGATGCCGGCCACCAGCCCATACACGCCGATGGTCATCACAATGGCAATGCCCGACAGCACGATCACCTGCTGCATCAACGGCGCATCGGCCACGGTACCCAGGGTGATGGCGATGATTTCTGCTGAAAGGATGAAATCGGTGCGGATGGCGCCCTTGATCTTGTCCTTCTCAAACGCCACCAGATCAGTCGCCGGGTCGGCCACGGCCTCGACCAGATGCGCCTGCTCTTCGGTGCGCTTGTGAAAAAAGCTGTGCGCGAGTTTTTCAAAACCTTCGAAACACAGGTAAGCGCCCCCCAGCATCAACAATGGCGTCACCGCCCAAGGCGCAAACGCGCTGATCAACAAAGCGGCGGGCACCAAAATCAGCTTGTTTATAAACGAGCCCTTGGCTACCGCCCACACCACCGGGATTTCCCGTTCGGCACGTACCCCCGAGACTTGCTGCGCGTTGAGCGCCAGATCATCGCCCAGTACACCGGCGGTTTTCTTGGCGGCCACTTTCGTCATCAGGGCGACGTCATCGAGTACTGCGGCGATATCGTCTATCAACACCAACAAGCTGCTTCCTGCCATGAATCGGGCATCCGTAAAAGAGAGAGCGGCGAGCATAACGCGGCGCAGAGCATTGCGGGCACATTGTTGAGGCTCACGGATAGCCGGTGCTACCATGCCCAACCGCCTGTCCTGGCAAGGAAAACCCTGGTTTATGAGCACCATTCGCGAGCGCAATAAAGAAAAGATCCTGCGGGCGGCCAGCGAGGAGTTTGCCGACAAGGGCTTCGCCGCGACCAAAACCAGCGACATCGCCGCCAAGGCCGGGCTGCCCAAGCCCAATGTCTATTACTACTTCAAGTCCAAGGACAACCTCTACCGCGAGGTGCTCGAAAGCATTATCGAGCCGATCCTGGCCGCCTCCACGCCGTTCAACCCCGAGGGTGAGCCTTCGGTGGTGCTGAGCAATTACATCCGCTCGAAAATCCGTATCTCCCGCGACCTGCCCTTTGCCTCCAAGGTGTTCGCCAGCGAAATCATGCATGGCGCCCCGCACCTGAGCGCGGACCAGGTCGGACAGCTGAACGCCCAGGCCAAGCATAATATCGACTGCATCCAGAGCTGGGTGGATCGCGGCCTGATCGCCGCCATTGACCCCCATCACCTGATGTTCAGCATCTGGGCGGCGACGCAGACCTACGCCGATTTTGACTGGCAGATCTCGGCCGTGACCGGCAAGGCCAGCCTGGATGAGGCCGATTACGAGGCAGCGGCGCAAACGATTATTCGGTTGGTGCTCAAGGGCTGTGAGCCGGACTGAACCACCGCGGCGCCTGTGCCCTTCGCGAGCAAGCCCGCTCCCACAGGGGATTTGGTTGCAGACACACATTGCATGAACATCGTAGAGCCTCTGTGGGAGCGGGCTTGCTCGCGAAAGCGCCCTCCCGGACACATCCTGCCAACAGCCTTGCGATCAGTATCAGTCACCAAGATCTAGCCTCTCAGAACCCCATCTGCAGAGAGGCCAAGGAATGCCTGATCTCGCCACCTCACACCGCCTGCGTATCGGGCGGTTCAGCGAACCGAACCGCATCTACCTGATCACTACCAATACCCACGAACGCGTACCGATATTCAGTGACGTTCACTTGGGTAGATTGGTGGTCGTGCAATTCAGACTCGCGCAATACCAAGGGCTGGCCAAGTCCCTGGCCTGGGTGGTAATGCCAGACCATTTCCATTGGCTGATCGAATTGCAAAAAGGCTCGCTGGGGGATCTGCTTTGCCAAGTGAAATCCAAAAGCACCCGGAGCGTGAACGGTGCTACCGGACGCAAAGGCCGCCTTTGGCAAACCAGTTTTCATGACCGTGCGCTACGCAAGGAGGACAATCTGGTAAAAATGGCCAGGTATGTGGTGGCCAATCCTCTGCGGGCGGGGCTGGTGAAGCAGATTGGTTACTATCCGCTGTGGGACGCGATTTGGTTGTAGGCTGGAGACCGAGTCGCCGCCTTCGCGAGCAAGCCCGCTCCCACAATTGACCGAGTGCATCCCTTGGAATGCGGTCGAATGTG